>CALCIK010000190.1 GCA_937907475.1 uncultured Bacteroidota bacterium | reverse complement strand
AGCAAGACGCTGCACTAAGAACAGAAGTATCATTTCGACCTCAAACATTTGTGGATATGATTAGGGAAAACAAACTGCTTAGGAACAAAGCGACATTGATTGAAAAAAGCAAAAAATAACGCTAACTTGCCAATCCGTATTATTTTAGAAAAGTCTTAAAAACAGTTAATTAATCAAAACTATATTAAATGAAAAATTTTGACCCAAGATCTTTTGGTGCGTCATTTTTACCACACAATTTCTGTGGCAAAATGCGTAGTTGGAGTTTGTCTTTTATGGCACTACTCTTATTTATCGGTGGTAATATTGCTGCCCAAACCACTATATACAGTACCACACAAGTAGGTACTTCAGGAGGAGAAATAACTCCTATTGCAAACGGGCCTGCTTGTAGCTTAGGCGATGTAATTGTATTGGGCGGTTCTGACAGGTATGTAACCCAAATTCAAGTAGAGTTATTTACTTTAACCAGTTTAGACCCCTATACCATCACCGCAAGCATTTACACCGATTGCTCTACCAATGGTACCGGCAATACCCCTTGTGGAAATGGATTAGGTGTATTGGTACCGGGTTCGGTGCAAACGGCAACTGTAACGCCTACTACGCTTGGGGCTATTGTGGTTGTTACCATTAATTATCCAACACCGGTTGATTTAACGACCGAAGTTGATAATACCATATCGGTAGTATTGAATGCCAGCCGAAACGATGTGTTTTGGATTCTTGGTGAGACTCCCATAGTGGGCAGTACTCCACCGGGAGAACCGGCCACAAGTTTTGTTACCCGATGCGGTAGTGTGGCTGCCAATAATGGTTGTCAGCGCAATTTTGGAGTTACTAATAATTTCTCCATGCTGATTACCGCTATTACTGCACCTCCTTCCGGTGTTGGTTGTTCCGGTACATACACCATTAATATTGGTGCTTGCGCCAATTTTTTAGATGAAGTTAGTTTTCAAATACGAAACGCATCTAATGTTACAGTGTTTACTGTAAATCCGGTAAATGTTGCCGGAACCTTCACTTATGTAGCATCAGGAACGGGAAATGATATCGGACCTTTCACTTTCTTTATCGAAACACAGGGTAGTTTTAATGACAACTGCGCTACTTATAGCGTGAGTTGTGAGTATGGACCCTTATTATCAGGCACATTAGGGCCAAACCTAACATTTACCTCTGCATCTTTCTGTTGTACACCTCCTACCGGTTGTACCACTGCATCATTTGGACAGTTTCCCGCTGCTGCGTACACTCCTCTTTGTACGGGTTCTCCGGAAGTGATTGTTGCTAATGGTTGGGCAGGTGAGTATTCAGTAGTCAATGTAACGAGCGGTCAGGCATATACTTTTTCGAGTTCTGTGGCAACCGACTTTATTACTTTAACCGATGCCACAGGTACAACTATCTACAACAGTGGCACAGGTTCTGTTTCTTGGACGGCAACTTTTACCGGTACCATACGATTCTACACTCACCTCAGCATCGCTTGTGATGAAGCCTCTACAAATAGAGAACGCAGAGTAACTTGTGCCTTATTTAATGACACTTGCGCTACTGCCTTTCCACTTACCTGTGGACAAACCGTAACCGGTAGTACTGTGGGCGCAAGCAGTGTAGGTAATGGGCCTGATTGTACTACTACTGCAAGTACTGCAGGTAGCTTATGGTACACCTTTACTGCCAACAACCAGAATGTTCAACTTACTTCGTGTGGTGGCACAAGTTATGACAATAAAATTTTCGTTTATACCGGCTCTTGCGGTGCGTTTACCTGCGTAGTCGGAAACGACGATTTTTGCGGGTTACAATCTGAAGTTTCATTTGCTGCCGTCAACGGTGTTACCTATTATATCTTGGTAGCGGGTTTCGGAACTGCAACGGGATCTTTCACCCTCACCGCCAATTGTACAGACTTGCCTCCTCCGGCTGTAAATGACGAGTGCCTATCTGCTACTTCTTTAAGCGTTCCGTCATGCGGCACTTACA
>CALCIK010000189.1 GCA_937907475.1 uncultured Bacteroidota bacterium | reverse complement strand
AGAAATCTTATGCAGTATCTCCCCTATTCCTACAGTTATCGGATAGGATCTAAGTCGGTCTCTTTTAGTGTGACATGCTTAAGTTCCTTTTCAAGGGTTATTAATTCATCAACAGATTGTGATAAACCGGATTTCTCTTTGATATACGTCCACATTTTAGTTCCGGAAATCCCAATAAAGGTTTGATATTCTGAATAGTTGATGTCTGCCCCTAACTGTTGAAACAAAATTTGGTTCATTTCCATGTAGAGCGTTTCGCTATCCAGCAAAACTCCGTCCACATCAAAGATGATCAGCTTTTCCATTAATTCTGTTTTATCCTCAAAAGTAAATCAATTGGGGTAAAACGGAAGTCATTTCTGGGGTATTGCCATCAAGAAGAAATTGTTCTGTCGTAAGTGAGTGGGATAGTATATTGAGGGGTGTTATTTTTTTGCTACATCAATAAACGGTGCGCGAAGCAGAAAACCGGCTTTTTGCTTGTCTGAATCTGCAAATTCTTTTAACCCGTAATTAATTTCTTCGGGACTTACTTTATGCCATGTGCCAAAAATCCGGTCCCAAAAGGTAAATACATCTCCGAAATGACTGTCGGTAAATATTTGGTCGTCTGAGTGATGGATTTTGTGCCAACCGGGAGTTGAGAAAACATATCGCCCGTATTTTTCAATCCAGTCCGGAAACTTTGTGTTGCTGTGTTGAATAATGACGAAAATCAAACCAAGTGTGCTATAAATAATAAATGAGGTCATAGAAACGCCCAACACCAAAATGGCAACACAAAAGTAAATGCCTTGTGAGTAAACCACCTCAAAAGGGTGAAACCTCAAAGAGGAGGAGGTGTTCAGATTTAGGTCGGAATGATGCACCCTGTGAAAACGCCATAAAAACGGAATCTTATGCATCAAATGATGGTTACAATAACTGCCAAAATCAATAAGCAACACACTCGCTATGATTTCAACGGCATCGGGTAATTGAACCTGATTAAATAACCCAAACTGATGATCGGTAGTATATACAACCGTAAACACCACAGCAGTGCCCACCAAACCATTTACCACAAATGAAATAAAGGAGAGAATAAAATTGTGGGTATCGTGCTGTTTCTTGTTGGCAGGTTTTGCCAAATAGGGTCTGAAACTTTCGATGCTATACATCACGATGAGCAATGTAATCAGCAAAATCGGTTGGAGGTCGGCTAATGTTTGCATGTTTTGTTAATTTAGAAGGTTATGATAAAACATTGATGAAGCAAACAGCGGGGGAATGTGCGTAAAGACTGAAGTGAAAATATCCTAAACCACATACATCGTTAAGTAGGTGTTTCTATGTATTCACAAGACATAGGTGTATCATGGCAGCCCTATGTTTAATACAAATTTAGTACTCCATATCAATTTTGAGTATGCATGACCCAAAAAATATTGAATTTAAGTTTGCTTGTCGTAAATGCTTTTGATTTGTAAATCACCAAACCCATAAACCCCTTCAAGGTCTGAAAACACAGAGACAACTGTTTGAAAGTCTTTTGATACAGTATCCACAATTTGTTTTACCATGCGTTCCGGCCTTCCCAACGAACCATCCAATGGGAACCTGTCAAGATGTGCCTGACCGACTTCTTCCAAAAACTCAAAACAGTCCGAAGTCTCCTTGGACAATTCTTTCAACTTCTTAAAGTCGCTTTTTTGATAAGCCTCCCACAACTTTTTTCCCAATGCAATGTCTTCATCCCGAAACGGGACTTTTGCAGCAAAAGCCCGAACAAGCTGTTCGGCACTCGACATCCCAAACCCCTTCCAAGTGTCGGCTTTGCTTTCTATCACCGGAAAAACCCGATAGATATTCAGGGCAGGTTGATTGGAAAGGATGAACAAGACAAACCACATATTGACTTGGCAAAACAAATCGTTCTCAAACCACAAACTGACTTCAGAACCATCGGGTAGTTTTTCCAGTTTTTCAAACTCCCTTACCGTTCTACTAAAATATTCTTCGGTCGAAGCATGATAGGTACCGGCAATGAATTTTGCTCTCTTTACCCAAAATTCGGCAATAGAACCGGCATCCACTTCGCCTTCAACCAAACATTCCCTGCAAACAATAAAATTTTGGTTTATACCGGTTTGCCTTAACTGATCTGCCAAACAGTCTCCATTCAATACGTGATAAGTGGTCATTCTTTGCTTATTGAGGTGATGATTGTTATTTGTTTGGGGGGAATATGTCGGTATCTATTGGATGACCAACTTTCGTTTATCAACCGTTTGTCCCTTTAAGTCAATAACCGTTACAATGTACAATCCCCTTCCCCAAGTTGACAAGTCGGCAGTAAACTTTTTATGATGAATCGTGCCTGCATAAACTGTTTGCCCTGTTGTATTGACTATTTTGAGTTGATAGCCATATAGGGCTTCTACATCTTGAATGTCAACGATGACCTCTTCTTTGACCGGGTTGGGGTAAAGGTTCATTATAGGATTAGGGAAAACCACATCGTTCATGCCTGTCGTTTCGGTTACCGTTATCAACGTATCAAACTGAGCAATCGTGGCATCAAACCCGCTAATCGGACAAACGCTGCCTTGATGATATTCAATGCGGAGGGTATAATTTCCAGCCGGTAAGGTTCCTATGATAAAAGTATCAATACTGTTGCATGGTGTGGTTAACCAATATCCGCAATAAGTGGGCATGATGAGCAGGAGGGTATCTATCAGGTCATGATAGGAATAAACCATGCCGTAAGAACATTCTCCAAAATAGGAAAAGTCTGAAATAACACTGATGCTATCGTTGGTAGTCGGATTTGAAGGGAGAATGGTAACTTGATTAACTGTCTGTGCAAATCCGTTCGTAGCAATCCCAACGGCTACGATTAAAATGAAGATTGAGTTTTTCATGGTTGTTGGAGTTTAGTTTTAGTTAACGTAAAGCTATGGTTTTTAGTCCCGTTTTCCAACTGTCGTTATCATGCTTCTAACAGAATTCACCGAATACCCACTTCCAATTGACAAAAGATTTAGGTTAAACGGTAGAGTGTTGGTTGAAAATACAGAGAAAAGATGTAGTTGCAAATTTTTATGTATTTTTGAAGCAGAATTGGATATAGAGGGCATAACGCTTTGCACTAACTTCGAATTACCAAATTGAGATTGGGAAATGGAGAAACATGATGAACACAGTAAGGTTGATTGAAGATTAAATTGTTTATTTTTAATAACAAGTAGAAAATAACTTATGCCAATAGAAAAAGGACAAATTGTTAAAAACCTAATACCCGCAGAACCGGTAACGATAACTGCGATACAATCTTTAGGGGCAATGGTTTCTATTAAATATACGGGTGTTAACTCAAACATCGCTAACAGTAAAGTCATTAGCAAGGAAGAGTTTGAAAGATTAGAGATTCTCGTCCAAGAAGGAACTTGCAACTTCAAAGGCGACCCTAACAAGTTTGTTTTATTTGCCGAAGCTGAACGTATCAATTCGGCTTATCAGTTCGACCCCTTATTTGCGGTAAATTGTAGTGTAATTGACCCACTGCCACATCAAGTGGAAGCGGTGTATAAATTCCTTTTACCGCTGCCCAAAATTCGTTTTTTGTTGGCTGATGATACCGGTGCCGGTAAAACGATCATGACCGGACTGCTCATCAAAGAACTAATGATGAGAGGACTTGCTGAAAGAATTTTAATCATCACCCCCGGAGGATTGACAAAGCAATGGCAAGAAGATGAAATGGGGGTTAAATTCAACATCTCATTTACCTTAGTAAACAGGAGCTTGTTTACATCAGACCCCAACGTTTTCCATACCACCCAACGCATCATTACTTCAATAGATTTTATCAGTCGTGAAGAAATATTGAACGTTGCAAGTAACGCTCATTGGGATTTAATCGTGTTTGATGAATGTCACAAACTTTCGGCTTACGACTACGGGAGAAAACAATACTTGTCTCTTCGTTACAAAGCTGCCCATGCTTTATCGCAACAATGCGAACACATTTTATTGCTTACTGCAACCCCTCACAGAGGAAGAACAGATACTTTTAAAAAACTACTACAGTTGTTGGATGAAGATATATTTGCGACCAACGATATTGCCTCTACACGCATTAAAGAGTTGGGACACAACGGCATCAATAAGTTTTTTATCCGAAGGTTGAAGGAAGACATGAAAGACTGGCAAGGTAAGCCGCTCTTTAAAGACCGCTTTACCAAAACAGTTGCCTATCAACTAACGCCCGAAGAAAAAGAATTGTATGACGCGGTTACAACTTATCTGACAAAGAAAAAGGAAGAAGCTACTGAAAGCAGAAATATACACGTTTCCTTGGCTTTAACTGTTATGCAACGCCGATTGGTCAGTTCCATCTTTGCTTTAAAAAACACATTGAACAGGCGATATATTGCGCTAAAAGGCATTTTGGATGAAGCCCGTAAAAATCCAAATTTGTTTAATCAGCGGCATAAGTTAGAAGGCTTTGATGTGGACAATATTGAGGATTTTGAAGATCTGGAAGATGACGAACGTGATGCTCTGGAAAGTATTCTTTCTGACCCTAAGAAAAGTAAACTGTTTACCACTGCCAATAGCTTGGGGGAAATTCATACCGAAGCCAACGAAGTTAAGACCCTTTTTGAAATGGCAGAATCCCTGTACAACAGAAAACAGGAAGAAAAGAAGTTTCAAGAACTGCAAGAATTGCTCAAGTCTAACGGTGTATTGGAAAATGGCGAAAAATTGGTCATCTTCACCGAACACAAAGACACCTTGCTTTATCTCGAAGCACGTTTAACCAAAAGTGGCGGATACAAAGTAGCCACCATTCACGGCGGAAAAAATGTAGATGAGCGAAGAGAGGCTCAATGGGCATTTGCAAAACCTGATACCCAAATTTTAATTGCAACCGATGCTGCAGGGGAAGGTATCAACCTGCAATTTTGCCGTTTGCTCATCAATTGGGATATCCCTTGGAATCCTAACCGATTGGAACAAAGAATGGGAAGGATACACCGCTACGGACAAAAGCAAGATGTCTTGGTGTTTAATATGGTGGCAAGCAATACGAAAGAGGGCAAAGTGTTGGAAAGACTCTTGACCAAATTAGACATCATTCGCGAAGGAATCGGCGATGACCGCGTATATGATGTCATTCAAGATGTTTTGGAGGGTGTGGGGCTGGAAGATATCATCAACTCTGTATTCAATGGAATGGAAACCGACTTGGATAGGTTTTTAGCGCAAGATACGGAAACCTTAAAACTGAATTTTACCGAAAAAATAAATGCTCAAAAAGACAAATTAGCGCACAGCACCGTTGATTACAAGGATGCCAAAATATTGAAAGAAAACTCGGATGAAAAACGTTTGCAGCCCATTTATATCCGTTTGTTTTTTGAAAAGGCTTTACAAAACTTAGGCGGACGGTTCACCGAGTTGAGAAGGTCTATTTTCCGTATAGACAAAATGCCCGAACCGGTCATTGTCGAATTAAAACGTAAATACAACATTCACTACGATAGCATTAAATCCATTCAATTTTGTTTTGACAAACAAATTTTTCTCGACTATCAATTACTTGGCGATTTAGGAACGGTGTATTACATCAATCCCGGAAACCCAGTTTTTGATAGTATTGTCGAAGTGGTTCGTAACCAATACCGCGAAGATATGATTAAAGGCACTGTCCTTATTTCGCCTGATGATAAAGAATCTTACTTTGCTTTTTTTGTAAAAAGTCAGATTGTTGATAACCGTGCAAGCAAAACGAACGAAAGCATTACCGACGAAAGACTCGTTATGGTATATCAAGACCAAAACGGCCAATTTCACATCACCTCGCCTGCCAAGTTTATTGACCTACATCCACCTCTCGAATTTGCTAAACCTATTGAACCACCCGAAGTATTAAACACCCACCATGTTATCGAATGGGCCTTTGAACACATTACTTTGGGGCAATTTGAAGATACCAAAAACCATATACAAAAGGACACTAAAGATCGAAAAGAATATCTCGAATCTGCTTTTACCCAAGTCATATTTGATTTACTAACTGAAATTCAGGAGCAGCAAGGCAAAGTGCTGATTGGCGATATGAAGGCGCAGGAAAAAATAATGAAAAAGGAGGAACGCAAAAATGAACTCATCGCCAAAAAGCAGAAACGCTTAGAAAACCTAGAACTGATGGCACAGCTAAATCCCAAAGCTCCCGAAGTATTAGGCTGTGCTTATGTCGTGCCTTTAACGCAGGTAGAATTCCAAAGTCATTACGGAATGAGCCGAGACGACGAGGTAGAAGCAATTGCCATGAAAACCGCTATGGACTATGAAAAAAGCAACGGATGGAAACCCCAGGATGTGAGTGCTAACAACGAAGGCTACGATATTAAAAGCATAAGCCCCGAAGGCCTGAAAAGATATATTGAAGTGAAAGGGCGCAGTGCCGGCGATGGCAGTGTCATGTTGTCCGAAAATGAGATGAACCGTATGGCACAGTTAGCCGATTCGGCGTGGTTGTATATCGTGATGAATTGTAAAACCGAGCCACTATTGTACCGCTTCCAAAATCCGGCGAAAACGCTTCTCTTTCATTTAAAATCAAAAGGTGTTCAGTATTTCTTACCTATGGAAGAATGGAAATCAAAAATATCACCCAACACATAATGCTTTGTAACCCTTTTTCTGTTTCTTTACCAGCAAGTTCAACTTTCCACTATAACATCACCCATGAACCAACCTAAAAAGCTCATCGAAGTAGCCATCCCCATTAAAGAAATATCGGCCGAAAGCGTAAGAGATAAGTCTATCCGGCACGGGCATATTTCTACCCTCCACCTGTGGTGGGCAAGAAGACCCCTGCCCGTTTGCCGCGCAGTGGTGTTTGCCAGCTTGGTGCCCGACCCCTTAGACCCAAACTGTCCGCAAGCATTTAAAGATGCTGTCGAAATCTTGTTGGGCAAACAGAACAACCCCAACGACCCCTACCATCCCTATAAAGATATTCCCTGGACTGTTGTGTTCGACCCTATGGAAGATAATTTGCGCAACCGCCTCCAAATGTTTATCGGCAAGTTTACAGACGATATGCAACAACACCTGTTAAACCAAAAACCAAAACCGGCGGCCAACAACCAACTCAACAATAATAGCCTCATTAAATGGGACAACAAAAACAACGAAGCCATTATTAACAAAGCCCGAAAACTGATTTTTGTCAGTCATCAGGCAACCGTAAACATCGGTGCTTCGGAACAAAAAACGGCTGTTGAATTATTGGCCGAATTTGACCAACTATACCAAGCCATCAAAACTGCCGAACAAGAGTTGTACGGCCTTGCCGACCGGCATCTCCCTTCCGAAAACACGCGGCAAAAAACAGAAAATTTAGACCTCGCCATCGCTGCCTTCCTCGATAAAATGCCCAAAGTTTTTGACCCTTTTGCCGGCGGAGGTGCCATCCCCTTGGAAGCCGCGCGGTTGGGCTGCAAAACTTACGGAAACGACATCAACCCCGTTGCCCATATTATTCAAAAAGGCAGCCTGGAGTTTCCGCAAAAATACGGCAAACCCATTACTTACAGTAAAGCAGAATTTTTGAAACTATACTGCATAGCAGAATGGGATAAACTGACCAACGATAACATGGTGATTGAAAACGGCGAAACGGTGGCGGTCAACATTCCCAACAGGCTTAGCTTTGATGTGGCTTTTTATGCCAAACAACTATTAGCGGCTACTGAAAAAGAAATCGGACATCTATATCCCGCCGACCAACACGGAAACAAACCCATTGCCTACTATTGGGCAAGAGTGGGCACTTGCAGCAACCCCAGTTGCAGAGCTGAAGTACCTCTGCTGAAAGGTTTCTATTTGGCCAATACCAAAACCAAACAGGTCTATCTTCATCCCATTATTGACGGGAAAAAAATCGAATTTGAAATTAAAAAGGGGGTATCTAACGAAGAAGGATGGATGGGTAAAAGCCTTAAATGCCCTTGTTGTGGAGGAACAACATCAACAATAGATTTAAAACAACAATCAAAAAGCAACAAGCTAAAGGAGCGTTTAATCGCTATCATTGAAGATTCTAATGAAGGGAAAGCATATAGACTTCCAACTAAAAAGGAATTAGAAGTATCAGATATTGAAGAAACTAAATTAGACCTTTCAATTATTCCTAATGAAGAAATGAAGGAAATTCCGGATTTGGTAAGTGGTAGGGGTTGGGGAATAAGCAAATGGTCGCAAATGTTCGCTGCTAGGCAACTTGTAACCTTACAAACCTTAATAGTAAAATTCAATGACATAAAACACCAATTGCATGACCCAACAATTGAATACAGCAAGGCAATTCTATCCTATTTGGGCATCTTAATTGACCGTATTGCCGTTGCGAATACTTCATTCGGCATTTGGCATACTGGAAGGGAAACATTAGAAAGAATTATGGGCAGACAGGCAATACCAATGGTTTTTGATTACCCCGAATCAAATCCATTTTGTCATTCTTCGGGTAGTGCGTCCAACCAATTAGATTGGCTAACCCGGTATATTGAATCCGAATGTACCCAGCCATTTTCGACTGTATTACAAAATGCTTCGAGTGGCGAAAAAAATCAATTTCCCGAAAAATACATTACTGTATCGGTAACCGATCCGCCCTACTACGATGCAATTGCTTATGCGGACATTTCTGATTTTTTTTATGTTTGGTTGAAAAGAACCTTGGGCAATATCTATCCGCTAAACTTTGGTACCCCTCAAACACCAAAATCAGAAGAGTGTACCGCACTAAAACACCATCATAAGGGCAATGCACAAACTGCCAAAACGCATTTTGAAAATAAATTAATGCAAATCTTCGATGCCATTGAGCACCAAACATCAGATTTGGTCAGCATTATGTTTGCCCACCAAAGTACCGAAGCATGGACCACTCTTTGTAACTCCATTTTGGGAGCACGAATGAATATTACCGGGTCTTGGGCTACTGATACCGAAATGACCGGAGCATTAAAAACCGACAAATCATATTTATCGTCTTCTGTTACCGTATGTGCTAAACCTTCACAACGAGTGGGCTACGGCGAATACAAAGAGGTGAGAAAAGCCATCGAAAAAACCGTAGCCGAAGAAGTGGATTTGCTTTACCGGTTGGGTTTTAGGGGAGCAGATTTGTTGACCGCTTGTTTTGGCAAAGCCGTCAGCGAGTTTGGCAAATACCAAAAAGTAGAAAAAGCCGATGGCAGCGAGGTAACCGTTGCCGAGTTGTTGGAAATGGCCAAAGAAAGTGCCTTTAACGCCTTGCTCAAAGGTTTTGACGGAGACGATTTTACCAAGTTCTATATCGGGTGGCTGCAACTGTACAGTTTTACCGAAAGCGAGTTTGACGATGCTGCCAAGTTTAGCCGCGTAGGGTTGAGCATCAACGTCAACGAGTTGTTCAGCAACCACTTGCTCATCAAAAACGGCAATAAACAAACCCTCGGCAATTTTGCCGAGAGGATATCCGCCAATAAAACCACAGGGCTAAAACCCGACAGCTACCTGATAGACCGCGTACACCGCGCCATGTACCTTTACAAAGGCACGAACAGGGGTTTGCTTTTAGATTATATCTATCAGATAGCCAATACTGCCGATATCAGCTTTTGGCGTGTCCTCACTGCGCTTTGCGAGGTGTTACCGGCAGGCTCAGACGACCACAAACAAGCCACCGGCCTGATTGCCAACAAAGAAAGCCTCCTGCGCGAAAGCATGGAAACCAACAAAAACAAATCAGAACAACCAACGCTCTTCTAAACTCATCAGACATGGCCATCACACAAATACAAAACGACCACCTGTACAAAGCATTCGGGCTTTTTATTGAAGCCGTTCGCCCCTATATCATTTCCTTGTTAATGAAAGAAGCCGGCGATAAATGGCCGGCATGGTTTGTCGAGGCCTTAAATCCCATACAAAGAGAAGGCTGGAACGTTGGCCTTAAATCGGGTTCTTTGCCCGAAGCACTCATAGATTATCCCCACTTGAAAGGCTTTGCGCTCAAATACAGAGAACTGCTAAAAGCAGATTTTAAAAAAGATACCAATAAATTGGCCACTCATCTCGAAACGATTAACGAGGTGCGAAACAAGCTCGCTCATTTTCAGGAAATCAACGAAGACGAGTTTGCCACCACCTTCATTTACATGAAAGGCATAGCGCGGGCCCTTCAAATGAACGAACTGGAAGAAGCCCTGAACAACTTGCGGGAAGTCAAAACCGAAAGCCCCAAACAAGCCGTTCTCCAAACAAGGCCAAACAATACCTCACCGGGCAATTTAGTGCCTTGGTTTAGGGTGGTTACCCCACATTTAGACATCAAACAAGGCCGCTTGGACGAATCCGTATTTGCCGCTAATTTGGCCGAAGTTGCCTTGGGTCATGGACGGGAAATATACAGCAATCCCGGGGTGTTTTTTTCCAAAACCTATTTCACCGCCGGCCTTAAAAACGTGGCCAAAACCGTTATCAAAGGGTTGAACGGAAAGGAAGATGCCGAAAACAGGGTCATCTCCCTTCAAACAGGGTTTGGCGGTGGAAAAACCCATACGCTTATTTCTTTGTACCATTTAAGCAAATGGGGAAAAAACGCCATCAACTCCTCTTATACTAAAGACCTGTTGGCCTATACCGGCAACCCCGAATTTGACTCTGCAAAAATTGCCGTATTTACCAACACCACCAACGACCCCGCCAATGGAAGGTTTATCCCCGATAGTAATATCCATATTCAAACGATATGGGGCGAATTAGCCTTTCAATTGGGGGGAGCAGAAGCCTACGAAATTGTCCGAAAAAACGACGAGGGGTTAATTTCGCCGGCCGGTTTGTTTAAAAAAGTATTGGCACAATGCGCCCCAGCCCTCATACTGATAGATGAGTTGGCCGACTACTGCGTAAAAGCCTCTGCCCGAAAAGCGGGTAACAGCAGCTTGGCAGACCAAACCATCAGTTTTATGCAAGAACTGACAGAAGCCGTTGCAGGCACCAATCATTGTGTGGCCGTCATCACCCTACCTGCAAGCGCACAAGAAGTAGGCAACACCCCCGAGGCCCAAGCTATCTTAAACTCCCTTCAAAAAAGGGTCAGCCGCGTAGGTGCCGACACACAACCCGTAGCAGACGAAGAAATTTACGAAGTCATCAGAAGAAGATTGTTTGAAGACATTGGCGACAGCCAAACCATCGAAGATATTGCGAGCCAATACATGTTGATGTATCAGGAGTTTTGGTCAGAACTGCCCTCCCATGCTGCTAAATCGGAGTACAAACAAAAAATAATCAAGTCCTACCCTTTTCACCCCGAGTTGATAGATGTGTTCAGAATAAGATGGGCAAGTCATCACGATTTTCAACGCACACGCGGCGTATTGCGCCTTTTGGCAGCCATTGTCAGCGATTTATGGAAACGGCAACAATCCCTTCCCGGCAGCAATGCCCTGATACATACAGGAGGAGTCAATTTTGCCAACTTAGATGCCCTATCCGGTCAATTAAAACGGCTGTACGGGAATGGTTACGACTCAGTGATTTCGGCCGATGTGGCAGGCTCTTCTTCCAATGCCTTTAAAATAGACAGCAACAAAAAAGAATACGGCCAATGGTATTTAACAGAGTCTATTGCCGTTGTCGTGTTAATGAACTCGTTTGGTAGCGAGGGCATCAACAAAGGCATTTCAGTGCCCGAGTTAAAGCTAAATTTGCTATCTCCCCAAGGGTTTAACCACAACAGCATCAACGGTGCATTGGACGAATTAGAAAGCAACGCCTATTACCTGTATTATGCCCAATCCTCCACAGTCGGCAAAAGATACTGGTTCCATACCAAACCCAATATCAATATCTTAATCAACCAAGCCAAAGGGGACATCAAATCAGAACAAATTACCGCCGAAATCATAAACAGAATTCAGCAAAAAAGCAGAAACATCCAACTGTTTAATGTATTGGTCAACCCCTTGGACGATATACCCGAACAAACCAAACCCACCCTGCTCATCCTAAGCCCCAACTACTTGGTCGGTTCCAATGGTGTAACCGGAAAAACCTCGGCATTTATAGAAAAAATAGCAACTAAAAAAGGAAACAGCGAGCGCATTTACCGAAACACCATGCTTTTTTTAGTTTGCTCAGAAATGGGTATCGGTAAGTTACAAGCCGATTTAAGAGAATACCTTGCCTGCCAAAAAATCAGTGCCGAGTATCAAAACCAATTAGAAAGAGAACAACGCGAAGATTTAAGAAAAAGAATAGACGATGCGGTAAAAAAAGCCGAAACCTCCCTTGTGGCTTCATACTCTATTGTCGTGAAATACTCTGTAAAAAATGGAATCCGGCAATTGCCGATACGCCAATTTAAAGACAGTATAGACACTCAAATCAATACCAATATCATAGATGCCCTCAAAGAAGAAGAATGGTTATTAGAGTCCGTTGGGTTAAACACGCTTAGAAACAACAACCTCCTGCCCACCATAGAACAACCCGTTAAAGCAAAGGATGTGTATGAAGCCTTCCTCCGTTTTGACGACAAACCCATGATCAAGGGCATCGAAGCCATGTCGAGAAGCCTTCAAAAGTATTGCTCCAACGGCGATTATTGCATAGCCGCCGGCGACGGCACTCATTTCACAAGGTATTTCTTTCAAGAAACGATTCCGTTCTTTGATGTAACCGACTCCGCCTTTTGGTTAGTTGATAAGAGTTTAAAACCCTCACCACAACCAATCATTACCCCCAAAACAAAAGGATTGGACGAACCTCAAACAGAACCGACAGAGGTAAACGATTCGGCTGAAACATCGGGCAATGAAGGTTCAAAGGAAATTAGCGCGGTTAAAAAATTAAAATCCATCACTATTTCAGGAAGTGTTCTATTAGAGCGCTATACAGAACTGTTCAACTACTTCATTACCCCATTTGCCATGAATGGCAACAAAATCGAAATAGAAGTTTCCTTCAAAATAAAATCCAACGACGGTAGCCCTATTGACGAAAGCAAACAACAATATAAATCAGCCAAAGAAGCGGCTAAACAATTAGGGCTTCGTTTTGAGGAAGAGGAGTAAGCAAACGTTGAACTACACTTGATGTTGCAATAGTTTTAGGTCAAAATCAGCATTTCTAATCCATCCGATGTAAATTACAAAGGAAACCATACAGTCCATCAACAAAAGTTGATTATATTTGAAGTAAAAATAGCGATATGCAGCCGATAATTGAAAACAGGAAAGAAGAAATCAAAGACTTATGCCGAAAGTTGAAAATAAAGAAGCTTTATGCATTCGGGTCTGTAGTATCCAAAAATACATTCACGGATAATAGTGATATAGACTTTTTAATCTCCTTCATTGACGATATTTCGCTCGATGAATATTCGGAGACTTATTTTCAGTTGCACTACCAATTAAGGGAGTTATTAAACCGAGATATTGATATTGTTACCGAACGCTCCTTGTCAAACCCTTATTCTATTGAAAGCATTAACAGGAGTAAAGCTTTGATTTATGAAGCCTGAAATAAAAAATATCTCTTTGATGTTAAAACGGCAACCACCAACCAAAAATAAGGGATGAAATTGAAATACACTTAGCCATTGAGTAAAATATGGAAGAGATACTAAAAACAACTTTGTTGGAATACGACAAAAGCACTTTCTTGATTGACTTGGTTAGGCATAATAGTGGGGGTTTATACGTTGAAATACAACAGACCATCAACCTGATTGATAATAGACCGAATGTGCAAAAAATCAAAATAAACCCTAGTGTTATTGACGATATTATCGAAGTGCTGACACAGTATAAGGAAGCATTGCCAAAAACCATAAAACCCGATAACCGTTACTTTTCAAAAGAACGAATAGAAGAAATCATAAAAAGATACTTAAAAGGCAGTGTCGAAATCAAACATTTGGCGGATCAGTTCAACTGTTCCGAACAAATAATAGAGCAAATTCTCAACAACAACAATATAGCAATCGTGAATGAAAAACCGAGCAAGGTTAAAGGGTTCCGGCATCGAAAGAAGAAGGGGTAGTAACGTTACCGACACCTTTATTGCTTTTCAAGCTTTTAAAAGGTAAAATCAGGTGTCGGTAACGTAAAACACCTCCACCACTCCTTACTTTTTCCACTTGTAGTGTTATTTTTGCAGACAAGTTATAATTATAGCGCACCAACCCAAACAAGGTAACTTATGGACAAAGAACAGTTATTAGAAAGAGAAGAAAAAATTCTTTCACTCATTCGGGCTTTTTGTAACGAAAAGTTGAACGATGAGTATTACGAACTTGCTGAAAAAATGGTCAAAAAACTTGGGCGCAAAAGAAGTCAACCTTTAACCTCAGGAAAATTGGAGATTTGGGCTGCGGCAGTGATTCATGCTATCGGCATCACCAACTTTTTATTCAAAAAGAGTACGCCTACTCTCTATATTACGGTGGATGAATTGAACGATTATTTCGGAACCAAAAAAACAACCACCACCACCCGATCAAAAGAGATTAGAGACATGCTCAAACTGCGTTATTTTGATAAAGAATTTTCTTTAAAAACATTGTTAGTTCTTAGCCCCATTGAAAGACACATAATGACATTCATGAGTTTTTAAAGTTGTCTGTACTTCTCACACCTTTCGTACTTTATGTGTAATTTCAACGCAGTAAATGTAAAATCAACCGACCCTTGTTCAATGTTTGATTCCCTTCTTTTTAGTATAAACCATAATAATCTATTTTGGGTGTGGTAATGATAAAAACTTCAACAACAATGAAGTTTTGTCAACCAACCTTTCATCAAAACATGCGGGTTTATAACTATAAAGACCCAAAAAGATGGTCTAAGAACGCATTTTTGCTACCTATTTCCTGATTTTAGTCCCCTATTTTCCGGTTTTTGTCGCCTGTTTGTGGAAAAAAGTCAATTTTTTTCTCGATTTAAAAGTCTTTTTTCGGAACAAAAAGTCCTTTATTCGGAGTTTAAAGTCTTTTAAATTTTGAAACAGCCCTTTTACTTGGATTAAAAGGCCTGTTTTTCAAAATAAAGACCAATTTGTTGAATAAAAAGTCCTTTTCTCAAAAATATAGCCCTTTTTTCGGAATAAAAAGTATTCTTTTTTGAAGAAAAAGACCTTTTTTTCGGCTTAATTGATAACATTTTTGACCCTTTTTGATCAAAATATGTTATGTGTTTTGCCTATTAAAAGGCATTTTTCAAATTTGCCTACCATTTCTGCTCTAAAGGTACGTAAAAATCAAACAACTGCCTCCTTTTTTTATCAATAAGGCAGGCGAATTTTGATATTTGCTAATTTTCTCTTGTCTTGTAGGACAATAGCATTAAGGTGGGGTAAAAAGGGGGGTCTAAAGAATTGGTAAAAACCTATAATGACCTTCATCTTTAGCTGGGGGGTATCCAATGAATATCGGAAACTCATAAATAACACCCATCTACGGACGAACGAAAAATTGAATAGCCCGGAAACTTCAGATAGGGAAAACGAAAAAACAGCTTTACCAATCCATCGCCGTTTCTACATTGAGCTTTCGATAGACTTCTTTGGAGGCTTCTTTTTCGGCATCTTTCTTATTGCGCCCTTCGCCGCTGCCCATGAGTTCGCCGTCTATGAAAGCCCCGACTACAAACATGCGGATTTTGTTGACATTTTTTTCTTCCAACACCTCAAAAACGAGTTCTTTTTCAAAACGTTGCGACCATTCAAACAAACGGCTTTTGTAGTTGATGTCTAAGTTTTGAAGGTCGTCAAGGCTGATATAGGGAACCATCACTTTATTGAGAATAAACTCTTTACAGGTTTTGAAACCTGCATCTAAATAGACTGCCCCGATGAGTGCTTCGAGGGCGTTCCCCAAAATGGTGCTGTTGAGGGTTACAAAACCTCTATGATAATCTATCACCTCTTGCAGGTTGAGTTCGCGTCCTATTTCACCCAAGCGTTTGCGGTTGACAATTTTGGAGCGCATTTCGGTCAAAAAACCTTCCCCTCTTAGAGGGTACTTCATAAACAGGTATTCCGAGATGATGGTATCCAATACGGCATCGCCCAAAAACTCGAGCCGTTCATTGCTGGTATGGGTGTCGGAAGATTTGGAACTGTGTTTAAAAGCCATTAAATAAACCGAAAGGTTGGTGGGGGTAAATCCCAACAACTCGTGCAAAAAAGCAACTTTTCTTCTTTGCGAAGATAGGTAACGGTTAAATAACTTTTTTAAGACTTTTAACAATTTCGGAATTATTAATTGGTAATATCGGCTTTTTTAAAAATAACGGAAGCATTGTGCCCACCAAACCCAAAGGTATTGCTCAATGCCGCCCCAACGGTTCGGTGTTGGGCTTTGGCAAAGGTAAAGTTGAGGTTGGGATCAAATTCGGGGTCATCGGTAAAATGGTTAATCGTAGGGGGTACGATATCGTTTTTCACGGCCAAGATGCTGGCAATGGCTTCAATGGCTCCGGCGGCTCCAAGCAGGTGTCCGGTCATTGATTTGGTCGAACTGATGTTGAGTTTAAAGGCATGTTCACCAAATACATTCAGGATGGCTTTAGCTTCGCTCACATCGCCCAATGGGGTAGAGGTTCCGTGAACGTTGATGTAGTCAATGTCTTCGGGCGATATGCCGGCATCTTGCAAGGCATCTTTCATGACCATAATTGCCCCCAATCCTTCGGGATGTGGAGCGGTGATGTGGTTGGCATCTGCACTCATTCCGCCGCCTATCATTTCGGCATAAATGGTTGCTCCGCGATTGACCGCATGTTCGTATTCTTCCAAGATAATGGCTCCTGCACCTTCGCCCAAAACAAACCCGTCTCGGTTGAGGTCGAAGGGTCGAGAGGCGGTTTCGGGACTATCGTTTCGTTCCGATAAGGCTTTCATCACACTAAACCCACCCACACCTGCTTCGATGACCGATGCTTCGGCTCCACCTACCACAATAGCATTTGCTCTGCCAAGTCGGAGGTAGGTAAAGGCATCAATTAATGCGTTTGTTGATGAAGCGCAAGCCGAAACGACAGCAAAATTTGGTCCTCTAAAACCATATTTAATAGAAATGTGACCGGCAGCAATATCTAATATCATCTTGGGGATGAAAAAGGGGTTGAACCTTGCATTAAGGCTATTGCTTTGTTTTTGTGTCCAATAGTCGAACAGTTGTTCCTGAAAAGTGCTGATGCCTCCTATTCCTGACGAAAAGATTACCCCTACGCGGTTCTTATCAATTTCGGGACGATCTAAACCTGCATCTGCAATAGCTTCGTCGGCAGCAGAAATACCGTATTGAGCAAACAAATCTAATTTTCGCGATTCTTTGCGACCAAAAATGGCATCGCTGTCGTAATTTTTTACCTCGCAAGCAAAGCGGGTTTTAAAATTAGTCGCATCAAATTTGGTAATAGGGGCGGCACCGCTAACGCCATTCAAAAGGGCTTGCCAAAATTCATTGGTGCTGTTTCCCAAGGGGGTGATGGCTCCCAATCCCGTTACAACTACTCTTTTAAGGGTAACTTGCATGTATGTATCGAACTTATTTTAAGTTGTTGGAGATGTTGATCGAAGTTCTGTGTTAAGCAATAAAGAAGAAAGACTACCATTATCGCTGTTAACCAACTTGCGATACCGGTAGTCTTTTTTTGTTACCTTTTCTATTGGGGAAAGAATGTCTGTAACGCTTTAAAAACAACTCCTTAAAAAAAGAACTGTTTTGTGTTTGATATAACAAACAATACCTGCCCTATTTTAGAGCGGGAGATATGTTTATGCGGACACTGACATTGGTTTAGGTGAACTTAAGCTGCCGGTGCATGTTCCTCCAAATAGCTGACGGCTTCGGCAACTGTGGTAATTTTTTCGGCATCTTCGTCGGGAATTTGCACATTAAAGGCTTTTTCAAATTCCATAATCAATTCTACGGTATCGAGCGAGTCGGCACCCAAATCGTTGATGAAATTAGCTTCCGGTCTTACTTCTGCCTCATCTACTCCTAATTTGTCCACAATGATGGCGATAACTTGATTAGCGATATTACTCATAAAGCAACAATTTTTTGAATTAATGTAAAGTGTGTTTGCAAATATTTGGCAGCAAAGGTAATAATTTATTAAGTTTTTAGCACCCAAAGCAAACCGATTATTTACGTAACTTTGCCCCACGATTTTTTTTGTTCTTTCCTCCCAAATGTCAACGACACGGTGTTTCCTTATTCATGGAAATATTTTCCACTCAACATCCTGTTAAATAGTAAATACTGCCGGGTAAACAATTCTATACCCAATACGTTTTTTAAGTATTAAAGACGAGGGGGGACATACCGGCAACTTTTTTACATTCTCAAACTTATCCAAAAACTAATTTTTTCAAAAGAATGATACCATTTAGTAAAACAAAAATTGTGGCGACAGTTGGCCCTGCGTCTGAAAGTAAAGATATGCTCACCGAATTGGTTCATGCAGGGGTCAATGTTTTCCGGCTCAATTTTTCGCACAGCAACCACGAAGATCACGCCGAAATCATAGAAAATATCGTCCAAATCAATCAGGAACTTGGAACCAATATCGGTATTTTAGCTGACTTACAAGGACCTAAAATACGTATAGGTGAAGTGGCAAATGAAAAAATTGAATTGAAAAGAGGCTCGCATGTCAGGATTTCAATAATCGAGCAATTGAGTACTCCCGAATTACTGTATGTGTCCTACGAAGATCTCGCCTTCGATGTTTCTCCGGGCGATCGCATTTTGATTGACGACGGAAAATTGGAACTGCACGTATTGTCATCCAATAATTTTGATGAGGTGGTTGCCGAAGTGATTTACGGCGGGTTTCTAACAAATAATAAAGGTGTTAATTTACCCGATACCAACGTTACCGCCCCATCGCTCACCCCTAAAGACCTTAGAGATTTGGAGTTTATACTCAGTATGCCGGTCAATTGGATTGCCTTGTCATTTGTGCGCACTGCCGAAGAGATTACCAAATTAAAGGGTATTATCCAATACAGGAACCATTCGGCACGGGTGATTGCTAAAATAGAAAAACCCGAAGCCTATGAAAACATAGATGAAATCATCAAGGTTTCTGATGCCATCATGGTGGCTCGTGGTGATTTAGGAGTTGAGTTGCCCTTAGAACGAATTCCGTTAATCCAAAAAGACATCGTTAAACGTTGTGTCAAAGCGGCTCGCCCGGTTATTATTGCTACACAAATGATGGAAAGCATGGAAAAAAACTCTACGCCTACCCGTGCCGAAATTACCGATGTAGCCAACGCCATGTTCGACGGTGCCGATGCTTTGATGTTGAGCGGCGAAACGGCTATGGGCTTATATCCGGTCAAAGTCATTCAAACCTTAAAACGGGTGATAAAAAATGTAGAAGAGCAAGACAGTATCTACAATTTGGGCATCGAACCGAATAAAAGTGCTCCCAGCTTTTTATCCGATGCTGTTTGTTACACCGCTTGCCGAATGGCGCATTATATTGGAGCGACCAGCATTATTGCCTTAACCCGTTCGGGATATACCGCCTTCTCGCTTGCCAGTTTTCGCCCAAAGAGCAATATCTATGTGTTTACCGAAACCGCCGATCTGGTCAATGCCGTGAGCTTAGTCTGGGGTACCCGAGCCTTTTTGTTCAATCGAACTTCAACTACCGTAGATACGGTACGCGAAGTTCAGGATATATTAAAAACGTTAGGCTTTCTCAAAAAAGGGGAAGTGGTTATCAATACCGGCAGCACTCCTTTTACCGAGCACGGACCAACCAATACCATTAAGGTAACGACTATACATTAACCCGTTCTACCACTTATTTGGCAAAGCCTTCACCCATTCCGTTACCTGTTCATGTATGGTTGCGGCACAGGTACGGTAACTTTCTTCTGTCGTTCCGTAGGGGTCGGCAATATTCCATGCGATCAATTTATCGGCAAGGTGCGGATAGTTGCGTTGCATAAACAATCCAACCGGCTCGTCTAAGAGAATGATTTGGGTAAACTCCTCCAAGGGTAAGTCTGCCACATTTTGCGACCGATGTCCGGTAATATCTATGCCGTAATGTTTTTGCATCAGATTGACAGAATGTGTGCTGGCACTCATGCCCGCTTGTGCGCCAATGCCCGCACTTTGGACATTAAACCTCTCGACGGGCAGTAGGTTTCGGGCAAATGCTTCTGCCATCGGGCTGCGGCAGGTATTTCCGTAACACACAAAAAGATACGCTGTTTTATGGGAGGAGGTGGTCATGGGTTTAGACTATGCGGTGAAATGTTTTAAGCGTTAAACTGCTCTTCAAACTTTGTTCTATTCTGCCAATTTGGTTTTTGGATTTTGCTTACAAAGGCGGCAGTTGTCCAATACTTTTTGATAGTATTGTTCGTATAACGGGATGATATTACCAATGTCAAAACGTTTTGCCTGATTAAGGGCATTGGTTCTAAATTCTTGCAGCCTTTCTTTATCGTTTAAGATATAGAGTGCGTTTTTGGCCATGTCTTCCACATCCCCTACGTCGCTCATAAATCCGGTTTTACCGTTGATGTTGATTTCGGGAATACCGCCGGCGTTGGAAGAAATAACCGGCACCTCGCAGGCCATTGCTTCCAAAGCTGCCAAACCGAAACTTTCGCTTTCGGATGGCATGAGGAACAAATCGGTAACAGCCAACAATTCACCCACCGCATCTTGTTTACCCAAAAAGCGTACATCGTGCGAAATGCCTAATTCGCGGCATAATTGTTCGGCTTTCATGCGTTCCGGTCCGTCTCCCACTAACAGTAGTTTGGCGGGAATTTGTTGTTGGACGCGGTAAAAAATTTCGACCACATCTTCAATGCGCTTGACCTTCCTAAAATTGGAAGTGTGCATCAATACTTTTTCATCGGCCGGGGCGATGGCTTTTTTAAAATGGTCTTTATTGAATTTTTTAAATTCGTCCAAGTCAATGAAATTGGGGATGACTTCTATTTCGTTGCGGATGTCGAAGTATTCGTAGGTTTGTTTGCGCAAACTGTCCGATACTGCCGTAACCCCGTCTGATTGGTTGATGGAAAAGGCGACTACGGGTGCGTAAGTACTGTCTTTACCTACGAGGGTAATATCTGTTCCGTGCAAGGTGGTAACAATGGGAGTGTAAATACCTTTTTCGTACAAAATGGTTCGGGCTAAGAACGCTGCCGAAGCATGAGGAATGGCATAGTGAACGTGCAAGATGTCTAACCGGTGAAACTGAATGACATCTACCAATTTGCTGGCAAGTGCAGTTTCATAAGGAGGGTATTCAAACAAGGGGTAATCGAACACGCCGACTTCATGGTAATATACTTTGTCAAAAAAATGATGTAATCGTGCCGGTTGACTGTAAGCGATAAAATGTACTTCGTGCCCGTTTTTGGCTAAGGCTTTACCTAACTCGGTCGCTACTACCCCGCTGCCGCCGTAGGTAGGATAACAAACAATGCCAATTTTCATGTGTAATTATATTTTGAGTGGTAGGAGCTTGCTTTAGTGGTGCAACCACCTAAAGGAATAGCTGCTTTTTAAAGCAATGATAGAACATAGAAAAGGCATAAGCGGTTCATGGCTTGGTTTTGGTAAAACCGGCAGGTGTTGGGATAGGATAACAAAAAAAAAGCAAGCCTTTACGACTTGCTTTTCCTGATTTGTTGTTCAAAAAAGTTTTACTCGATGTCCCAAGTGCCGAATTTACCTTCTCTGAAATCTTTATAGGCTTGCTGTATCTCTTCTTCGGTGTTCATCACAAACGGGCCTCTGCTAACCACTGGCTCGTTGAATGGTTCCGCATGAGCAAAGATCACGTAGCTTGTTTCGAGGGCGGTGATATTGACCTGTTCGGCATCGTTGTTAAACTCCACTAAGTTGAGTTTTGATACCTCCCTCCCATTAGTGTTGACTTTTCCGCGCACCACATAAAAAAATATGTTTCTGTTGGTGGGTATTTCAAAACTCAAGGTAGCACCGGATTCCATTTCTAAGGTAAACATGGGCATATCGGTTACGCCTTTATACGGACCTTCGATGTCTTGGTATTTTCCCGACAGGACATTAACCCTTGCTCCGTTTTCCGATACAAACGGAATGCCCTCTTTTTGAAGTCCCATATAACTTGGGGTAATCATCTTATGCTTTTTGGGCAGGTTGACCCAAAGTTGCAAAATCTCTAAATCCCCGCCGTTTTGTTTAAACTCATCGGAAGATATTTCGGCGTGCATCAAGCCGCGTCCGGCGGTCATCCATTGAACCCCACCGGCACGAATAACGCTTTGGTGGTTGGCACTGTCTTGGTGCATGATATCGCCTTCTAAAATAAAGGTAATGGTTTCCATGCCTCGGTGCGGATGCGGGCCAAAAGGCAATCCCTTATTGTTTTTACCGTAGGTTTGCGGCCCGTGGTGGTTCAGAAACAAAAACGGGTCTATTTGCCTGATAGTGTTGTTAGGCAGGGGGTTATAGGTAATCAAATCGTCAATAGGCATGTATGATGCCTTGAGTATTCTTTTTATGGTACGCATATTGTTTGATTTGGAGGTTTGTTCAAAGGATAACATGGCAGCCGAAGCACTTGTTGTATTTGGATATTGAACCCGATTGACTGCCAAGAGGATGAGCATCAATAGTAAAGTCGGTAAAGCAAGTACCAATAACCTTTTCATAAACAAGAATTTAAGATTATTTTACGTTACCCACACCTTTAATAGGTGTCGGTAACATAAAGATAAACCTACGGACTACTTTTTTTGAAACTGTACGTTCACGCTGAGTTTTACCTCATCCGAAACCACTACCCCTCCCGCTTCGGTGATGCCGTTCCATTGTAAACCAAATTCTTTGCGGCTGAGTTTACCGTTAATCTCAAAACCGTGTTTTTCGTTGCCGTAAAAGTCCACCATTTTACCGGCATATTCCACCGCCAATTCAACCGGCTTGGTGGTTCCTCTGATAGTCAGGTTGCCACTTAAAACATAGTCAGTATCCGATTTTTGAGTCAAGGCAGTAGAAACAAAGGTCATTTTGGGGTGATTTTCGGCATCAAAAAAATCGGCACTGCGAAGGTGTTGATCTCTTTGGTCGTTTTTGGTGCTGATACTGTCAATATCGGCTTCAAATGAAATTTGGGCATCGGTAAAGTTTTCTTTTTCTGCACTCATGTTGGCATCGAATTGTCCGAAACTGCCGGTTACGGTGCTAATCATCAGGTGTTTTACTTTGAACGATACTTCGGAATGTGTGGGGTCAATAATGAAAGTTGCCATTTTCTTAACTGTTTTGTTTGATTAATAATTTACTGCAAAGTTCGGTCGGTTATTCACGACTAACCAATGAAGTAGGTTAAGAAAAAGGCTTAAACTAGATTAAGTCTTGACACAAAACTCTTTGTTTATGAATGCTAACGTTTAAAACTTACCACTCAATTGCTTGCGAAGTTTACTCAGAAATTCGGGGGTAATGCCGATATAAGAGGCGATGAGGGTTTTCGGCAACCGTTGTACCAATTGTGGATACCTGTTGACAAAGTTTTGGTAACGGTCAATGGCCGGTAAACTCAGGTTTTCGATAATGCGCGATTGTTGGCTGATTAAGCCGTTTTCGGTAATGATTCTAAAATAGCGTTCAAATTTGGGACATTCGTCAAATAGTGCTAATTGTTTTTCTCTCGATAGGATGAACAACTCGGAGGGTTCTAAGGCATCAATATTGAGTTTGCCGGGTTGTTGGGTGGTAAAACTCATCATATCGGCTGCCCACCAATCTTCGATGGCAAATTGTAAAATATGCTCAAACCCATTTGCGTCCACAAAATAGGTGCGCATACAGCCCGACAACACAAAGGCACAATACTTGCTGACATCGCCTTCATGTACAAAAAACTGCTTCCTGCGTATTTTTTTTACCCCAAAAGCCGACATAATGAGTGCCTCTTCGGCAGGTTCGAGCCGTAGATGTTTTTGTATGTTTGCGAGCAACAGATTGTTCATATTGGTTTGTAATTTCATTGCAGGATATTAACTGACCAAAACCATATTTGTTTACCCGCTTAAAGCAAGCGAATTTTTCTATCTTTGCGAGGGTGAACGCTGATGGCGATTTGCTTTGGTGAATACGACTACCTAAAACATTATATAACTCCTTAAATTCAATTTATGAAACAAGGTACACAATTACTCCTTTTGTTCTTCGTGTTTTTCTTGACCGCCCCTGTATTTGCCCAAAAAGGCTTGGAAGTGGGTGTTAGAGTAATACCACAATCGGTTTGGATTATTAACGACGACGATGCCGGACGAGGTGCCGGATTGGATTATACCCGCACTTGGGGTATGGCTTACGGACTGAATATTGGCTATAATTTTTTAAACTCATTGGGCATTCAAACCGGTGTGCTTCTTTCGGGACAAGGTCAAAAGTATGTGGGCGATGGTTCATCGGGTTTTGAAACCGCTCAAACCAAGCTCAACTATCTCAAAATTCCAATTATGCTGAAATTTAACAGCGACCCCGAATCAAGTGTACATTTTGTGGGTACTGCCGGTATTCAAATTGGATTGCTAACCGGTGCTAAGTATTTTTCGGACGATGAGGAAGTGGATTTAAACATATTGGGCTATGAATATAAAGATGCCTATAAAAAATCCGATTTATCGGCTGCGTTTAGCCTTGGTACGCGTTTTAGAGTAACCGACAGTTTTAACCTTGGAGTATCTTTAAGAGCCGATTACTCGCTTGGCGATATCGAAGACAAAGATTTTACCGTCTTAGGCATACCTGCTTGGGGAGTAGATCGCGCTCCTTCTACCAACCTTACCGGCGGCATTATGATTGAAGCCAACTATGTTTTTGGAATGGATTAAACTTTGAGTTATGAGTTATGAGTTATGAGTTATGAGTTATAACAAAAAAACACTTCCGTTCCAAATACTGGCAGTTGGGTGATTTAATTAAAAACTTTAAGGAAGATACTTTCTCTTGCCCACTTATAACTCATAACTCATAACTAAAAAAAACTTCGTTTTTTTTCATGGCAAAAGGTAAAATGGCTAAGTTTGCCGAGATAAAAAAAATGCCCCATGTTTTTGAAAACAGAATATGGACAGACCCTGTATTATACAACCACGAAGGTTGGGTGATTGACCTTCAAGGCCGGTGGCAAAGCCATTATTTCGGTAATCAACACCCCATTATTTTAGAACTTGCCTGCGGATATGGAGAATATACGGTGGCTATTGCACAAATGTATCCCGAAAAAAACGCCATCGGCGTTGATATAAAAGGTAACCGCGTTTGGACGGGTGCCACTTATGTTCAACACCAACAATTGAAAAACGCCGCTTTTGTCCGCGCGCCTATCGAACTGTTGGGGCATTTTTTCGGAGCATCGGAGATTAGCGAAATATGGTTGACCTTTCCCGACCCTCAAGCCGGCAAGCCCCGAAAAAGACTCACCGCCCTATCCTTTTTACAGTTATACCAAAAAATTCTGCACCCCAACGGCATCGTACACCTCAAAACCGATAGCGACCTGTTGTACGAGTTCACCCTCGAAACCCTTGCCGAAAACAACTTCCCTATTTTGGTCAACTATCCCGATTTGTACCGCAATCTTCACCCCGATAACCCCCTGTTGTCGGTATCTACCCGATACGAAAAACTCAACCTAAGCGGTGCCAATACCATTAAATACTTGCAATTTGGTTTAAACGAACAAGCCACAGATGAAACTTAACACATCGAATTGTTGTTAGTACTCAAAAATCAAGCATATTTTGGAAGGATTTGTCAATTTGAATTTGGGCAATAAGCAAAACACGCCCGAAAAAGCGGTATTGGTAGGATTGGTTTACAAAGAACAAACCGAAGAAAAACTAAACGAGTACCTCACGGAATTGGCGTTTTTAGCACAAACCGCCGGTGCTGAAGTAGTCAATCAGTTTAAACAAAAACTGCCGCATCCCGATAGAAATACCTTTGTGGGCAAGGGTAAAATGGAGGAAATACGACAATATATCACCGATAAACTTGTCGAGTTGGTCATCTTTGACGATGACCTTAGCCCCCGTCAACAAAGCATTTTAGAAAGAGAACTCAAATGCAAGGTCATTGACCGAAGCTATCTTATTTTGGATATCTTTGCCACGCGTGCCCGAACTGCTCAAGCCAAAGCACAAGTAGAATTGGCTCAAATGCAATACCTCCTGCCCCGTCTAAAAGGTTTGTGGACACACTTGGAACGACAACGCGGAGGGATAGGCATGAGGGGTCCCGGTGAGCAGGAAGTAGAAACCGACCGCCGGATTGTAAAAGAAAGAATTGCATCGCTCAAAAAGCAATTGGAAAAAATAGATACCCAAAACACCGTCATGCGCAAACGGCGAGGTGAGTTGATACGCGTTGCTTTGATTGGTTATACCAACGTGGGTAAGTCAACTATCATGAACCTGTTGAGCAAATCCGATGTGTTTGCCGAAAATAAACTGTTTGCTACCTTAGACACCACCGTCCGAAAAGTGGTGTTCGACCAAATGGCTTTTTTGCTTTCGGATACCGTAGGATTTATACGCAAACTGCCACACGGGTTGATCGAAAGTTTTAAATCTACTTTGGACGAAGTGCGCGAGTCGGATATTTTACTGCACGTGGTGGATATTTCGCACCCGCAGTACGAAGATCAAATCGTGGTGGTCAACAATACCTTAAAAGAAATTGGCGTGTCCGATAAACCCATCATTACGGTCTATAACAAATTAGACCTTTACCGCCAACGATATTTTGACGAATACCTGCCCGAAGAAGTGCAAGAACAACTGATGTCGGAATTGCAGGAAAACCGTAGAAATCAAACCCCCGGTGTGTCGGTTTTTATTTCTGCCACAGAGCGGTTGAACATCGAACAATTCAGAGAAAAGCTGTTGGAAACGATCAAAGAACAATACGATACCCGTTACCCTTATTTGCCGGAACGGTACTAAAAATCGCAGAAACCTTCTGCAATCAAAGGTCTTCTATTCCCTCTATCTTAATAAAATGCCTATTAAACTGCATTATTCAGTGTTTTAGGTTATTTATTGCTTCAAAACTTGGTGCATAACGGCTATTATGCCTATTTTAGCGCAAAATATTTTTTAGCAATAAAACACCCATTTATGATAGTGAGAAATACCCTCATTACTGTTGCCTTTGCAATACTAATGTCAATCGGGTTGACGTGGCAGGTAAGCGCGCAAATTGTGCCCAATGACGTTTGTTCCGATGCGCTTCCTTTTCCTCCCCTTGTTTCAAACGTAACTTCTTGTTTAAACGGCACCAATATTGGTGCAAACGGTGAATTACCATATATTAACCAAGGTTATTGCCTTGGCGGGGTGGACATGCCCGCACCCGCAGCCGATATTTGGTACAGTTTTACCGCCGTCAGCAATATCTTGGATATTGACATCTCTTTTGACACCGAAGCCATCTCGGTTGCCTTGTATGAAGGAACCTGCGGCTCGCTTATCGGCCGGGAATGTGAAGTAGGTTTTGGTGGCGCACTCAATACCACGTTTGCACCCGTTGCTCCGGGAGTAGTTTACTTTATTCAAATTAGCGGTGCCGATTTAACAGACCAAGGTGAGTTTGGCATCTGTATTGAAAACTATGCCGACAATATTGACGATATTTGTATTTTAGGACAGACACTCAACGTATCTCCTCCGCCACTTTTGGGCACCTATCCTCCGGGCGAAAACATCAACTTTTGCTTTACCGTTGCCGGTTATAACCAAAATGCCGCCGACTGGCTTCACGGGCTAGTACCCGTTTTCGGAAACGGTTGGGACGTAAGCACACTCGGACCATCTTCTCCCGCAAGTTGTAGCGGAAGCGGTACTTGGTCTTGGTATGAACTTGTACAAGGAACAAGTGCTTATGCCGCCACGATTGGCCCACAAGGCCCCGGTTTCTTCTACGAAACCGATGCAGGTGGCCCAGGCTTTGACACAAACCCCGGTAATAACTACGGTGACGTTGGAGCAGCCGGATGTCCTTGGACTTTCTGTTTCAGCATTTCTACCTTAGATTGTCCTCCCGGCGAAAATGAAAACGACCTCAGCATTACCTTCCTCAATTTTTCTGACTCCGAAACCGGAAGTTGGGGTGCATTCAGTATTTGCCCCTTAGACCCCGAATATACGTTTAAAGCCCTTCTTGCCTGTTGTGCAGCACCCGATATGACCGGGGTAAATCCTTCATGTGCCAATCCCAATGGCGGTTCGGTTACTGCTACGCCAACAGCTGGAACACCTCCTTATGTATGGGAATGGAGCAACGGTTTTGCAGAAGAAACGAGCGGTGCTTCCACCATTAGCAATTTACCCGAAGGCTTCTACTCTGTAACCGTTACCGACAATACGGGTTGCTCTGTTGCCGCATCATATACCCTTATCGAGCAAAGTGAAGGTTTGAATATTCAAATTCCCGTTAGCGTGGAAGGTTGTAGCGGTTGTGAAGTTAGCCCCACCAATCCTGGCAATATTGACATCATCAATCAAGCCGATGGCACTACGTTTGCCACGGTCAGCATCAACTCTTGCCCGGGCATTATCAATATCTGCCTACCCGAAACAGGTGCTTTCAGCTTATCTTACAATGGACAGGTGATTGAAAACGCGGTTATCAACAGTGCCCTTACCGCTCCTTTATTTGTATTCAACAGCGGCTCGCCTTCTTTTGCGGGTACGATGAACGAAGATACCGATATTATTTGCGACGGACTCAGCACCGCTCTCAGCAATAACGGCGATGAAATTTTGGACAATGGTGCTATCCTTACTTATGCCCTATACAGCAACCCTGCAAACGTAGCCGGTTCAATTATCGCTCACAATCCTACCGGAACTTTTTCGGGAAGTGGGTTAATACCCAATACCCCTTACTATGTATCTGCCATTGCCGGACCCGAAGGTGCTACTCCCGGTTTACCCGATTTATCAAGTGCCTGTACCGACATTTCAAATGCCACACCGGTGGTATTCCTCACTCCCGTAAGCATCATCATCAATGAGTCTTGCGATTGGCTTACCGGAGACTACCACTTATTACTCTACGTAACCGGCGGCTATCCTTCTTACGACAACACCGCTAGCTACCATATCGTTGGTGATTACAACGACCCGCAATTGCCTGTAGGACAAACTGTTGAAATTATATTTTTAGAAGGCTCGACAACCGCTTACAGTTTCGAGGTGATTTCCGATGGATTTGGTTGTACCGGCAGCAGTGCCGACGAAGAATTTATTTGCTATAAAACGCCCATCGAATTACTTAGCTTCACCGGACGTGTACAACCCCAAGGTAATCAACTGCTATGGAGTACTGCAACCGAAGTCAACAACGATTACTTTACCCTTGAACGCTCTACCGATGGGGTCAACTTTGAAGTAATCGGTACGGTAAAAAGTCAAGGTAACAGCATCACCGTACAGTCTTACGAGTTCTTGGACAAAAACGCCCCCGCCGGTCTTAGCTATTACCGTTTGAGCGATACCGACTTTAACGGAACCCGTACTTATGCAAACAATATCGTTTCACTTCGCCGCGAGGCAACCGGTTTGGCTATTGTTCAAGTTAGCCCCGTACCGGCTTCGGATAAGGTGAACATCAACTTTAGCGCACCCGATAACGAAACCATTACCCTAGAACTCTACAACGTAGCGGGTCAATTGATACACAATCAAAAAATCCAAAGCACCAACGGTTTAAACCAAGTGCAATTGGATGTGAATGTTTACCCAAGTGGCATGTACTTGGTTTCAATCCAAAGTGCCACCGACAGAGTCGTTACTAAATTGGTGGTGGAATAACACCATCTAACCCAAACAACTTGTTTGAAAGCAGACTATGTCGGATGTCAAGCACAACATCATTGTATTGATATCCGGCATAGTTCTTCCCTTCCAACGGCAACTTTTTTTTACGACCGGATATGGCTTTTCCTCATTTTTCTACTCTTAAAATTCCTCAGCAATGAAATACTTTAAACCGGCTATTCTGTCCAAACTGGCAGTGTTTAGCATGTTTGCCCTATACGCTTTTGCTTTTTGTAGTGCTCAAACGACTACTCTCAATCGCATGAACGACTCCGGCAGGCTTCCTGTTAAAGAGCAAATGACTATTAAAGATACCAAAACAACCGCTAAAGCACAATTTAGCAGCCAAAGTATCCACACTATTCAAGAAGAAAACGCTTTCAAAGGTGCCGGCGGCGGATGTACGCTTATAGCTGACCCTGATTATGTTTACACACCTGCCAACTTAACCTCCATTACCGGAGCACCGAACCCGCTTTGCGGACCCATAGGTACTACCTATAGTTCTACCTATTATCAGGCAAACGGAGGCACGTTTGCCTGGCAAGTATGGGGTGGAGAGGTTTATCAACTTAACCTGATTGGCGGCAATACTTATACCTTTTCAATTTGTGGAGGGTCCGCATGGACTCCCGAAATCACCATTTTAGATCCGGGTAATGTAGTCACTCAAGTTACCAATTGTACCATTACCTTTACCGCCTCCCAAAGCGGGGTTCACAATATTTTCTTCACTTCGGTTGGAGCTTGCGGCACTTTGGTACAGCAAGACAATGGTTTTTTGGTCATCACCTTAACTAGTGCTACCAATTGTACCCCCAGTACTTGTGGTAATGCCGTCTGCGATACCGCATCGGGCGAGTCTTTTTGCAACTGCCCGGGCGACTGTCCTTGCAGTATTAGTGGAACTTATGTGGACTTTAGTCCCACCACAGGAAATGCTGTAACCAGCGTTACCCCTGCTGCATTTTGTGAAAACTTTGTTACCGGTTTTGCCAATCCCGCCCTGCCCGAACATACTATGTATGTACCCTTGGCGGTCATAGGGGTTGATTGTGTTACCTACAATGTTACTACTACGCAAGGCAATCTCTACAACTTTGTTGGCGAGGACTTAGTACCTACGACCACCATTGCCAACTTAACCGTATTATGGTTAGAAGTTACCCAAACACAAATCAACGCATCCGGAGGTACTACTACAGTATCTTTCAACGGCGCAAGTGGTGCTTGTGTGGCCTCCATTCCCATTACTTGGGCAGGCGTTTTAAATTATACCGGAAATGTCGCCACTACTTGCAGGTCGCCATTGGTTGTCGGTATGTTTTTAGAAGGTGCGTATAATGCTGCTTCAGTAGATACCACTATGTTTACCACCATCAATACTATTTTACCGCTAACCTCCCCCTATTCCATAGCCCCTTGGAATGCTCCGGCGGCTTCGGTAACATCAATGCCGACAGCGGTAACCGATTGGGTATTAGTAGAATTGCGAGATCCGGTAACCAATGCGCTCGTAGCCAGTCAAGCAGGGTTATTGGCCAACTTTGGTTATGTTTATGATACCGACTTTAATTTCGGTATGACCTTTACTCAAACCGGCACTTATAATGTCATTGTCCGTCATCGCAATCACATGGCGGTGATGAGTTCACAACCCATAGACCCCGATGGTATTATTTTAGACATGGCTATATTGCAAAACATAGCAGGGGGCACCACTCAACTTTCGCGCTTAGGAACACTTGACCTTTACGGACTAAAGGCAGGCGATATTAACGCCAATGGGGTCATCAATTATACCGACTATAATGTCTATCGTTCTACCATAGCACTCCCCAACACTTATAACCGAAGCGATTGCAACCTAGATGGAAACGTCAATACAACCGACTTTAGCGGTATGCTCCGACCCAATACAAGTGCCATCGGCGTAACGCAAGTGCGCTACTAATGTTAAAAAAGTGTTAAAAAGTTTTTAGTGTTTATAGATTACCTAATTTTGAGTGTTCTTTCATTTTCTTTCTTAAAAAAACCTTTCTCTACCTTATGAAAACATTTCTTTCTTTTTTAGTGGCTTTCCTTTTTACTGTTGCAGCTTTTGCTCAGACAAATGATTCTGCAATGTCTCTTCCTTTGTCATCAGTTACTCCTGCTGCTGCTTTAGAACCGGCAAGTACCCCTGCAAGTGGTGCAATGATGGAATTTGAATCGGAAGATATGGATTATGGAACCATTACCCAAGGTTCTGAACCCCTTAGAGTATTCCATTTTACCAACAAAGGAACAGAGCCTTTAACCATCACCAGTGCCAAAGGCAGTTGTGGTTGCACCGTTCCCAGCTATCCTAAAGAACCCATCGCTCCAGGCGAATCAGGCGTTATTGAAGTTCGCTATGATACCAACAGATTGGGTGCTTTCCAAAAAACAGTAACCCTTACCACCAATGAAACCGAAAATGCTACGCATATTCTAAAAATTCATGGTACGGTGAATGCTAAACCCGCCGAAGAAATTGCACCGCAAGAAGTAGCTCCACAAGAAGTATCACCGGAGAAAAATCACTAATCTTCGAGTATTTCACTCCTTCGCAAAAAACCTCCAAATATTCATTATTTGGAGGTTTTTTGTTTATCCACTCCTGCTATTGTGCAGCATATTCAACCAACCATCTTTTTGGGTGTTATATGATGGATATTTAAACAAATCACTTATACTACACTTTGTTTTTACTGATTGATAACTACGACTCCTTTACCTACAACCTGTTAGACTATTTTGCGCAATTAAATGTTCCTTGTAAAGTAGTACGCAACGATGCTTGTACTTTAACCGATATTACCTCACTAAACCCATCCGGTATTATTATTTCTCCCGGCCCCGAAACCCCTGAAAAAGCAGGCATTACCCTCTCCGTCATCGGACATTTTTACCAAAAGCTACCCATATTAGGCATTTGCTTGGGACATCAGGCAATAGGTCAATACTTTGGAGCAACACTCGAGTTGGCTAAACAACCCGTTCATGGTTATACTTCTTCCATTACCCACAACCATCATCCCATGTTCCAAGGCATCTCCCAACCAACTAATGTCATGCGATACCACTCTTTAATTTTGACAAACATTCTCTCTACTCCTTTGGACGTTACTGCCCATACCGAAGGCGGCGAAATCATGGCAATTGCCCACAAACAGCTACCTATCTATGGACTACAATTTCACCCCGAATCTATCCTGACCAAAGAAGGGCTAAACATATTAAACAACTGCCTAAAACTTATGTCAAAGTCATCGTGATAAGGTTAAAAAGTGCCAAAAACAGACATAGTTTCCATCATTTTTTATAAAAATTGTCAAACAGCAGTAAAAATCCCTATTTTGCCGCCACAACTCGCTACACTGACAATTAGATATTGATTACATTGCAAGTTCAGAACCCAACTAACAAACATACTCACCACCAATACTAACAAACTATGAATTACACACTCCACCAAGAAGGTAAATTTAGGTATATCGAAGAAGGGGAAGGCGAAATAATCATTCTATTGCACGGATTGTTTGGCGCATTGAGCAATTTTGCCGATTTGATTAATTACTTCTGCAAAGATTACAAAGTAATCATCCCCATTTTACCCATTTACGAACTGCCCATCTTTAAGGTAAACCTTCCTAACCTCACTCATTTCATTGAAGATTTTGTAGCTCACAAACAATACGAAAAAGTGTCTGTTTTAGGTAATTCTTTGGGAGGGCATGTGGCTTTGTTATATACCTTAAGTAATCAGGATAAAGTGGCTTCCATGATACTGACCGGAAGTTCGGGCTTGTATGAAAACGCCATGAGCGATAGTTTCCCAAAACGAGGCAACTATGAATTTATCAAAGAAAAAACCGAATATACTTTTTATGACCCCAAAACCGCAACCAAAGAGTTGGTAGATGAAGTATTCAGCATCGTAACCAACCGAGAGAAAGCATTGCGAGTGGTGTCGGTCGCCAAATCGGCTATTAGAAATAACTTGGCCGACCAATTGCACAAGATTCAAGTGCCGACATTATTGGTATGGGGAAATCAAGACCGCATTACCCCCGTTGAAGTAGCCAAAGATTTTAACCGCCTCATCCCAAATTCCGAACTTCATTTTATTGACAAATGCGGGCACGCCCCGATGATGGAAAGTCCCAACGAGTTCAACACCATTTTAGAACAGTTTCTAACCAAAACCATAAAGAAAACCAACAAAATCATCGTATGATCGCTCAAAACCTGATTAAAAACGATATTCCCCCTTTAAAACTAACCGATACGAGCGGTAAAGCCATCATGTGGATGAACACTTTTCATCTCCAACATCTGCCGGTGGTGGATGGTATCAAATATATAGGAATGGTTGGTGAAACCGATATACTCGACTCCAACAATCCCGGCATCACTCTTAAATACTATGATTTTGAAGGACGCAGCCCGTATGTGAGAAAAGGAGCACACATTTACGAAGTACTCAAAGCCATGAATGAACACCAACTGACGGCTATTGCTGTGGTTGATGATGACCAAAACTATCTTGGATTGATTGCATTGGACAAACTGCTCGAATATTTCGGACAGCTAAACGCCGCTCAGGAACCCGGCGGGATTATTATTCTCGAAATGAACGCTTATGACTATAGTTTGTCGCAAATAGCACAAATCATCGAGTCTAATAACGCCAAAGTGTTGAGTATGTATGTTACAACACATAGTCATACTTCAATGATGGAAGTTACGCTAAAGGTAAATATTACCGACCTAAAAACCATTCTTGCTACTTTTGAACGTTATAATTACGAGGTAATCGCCTCATTCCAGGAAAATGATTATGTAGAAGATATAAAAGAACGATTAGACGAGTTGATGAACTATCTGAATATTTAAATTGACCGATGTCTATACAACAGCCAACCCCTTTGTATTTACATCGGCTTTGCTTTAAACAAAAAAAATACCTGCCCCTTCTCAAAGGGGCAAACTATAATTTGATGAGTTGCATCCCGCCCTTTGCCCAAAAACTGTTCTTGATTTGTTTTACCCTCATAAGTTCGGTTATTTGCGCACAACCCATCAATACGCACTACGCTGAACCCAACAATACCAAAACAGACACTCTCGATTTTCTGCTTTCCAATGCCGACAGTCTTCAAAAAAACGGTGAATCAACCCATACAACGCCCGTTTATTTTATCGTTCAAAAGGTATTGACGGTAGGAAATAAACTTACCAAAAAAACTATCATTCTGCGGGAAATGGATATTGCCGAAGGCGATACCCTTTATGCCGAAAATTTGGAAGAAGTGTTGGAGCGAAATCGCAACCAAATCTACAATACCCGCCTGTTTAACGAGGTAAGCCTCAAAATCAACAGCCAACAAAATACCCTGATTGAAATTACCGTACAGGTAGAAGAACGGTGGTATATTATCCCTGCCCCAATATTTGAATTGGCAGATCGCAATTTTAACGAATGGTGGGTAACCCACAAACGCAGTCTTCAACGCACCGAATATGGATTCTTGTTTGTGCATCAAAATTTCAGAGGTCGAAAAGAACTGCTTAAAACATTGGTACAATTGGGTTATACCAAAAAAATAGAACTCAGCTATGTCATACCTTTTATTGACAAACAACGAAAAACAGGTATAAACCCCTTTGTCTCTTACATCACCAATAGAGAGGTACAATATATTACTGCCGGCAACAAACAACAGTTTTACCGCGATGAAGACCGTATCATACGCATGAGATTTAAGGCCGGAATAGGAGTTACCCGCCGTCCCAACATTCGAACCAACCACTATTTTAATTTAAGCTACTTTTACAATACCATTGCCGATACGGTGGCAATTATCAACCCCAACTATTTTTTAAACGGTAAAACCAGGCAGCAATACCTTCATGCGCGATATGAATTTGCGGAAGACCACCGTGATATTTCCGCCTACCCGTTAAAGGGTTATTTCTACGGTTTTCTGATTGCCAAATCGGGATTTGGGATTGGCAGCGATTTAAACCAACTTTGGTTTACCGCCCGTTATTCAAAGTATCAGGAACTCGGCAAACATTGGTACGCCTCTGCAAACCTGCGAGCCAAAACCTCGTTCCCAACCAAACAACCCTATTTTAACCAAGAAGGGCTGGGTTTTGGCGGCAATAACCTTCCGGGTTATGAGTATTATATTATTGACGGACAGCATTATGCCATGCTTCGCACTACCTTAAAATACGAGGTGGTGAAGCTGAAAATCATCAACCCGCTATTTAAAAAACTAACCCAGTTCAGAACCATCCCCTTTGCCGCTTACCTGAAAACCTACGCCGGAGCGGCTTATGTTCAAGACAATTTTTACAATAAAAATAACCCGCTCACCAATACTTGGTTGGCAAGCGGAGGGGTGGGCATAGATATTCACACCCTATACGACAAGGTACTCAGCCTAGAATACTCCTTTAACCGGCACGATAAAAAGGGAGGGCTGTTTATTAGCTATAATGTTACTTATGACTAATAACTTGTGGCTGATAAAATTGGAACAGCCCCTATAACGGTAAAACTGGGTCAATATAGCACGGGCTTCTGCTGATGCTTTCAGCACCACCGTCTTGGTACTTGACATCTACGGTAATGCCGGCGCGTTTTTCATAATTGTTGATAATCAGGCGTTTACCGTCTTCCGAAAGTTCCCCTTTAAGCAAGGTGCCGTCTTTGTGTTTCAAATTTTGGAAGGATTTTGCCGGCTTATCTAAATAAATTTGATACTGCTTTGTTCCTTCAATCAATGGCAAAGGCTCGGAAATATTCAAGTTTTGTTGTGCTAGCAGAGCCATAGCGGGCAACAAAAAAACGACTAAGGCGAACAAGTATTTTTTCATAGCAGTGTTGTTTAAAGTTAAAGATAGCAGCATTAATTGATAAAACCAACATTTAGAGTTAAATAAACTTTTCTGTAAAACAACTCCCCTTGCAATTGTATTGTTTGGTGGGTTCTATTTAACCATAAGACTCGCAAATAATGTTTGTTTTGCGCTGATAACCCATTTCGAGTAAACGGCTACAGGCTTCATCCAACATGTTTTGCCAACCGCAAATATAGAAATAAGCATCGCGGTGGTCGGCATAAAGCGAATCGTAAATTTGGTGAACATAACCGGAATAGCCTTTCCAATCGGGAGATTTTTCGCGCGAGAGGGCAACGTGGTAGCTAAAATTATTCATTTTCGACTCTAATTCCAACATCTCCTTGTGGTATAAAATATTTTCTTGAAGGCGTGAGCCAAAAACAAGGTGTAGCCCTTTGTGTTCTATTTGTTGTTGGTGAATATGCCACAACATAGACCTAAAAGGAGCAATTCCGGTACCGGTGCAGATGAAACATACTTCTTTGTCAATGGTTTCGGGCAGGGTAAAATGTCCTTGCGGGCCGCGCATTAAAAACTTAGTGCCTACTGTTGCATGGTTGAACAGATATTCCGTGCCCAAACCGCCTTCCAGCAAAACAATGACAAACTCTAAAACATTGGTGCCATTCGGGGCAGAGGCTATGGAGTAACTTCGCCAACGTCTGTTGCGCTTTTCATGTATCGGCAGGTCAAAAGTCATAAACTGCCCGGGTTTAAAGTCTATCTCTTCAAATTCAGGCACTTTTACAAAAAATCGCTTAGTTCCGGGTGCTTCGGGTTGAATGTCAACAATTTCGCCTTCGTTCCACAACAAACTCATAGTTTTTAAAAAGTTAGGGGGTTACAAAATAAAACCTTTTGGTTAGCTGATACTATCACTAATTCAGATGTTCGACATTTTGGGATTCTCATATAGAAGATACTTTAAAAAGTAAATCACACCGGCTTAAAAGCTTCAAAGGCTTGGCGGCAATCATAACAAAAGTGCATAGAACGGCAAAGCGTGGGTCCAAACAACAAGTTGAGTGAGGTGTTGGCACTGCCGCAATTAGGACAATTTGCATCGGCTATGGTATCCATATCTACTTCTCCCGTATAAGCCGGTGGCGGAGCTAAACCAAACTCTTTTAACTGCTGTTTACCAAGTTCGCTAATTCGGTTCGAGTTCCAAGGTTCGGTAAAATCTATTGTTACAGTCGCTTTATGTACAAAAGGTAACCCGGCTACGCATTGTTGTATTTCGGCTTTCATTACATTGGTAGCAGGGCAGGCGGTAAAAGTAGGGGTCATCACCACAACTGCCTCCCCTGTTTCTTCGTACCAAGTAACAGAAGTAATAATGCCCAAATCAACGACCGAAATCACCGGAATTTCCGGGTCTTTTACCGTTAGAAGTGCCTCGTATATTTGTTGTTCGCGGTCGCTTTTGGTTATTGTGGTTGTAAGCATGTCATCAGTTTGAATAGTAATCTGCTTTATCAGCAACACCCCCTCTTCCCAATCAGTTAAAGGTAACCATTTGCCCTACAGATTGACACATTTGAAGCCAATATTAGCACTTTTTCTTTTTGTGTTACTCTTTGTGCTGTAAAATTGTATAAAATAAACACCGGTAACTCTGTAACGGTTATTTTTTATGGGAAACACGCCATGCGTATCCGATTAACTTATCCTATATAAGGTAAAGGCATAAATACAAAAGCGGCTCTTTTATGTAAAAAATAAGCCGCTTTTGTATTGTAGAATAAATATAATTTCTCTTAATGAGGCAATTTGTCGCGGATAAGCCCATAGGTAAAAGTGCCTAAGATGGCACTGAGCGCAACAAGAATGAACACTACATAACCATTCCCTATCAATACAAAAATGGGACCCGGACAAGCACCGGTGAGTGCCCAACCTAAACCAAATATGATGCCGCCAAACAAATAGCGGTATATACTGAAGGCCTTGTCGTGAAACTCAATCGGATGACCCTCGTTGTTTTTAAGTTTAGTTTTTTTGATTAAAAACACTATGATAGCTCCCAATACTACTGCAGTGCCAATCACTCCGTACATGTGAAACGCCTGAAACCTAAACATTTCCTGAATGCGAAACCACGAAACAACTTCCGATTTGGTCATAACGATGCCAAAGAATATACCCAACAGTAAAAACTTAATTAATTTCATTGCCCTGTATTTTTAGAGATTCATAAAAAATGGCAACAACAAGTGCGTCATTGCCAAACCGCCAATAAAAAAGCCAATGACGGCAATCAACGAAGGCAATTGCAAATTAGATAATCCGCTAATAGCATGACCTGAAGTACAACCACCGGCATAACGCGTACCAAATCCTACCAAAAACCCGCCTAAGATGGCAAATACCAAAGTTCGGAGGGTAAATATTTGGTCGAGTCCGAAAACTTCGGCAGGTGCTAAACCGGTAAAATCAGTGATGCCTAAATTACCCAAATCTTGTACTGTAGCTGCCGATAACTGAATATCGTTCGGACTGCTTAACCATGTACCGGCTACAAAACCGCCAATCAAAGCACCAAACACAAATACGACATTCCACAACTGATTACGCCAATTGACATTAAAAAACGGTACTTTTTTACCCGCCCCACACATGGAACACATCGTTCCCAATGCTCCGGAAACGCCAAACTCGCCTCCCAACCAATTTGCCAAAAACAACACCAATGCAATGCCCGCCCCGGCAACATACCAAGGCCATGGCTGACTAATTAGTTCTATCATATTTACTTTGTTTAAAGTTGAAAAAGTCCAAAAATAGTGCATAATTACATCCCAATTTCAGACTTTTCGGTAACAAATGTTACTTTTGATTAGGATTTTTTTGAAACGAGTTGTTCGTCTTGTCAAAATCTCTATTCATTGCCAATTTCATCATCATTTTGACAAGCCATTTTAGCAGTCTGTCGAGTCTGTTTTTGCAAGCCATTTATCCACAACTTTGTTTCAATTGACTCTCTTATACACAGGGTTATCCACAAATTTATACTTTGTAAAACAAACTTTGAAAGAGGTAAAAAAATAATAGAGGATTCATAGGTTATTCACAATCTAATATAATACTATCTATTAGCCATTGATTTAGAACAGTAACGAAGCGAAAGTTATAAACAAGGTTATCCCAAACTCATCCCCATTTTGCAATAAAAGATGTGAACAACTTGCACTGTTGCAGGTGTTTTATCCACATTCCCCTATTTATCCACAGACAAATGTTTTAATCCCACTTTTTTACACAACTATGACAGTACTTGTACACAGACTTGTGTTGAGAGAATTATTCACAACTCACTTTCAAATCCAAAACTGAATAAGTAACCAAGTACTTGATTTTATTGCTGTAATCCTGTGAATTACCTGTGCATAAGTAACCTTATTTTGAGGAAAACTTAAAACAGACAAGTTAACCTCATTGGGTCATCCACATTTCCACAACGCTTACTATTACTGTTGATTTAAAAATTTTTTTTAAAAAAGAAATAATAGTAAGATTCTTCTGTCCGGTAAATTTTGAAAAACGGGCTTCCATAGGTTTATCGTCATATTGATTAAGTTTTCCTACAAACCATATCGCTTACTTGTTGTTGAATTCGTTGTATAGGCTTTTAGAACCGATATGCGGCATTTGAAAGTGTAAAATAGTATCGTCCTATCGTTTTGGGGTAAAAACTTCGCTCAGATGGTTTTTTAGATTTTTTGGACGTTTCGACCTTAATCACTACCTTGCTATCCAATTCTTTGATGATTTTGTGTATAAGGATAGGGTTATGCACAAAATAATGTGGATAAACACATTTTTTAACAATTTCTTAACTCTATTTTGATATTTGTTTAACATCGGTTCTGTAAACACTTATGGTTAAAGGAATGAACTTTAGTTGAATTTTATTTTGCACATAATTTAGAAATTAATCAACATCACTATCCTTAAATTTGCTCTATGAAACTACTTAACAAGCTGCTGTTCGGCGTTCTAATACTATTAGCAACAAAAGTGAGTGCGCAGGTGATTACATGGGAACCCTTGTTTCCTATAGATACAGATTCGGTTACCATTGTATTTGATGCCTCTCAAGGGAATGGTGCATTAGAGGATGTATCGCCGCCTATTTATGCACATACAGGGGTGATTACCAACCTCAGCACCGGTCCTTCTAATTGGCGGTATGTCAAAGCGGGATGGACCACTAACCTTCCGGCAGCGCAAATGCTATCCTTGGGTAATAACCTGTACCGGATTGGTTTTAAAATCAGAGAATATTATGGTGTTCCGGCAAGTGAGCAGATTTTACAATTGGCTTTTGTGTTTCGCAATGCAGATGGTTCAATAGTAGGGCGAGCTGCCGATGCAGGTGATATTTTTATGCCGGTTTACCAACCCGGACTATACAGTGCTTTTACCCAACCTGCGGTAAGACCGGCTTATGTGAACGAAGGGGAAAACTTTAATGTACGTGTTCAAACAAGTCAGAACGCCGATATTAACCTGTTGGTCAACAACATTTCGATTGCCACGGCCGACAATACACAGCAGTTGGATTATGTGATAACCCCATCGGGCACTGGACAAAATTGGGTGAAATCTATTGTCAATAACGGCACTACCGAAGTCATAGACTCCTTCTATTATTTTACCATCCCTGCTTCCAATACTGCCCCGCTACCGGCCGGTATAGAAGATGGGATAACCTATATTGATGAAACTTCGGCAACTTTGGTATTGTATGCTCCTCAAAAACAGTTTGTCTTTGTGGTTGGAAGTTTTAATGATTGGCAAGTCAGCGAAGAGTATCTGCTTCACAGAACCCCCGATGGCAACCGTTATTGGATTACCTTGACCGGACTGACCCCGCAAGAAGAATATACCTTCCAATATTTGGTAGATGGTGCTGTACGTATTGGCGATCCTTATAGCGACAAAATCCTTCATCGTTTTGACGACCCATATATTCCCGAATCAACCTATCCCGGTTTAATACCTTTTCCAACTCAAGTGCAAGGGAATGTCGTTTCGGTACTGCAAACCGGACAAGTGCCTTACGAATGGCAAACGACCGGCTACGTGAGACCGGATCAAACAAACTTAGTCATTTATGAACTACTGTTGCGCGACTTTTTGGGAAAACATGATTTTGCTACGCTAGTAGATACTTTGGATTACCTTCAAAACCTAGGCATCAACGCCATAGAATTGATGCCGATTTTGGAGTTTGAAGGTAATATCAGTTGGGGCTATAACCCCATGTACTTTTTGGCTCCCGATAAATACTACGGACCCAAGAATGATTTGAAACATTTTATAGACGAATGTCATTCCAGAGGTATTGCGGTCATTTTTGACATGGTACTCAATCATGCATTTGGACAATGTGCCTTGATGCAGCTATATCCCAACATCAATGAGAATCCTTATTTTAATGCCGTAGCAACACACCCATTTAATGTGGGTTTTGATTTTAACCACGAAAGCCCGGCAACGCAATATTTTGTGGACAGGGTCAATCGCTATTGGTTAGAAGAATTTAGATTTGACGGCTACCGTTTTGACTTGTCTAAAGGTTTTACCCAAACCAATTCCGGTTCTAATGTCGGAGCATGGGGAAATTACGATGCTTCAAGGGTTGCCCTTTTAAAGCGTATGGCAGACCAAATTTGGCTTTACGATCCGGAGGCTTATGTGATATTAGAACATTTTGCGGCCAATAGCGAAGAAATAGAACTGTCAAACTATGGGATGATGCTATGGGGAAACATGACCCATACTTACAACGAATCTACGATGGGTTATTTGGGCGATTCTAACTTTAGCGGTGTGTCCTATCTCAATCGTGGGTGGACTTATCCGCACTTAGTGGGTTATATGGAAAGCCACGATGAAGAAAGGAACATGTATAAAAACTTCAACTTTGGCAATCCGAGCAACCCCGACCACAATGTTCGCACACTTAGTGTCGCACTTCAACGGGTTCAACAAGCATCCGCCTTTTTCTATACCGTTCCCGGACCAAAAATGCTTTGGCAGTTTGGCGAGTTAGGATACGACTATTCTATAAACTACCCATCGGGTACGGATGCTTCCCGAACCGACCCCAAACCCATCAGGTGGGATTATTATGCCGACCCCAAACGGCGTAACCTATATAAAACGGTAAAAGCATTGACCGATTTGCGCCAATATCCGACTTTTCAAACCAATGATTTTACTTTGTCAACAGGTGGGTACGCCAAACGCATCTATCTAAACCATTCGGATATGAATGCCGCAGTATTGGGCAATTTTGATGTGGTTTCGGCCAATGTTTCTGCCACTTTTCAACACACCGGTACTTGGTACGATTATTTTAGCGGTGAACCTTTTGAGGTAACCAATACCTCGGTAAACATCAATATGGCACCCGGTATGTTCTATATTTTTACCGATCAACCCTTACCCACTCCCGAACTGGAATACCCCGTAGGAATTGGCCCGAACACCGAAAGCCAATATGATTATGTCTTGAAATGTACCCCAAATCCGGTGGTTGAACAGGCTCAAATCAGCTATCAATTGCCAGAAAACGCACAGGTAAGCCTCAATATTTATACCATCACCGGACAACATATAAAAACAGTGTTCAGCGGTTTTCAAACACCCGATACTTACCAATATATATGGAATACTACCGACAATCAGGGTAAACCTGTTGCGGCCGGTAACTATCTCTATCGTTTAGAAGCAGGTCAATATGTAGAAACCGGTCAATTATCGGTTATTCGCTAAATCTCCATAAAAAACTCCGGTGACCACTACGGCATCGGAGTTCTTTTCAACTTTATGCCCCCAAAATTAGCACCCATTGTCGTCATAGGAGGCGGTGCGGCAGGTTTTTTTGCAGCCATAAACTGTGCCGAACAACAAAAAGAACGGCCAGTTATCCTGCTCGAAAAAAGCCGCCACCTATTGAGTAAGGTAAAAGTATCGGGGGGCGGCAGATGCAATGTTACCCATGCCTGTTTTGATGTACACGAATTGGTAAAAAACTATCCGCGCGGAGCAACGGAGTTAATAGCCCCTTTTCACCGCTTTAACCCCACCCATACCATCGAGTGGTTTGAAACCAAAGAGGTAAAACTTAAAACCGAACCCGACGGGCGCATGTTTCCTGTCACCAATAGTTCACAAACCATCGTTAACTGCCTGACCGATGCCGCACAAAAACAAGATATAACCATATACACCCAATGCGGCATCACCAAGTTGGAACCACCTGTCGATGAACGGTCAAACTGGCAAGTTACCACATCCGACAATGTAGTTTTGCAGGCTTTTAAAGTGTTGATAGCATCGGGCAGCAGTACCCAAATGTGGAACTTGTTGGAAAGCTTAGGACACCACATTGAACCGCCCTTACCATCGTTGTTTACCTTTAACCTAAGCCATAACAACCTACTGCATGAGTTAGCCGGTGTTACCGTTCCTAATGTAAACATCAAAGTAGCGAAGACAAAATTGTCGGCAACAGGTAATTTATTGGTTACTCATTGGGGCATTAGCGGTCCGGCCGTTTTACGATTGTCGGCATGGGGGGCAAAGGTGTTGCATGATTTGGAATACCGTTTTGAGGTGATCATTAACTGGGTAAACCCTTTGCAAACCACAGAAGTACAGGTTCAATTGACAACCTATAAATCGGATTTTTCGCGTCAACAAGTCAATGCACGCGCTTTGTTTAACCTGCCCATGCGGTTGTGGAAAAGAATTGCTGAATCTGCACAAATACCCGAAACCACCCGTTGGGCGGATGTGTCAAAAAAACAAATGCAACAGTTGGTTTTACAACTCACCCAAACAACCCTGCAAGCAACAGGGAAAAGCACCAACAAAGAAGAGTTTGTTACCTGCGGGGGAGTGCGTTTGAACGAGGTAAATTTTAAAACAATGGAAAGTAAACTCTTGCCCCGCCTTTATTTTGCCGGCGAAGTGCTGAATATAGATGCCATTACCGGAGGTTTTAACTTTCAAGCCGCCTGGACTTGCGGCTATATTGCCGGAAACAGCATGGCACAAAACAATCCACAATAAATTTCTAAACAACTAATAACTATTTAGGCGCAATGTTATACGGACATTTTTCAATTTCAACACATACCTTTTAACAATAGTTCGGTGATTTTTGAGGTTTTGCGATGTTGGATATATTAGAAAC
>CALCIK010000188.1 GCA_937907475.1 uncultured Bacteroidota bacterium | reverse complement strand
TTAGGGCGGTTTGCTTTACCGTTAGGGCGGTTTGCTTTACCGTTAGGGCGGTTTGTAAGGTAATTGTGTAAAGTATTATTGTTTGGTAATGAATGAGTTAGAATTTGTTGTATTTTTTTTCAAAAATTTATCATTTTCAGGGAATTTATTTTTCGCTTTTTTCGTTACTTATCCATTATTGTTGTTTTTTTAATTCCTTAAATTATTCAGACATGAAAACAGTAACATCGAACAGAGCGAACATGATTAATTCTACGCTTACCTATTGCGGGGCAAATACGAGTGCTACTGCGGGGATACCGCAATTTGCCATCATAGTAGGTCAGGTTGGTACGAAAATGGTTTTGGTTAATTCGCTGAATCAGATTTCGACCGGAACTACTACCGGGATTACCCTTGACACGAATGCTTTGCGAACAGCGATGACAAGTTTTGCCTTGAAATGTTCTAAAGGGACGCTTGCATTTGCCAATCAGACGAATAACAATGCGCTAGCTGCTTTGGTGAAATATAATAAAACCAAGCTGGAACGAGCTACAAAAGAAGATGTAGATGATTTGTGTGAAAACATTTATGACGGCACATCGGCAAATATTGCATTACTTGCCGGTTTTGGAATTTTGCCGGCTGATGTTACGGATTTGCGGACGAGTATAGATTTATACAGAATAGCTTCGCAGAATCCGCGACAAGCGATTATTACGAAGAGTCAGGCAAATGAACAAATCGAAGCGATTGTTAGGATGGTGATTGATAATTTGTTTATTGATCAATTGGATAATTTGGCAGGTACATTGGAGATGAGTAATCCTGAATTTGTGAGCGGCTATAAAAAAGCGCGAGAGATTATTGATTTGGGAAGGACTACTGCGAAAATTCGGGGAACGGTACTTAATATCAATGATGTGCCTTTGCAACAGGTGGAGTTTAGTGTTTTTAAAGCAGGAACGAATGAATTGGTAAAGCGTGTTTCTACTGATATTAAAGGGAAGTACAGTGCGGCAGAATTACCGGCTATATTTGTGGATTTGCAATGGAGGTTGGCCGGTTATGAGACGTTGACGGAAACTAATTTGAAGATTGTTGCGGGGAAAGAGTATCAACGGAAAAAAGTGATGATTGAAATTAGTTAAGATTTTAGATTTGGGTGGTCGGTAGGCTTTGATTGTCGGTTTCGATTTTTTAATTAAGGCTAAATGGTTTTAAAGTGCCATTTAGCCTTAATTGTTTTTTAAGACTTGTAGTGCTTTTGCTTTGGGGGTATGTGGGACTTTGGGGACTATTGGGACCTTTACTTTGGGTGATGTGTAGAGGAAATAGGTTTGGCTATATTGGCAGTTCAGTAGTTAGTTGTAGCTTCGTGCTTCCTATCAAGTGAAGTGTTATCTTGTTTAACGGAATTAATAGAGCGAATATGAATTTTTTGAGAATGATTAGGCGCAACAAAATAGTGAACGGTGTTTTTAGAAAAATACTTAAAAAGTCTTCGGCTTTATCTGTCCAAATTCATTCCTTTTTAATTCACCGATGGCCTCCTTCGGGAAACCTCGATTGCAATTTCGGTCCATACCAATTCAAGTATTTCAATCAATGCGATGATGGTTTAGCTTTGTATTTCTACTATGGTTTGCCTTATCCTGAAAAAGCTGATTTGAATTTATTCCTTGAGCTTTCTAAAAAGTCAAAATGCATTGTTGATATTGGAGCAAATACAGGTTTGTTTTCTGTGTTGGCCAGTAAGGTTAACCCAAAATCGAATATATATGCCTTTGAGCCTTATAGTGTCAATGCCGAAAGGATGAACATGAATTTAAAGCTAAATTCGGCAAATAATGTTACGGTACATGAATTTGCGATTGGTGATAAAGACGGTGAAATTCAAATTTCCATACCTAAAAACAAATCCATCACGGACGTTTCATCGGTTAATCAAGGTTTTTCTAAAAAAATCTATCCCGAAATAGTGTGGGATAGCCAAGTTGTTCCTTTAAAAACGTTGGACAGTTTTGCTTTAGAAAATAATATTACAATTGACCTAATTAAGTGCGATGTTGAAACTTTTGAAATGTCTGTTTTTAAAGGTGCGGAAAGGATTTTAGCAGAAGACAAGCCGACTATCCTTTTTGAATGTTTTTTGGATGATGAACGAAAGCTGTTCTTCAACAATGTTTTAAGAAAGCACAATTACTATGTTTATCTAATGCTGGAACAAGGTGTGGTGTATATTCAGGAAGGGTTTGTAAATGCTTCGTATGGACTAAACTATTTGATAACACCGGTTAAGCCTACCAAAACTTTTATAAATTACCAAAACATTGAGGATTTATGGAAGGGTCTTTTGTTGCGGCCAACGGCTGATTAAGTAAGTCAGGATTATGTGATTGAAAGTCAATTTAGTGGGTAATGGCATGGGAGGGCATTTTTCTTGCGATATAGGTTATACTTGAAGTTGATTGATGATTCAATTTGCGACTCCTCCCCTACCAATATTCTTGTTAATAAGGTTGTTGTCAAATTTTATTCTTCGTATCAACTTTACCAAATCTCTTAAGCGCGAAAACGGGCAGATATGGTTCGCAGGTTTTTAGCTAACTTTGTGGCGCACTATTTTTTTGTAAGTTATGTTGCCCAATCATTTGTTGCAAGAGCGGTTTTCGGCATTTCTGCGTGAACGGCAATTACCGGCTTCGCCTGAAAATTTATATCGCCCTATCGAGTATTTTATGGGGATAGGTGGGAAGCGAATTCGTCCGTTGTTGTGCTTATTGGGATGCCAAATGTTTAGCGATGAGGTGGAAAAGGCTTTTGCGCCGGCATTGGCGGTGGAGTATTTTCATAATTTCTCACTTTTGCACGATGATGTGATGGATCATGCTCCTTTGAGGCGGGGAGTTGAAACGGTGCATGTGAAGTACGGTTTGAATGCAGCTATTCTTTCGGGTGATGCGATGTTGGTCAAGGCATATCAGTACTTGTCGGAAGCGGAAACGGGGTTGTCTGAATTGGTGAAGTTGTTTACCAAAACGGCTTTGGAAGTATGCGAAGGGCAGCAGTACGATATGGACTTTGAAACCCGAAACGGGGTAAGTATTGCGGAGTACTTATTGATGATTGAGTTGAAAACGGCTGTTTTATTAGCGGCATCTTTAGCAATGGGGGCTATTGTGGGCGGAGCGAGTGCTGTTGATGTAGCGCATTTGTATGGGTTTGGTAAAAACATTGGGATTGCTTTTCAATTGCAAGATGACTTGTTAGATACCTTCGGTGATCCCGAAAATTTTGGGAAGCAAGTAGGGGGTGATATTTTGCAAAATAAAAAGACTTATCTACTGCTGAAAGCACTCGAAACGGCTGATGCCGAGCAACTCGAAAGGTTATCGTATTGGATGAATACCGATATTGATAAGCCTGACGAGAAAGTGCGCGAGGTAAAATCAATTTTTGAAGCGTTGGACATTCAAGAAGCTACGGAGGCTATCATTCAAACTTACTATCAGGAGGCTTTTTCGCACCTCGACAAAATCAATGTTGAGCCGTTACGAAAGCAGCCGCTTGTTGAACTTTCGGAGCAATTGATGTTCCGACAACACTGATTTACGATTTTAGATTAAAGACATTAGACTTTAGATGTTAGATATTAGACTTGCGAATTAGAATTTACTATTCTTCGTTTTCGCTCAGTTCAAATTTTATAATTTGCTATTGTCTATTGTCAATTACATAATGCCTATCCCTTTCTCCTTATCCCTTATCCCTTATCCTTTTGCTTTTGCATGGCGTATTCTAAGATGTGGTCTATGAAGGCGAAGGGTGTGTAGCCGTTGATGGCGGCTTGGTGAAAAATGCAGGTGGCGGGGGTCATTCCGGGCAGGGAGTTGACCTCGATGATATAGGTTTCGATTTGCCCGTTTTCGTACATTTTAACAAAGGCATCGGTTCGAGAATAGCCTTCGATGTGTAAAAGTTGGGCTACTTTTTCCAAATCGGCTTTTACTTTATTGGCAATTATATTTCTTTCGTCAGCGGAGCGGCTAAAACGGGCAGGGGTTATGTTTTGCCCTTCGCCTGCCAAAAACTTTTCTTCTAAGGAAAGCACTTCTTCGCCTGCTAAGGTTTCGCTGGGTTCAAACATCTCGTAAGTAACCTCACCGTTTGGGTGGAAATGGGTGATCAATCCGCCGGTAATTTCCATAAAACGGGTGGCATTTCCTTTTTCAATCAAGGTTTCGATGAGGCAGGTATTTTTGGGTGGAAACTCTTCCTTGGGTTTTAACGAAAGGATGAGTTGGTTTGCTTCTGTAATGGCAGCTTCGGGATGTCGGAAGATGGTGTTCAGATAGGCTTGCATTTGTTCGCGGTTGTTGATTTTCTTTACCGCAGAACTGCAACCGTCATCGTTTGGCTTGGCAATGAGGGGGTAGTAAAACTTTTGTTCGATCTCATGAAGCAACTGTTGGGGATTTTCTTCCCAATCGTTTTTCTTTACCAATAATTGTTGAGCCACCTTACAACCTTGCTTTTGGAGTAATTGGTTGGTGGCGTATTTATCTATGGTGATTTGTGAGGTGGGGATGCTTGAGCCGTTGTAGGGGATTTGGTATTGCTCTAAATGTTTTTGCAGGCTACCGTCTTCACCGGGTCGTCCGTGAAGGGCTATGAAAACGGCATCAACGGTATTGGCGAGTTCGGGATAAGTTAATTTTCGCGGCGGTTCTTGTTTGAAAAGGCAGTATTTTTCGATAATGCCTGCTGCTTTTTGAATAACGGCGTTGGTGATGGGGTGGATGGTGAAATGCTTGATTTTCTCGGCAATGTCATCGGCATTATCTTTGAGCAGTATGTTGATGGGTATTTGATAGAGGTCGTAATGTTCGTCGTTACCGGTCAGAAAAATAGGTATGGGTCGGTATTTTTCTGAAGAAGCGAGTTTTTCGTAGATATTCCTGCCGCTTTCGACTGAGATATGGCGTTCTGAGGAGTATCCTCCTAAGATTACGCCTATGTTTTTTTTGTTCGCTGTTTGCGTTTTTAACTGATGCAGTTGTTGGTCTAAACGCTCCGCAAGTTGATGGTATTTTTCGATAAACAAACCATGGTTGATGCGTTCAGCGAGAGAGGTTCGGATGATATAGGTTAAGAACTGTGAGGGGTTTAATCCAATTTCGGCAGCTTGGTGAAAGAAAAAAGAAGAAGGCAACATTCCCGAAGTGGTGTTGGGGTCGTTGAGGAAGACCGTGCCGTTGGGTGCAATGAAGCCGTCTATGCGGGCATAAGTATCGAACTTGAAATAGGTGAACAGGCGTTCACATTCTGATTGAATGAGGGCAATTTGATGGTCGGGCAGGTCAATCGGGGTTACTTTGCTGGACAATCCGGCTAGATACTTAGAACGGTAGTCGAACAACTCTTTACCTTTCCTGATTTCGGTTGGCGGTAGTGCAATGGGTTCATTTTCGGTTCCTTTGATGACGATGCAAGAAAATTCCTTCCCCTTCAAAAACCCTTCTACAACTACTTCATGCTCTCTGTCGAAGGCTTCCAAACGAAGTGTGTCGGTTGGGTTTTGTTCTAAAGACCATTGTTGCAGGTAATCAAAAAGCTGGTCGGGGTGATAACAAACTTGGTTTGTTGGATAGACATTTACCGGTAACCCGATTCCGGTGCGGATGTCAGTCATATCTCTTACGAATTGATACTTTGCTTCTTCGTCCAGTTGTTGCCAATCGGCGAGGGTGATTTCTTTGATAAAGAAAGCGGAAAGTAAGGCATTGTTGAAGTCGGCAAATTGGTCGGATTGCAAAATAGTTGCTCCAATGGAAGAGCCTTGATTGGATGGTTTTATAACCATTGGCAGTCCAACCATATCAAGGAAGGTTTTGAAAGTTTCCTTTTGAAGATTTTGAGAAGCGTTGAGCCAAATGTTCCGATTAATGGTAAGAAACGGGGGAACCGGAAACCCTGCGTGTTGCATAGTTCGTCTTTGAAATGCTTTGTCCATTCCTATTGCCGATGGAAGAATACCCGAAGCCGTATAAGGAATGTGCAGATATTGTAACAATCCTTGAATACTGCCATCTTCGCCAAAAGCACCGTGCAAAGCAAGGAATGCAAAATCAATTAATTGAGGAAGTTCCGTGGGTAAGATTTTGCGCCCGATAAGGGAGATGAGTTGTTCCTGTTCCGTTTTGGAAAGATTTCCTAACGATTCGGCATAAAATTGAAAGCCGTATTTGGAATGGACGTTATCGGAGGAGGTAGGTGGGTAAAAATCGCGAATGCTACCTTTATATATATAGTGCCAATCTAAAAGGATGAAATTACCCCAACTGTCAATAAACAATGGAATGGCTTCGAAGAGCGTTTTATCTAAGTTATCATAAACGGTGCGGCCTCCTGCAAAAGATATTTCTCGCTCACGGGAACTGCCTCCAAAAAAGATGCCTATTTTAATGGTCATGGGTAATAAGTAGCGGGTATTTGTAGATAAATACTGATTTTAGCTGGCAAAAGTACGGTTTATTTTTAAGACTTTAAAAGTTAGACAACGGTGGTTCCCCGCTCGAGAACAACCACAAGGCAGGAAAAAAGACGAACCTGTTTGTAAAGTAATCAACAAATTTAGGATTGATAATGGTTAACTCAATAGAATAATTACATTTATTTTATGATTGTACAACTATCCATAGATTGTTTTGTTATTTTTGCTCAAAAAAAAAAACAGAACGAGATGACAAAAGAAGATTTGAGATGGACTAATAATTTAAAACACGATTTACCGGCAGCCTTAGTTGTATTTTTGGTAGCCCTTCCGCTTTGCTTAGGTATTGCGCTTGCTTCGGGTGCGCCTTTGTTTTCAGGGATTATTGCCGGAGTAATTGGCGGAATTGTCATTGGAGCAATCAGTAAATCTTCTTTGAGTGTAAGTGGGCCTGCTGCGGGATTAGCTGTTATTGTTTTAGGAGCTATACAGAGTTTACCTTCTTTTGAGGTGTTTTTGTTAGCAGTGGTGATTGCCGGCGTTTTACAAATCGCAATGGGTTTGTTGCGAGCCGGTATGATAGGTGATTTTATTCCTTCGGCGGTGATTAAGGGTATGTTGGCGGCAATTGGGTTAATCTTAATCCTTAAACAGTTTCCTCATGCGCTTGGATATGATGCCGACTTTGAGGGTGATGAGGCTTTCTTTCAATCAGATGGGAATAATACTTTTTCAACCATTTGGTATTCCATTCAGAGTAAATTTTCTTGGGGTGCGGTCATCATCTCCTCCATATCTTTGGCATTCTTGTTTTTCTGGGATAGTCAAAAATGGCGCAAGCCGGATTGGTTAAAGTTGGTGCCGGGTCCATTGGTGGTGGTTGCGTTTGGCATCATTGCCAATTTAATTTTTCATAGCTTTGTACCTTCCTTAGCGATTTCTGATGAGCACATGGTACGGGTACCGGTAGCTGATTCTATGATGGGATTCTTTGGTCAATTTGCTGTTCCCGATTTTAGCTATATTTTTCATAAGGATGTTTGGGTCATTGCCTTCACTTTAGCATTAGTAGCAAGTATAGAAACGTTGCTTTGTATAGAAGCGATAGACAAGGTCGATCCATTCAAACGCACATCGCCTACCAATAGAGAGTTGATAGCACAAGGGGTTGGAAATATAGCATCGGGTTTAATTGGAGGAATTCCGGTAACATCTGTCATTGTTCGCAGTTCTGCCAATGCTACATCAGGTGGACGAACGAGAATGTCAACCATTTTACATGGCGTTTTTCTCTTGATCAGTGTCATCGCCATTCCCAAATTTTTGAACATGATACCGCTTTCAGCATTGGCGGCTATACTAATTTCAGTAGGGTACAAACTGACCAAACCGGCGGTATTTAAGGCTGAATACGAAAAAGGATGGTCGCATTTAATACCTTTGGTTGTTACGGTTGTGGCTATTTTGCTTACTGATTTATTGATAGGGGTATTAGTTGGATTATTGGTTGGAGCGTTCTTTATTATCCGAGGGAATTACCACTCTTCCATCACTTTGATTGTTGATGAAAATCGTTACCTTTTGCGATTTTACAAGGACTTATCTTTTGTACATAAATTCGAATTAAAACGCGTCCTTGACAGTATTCCCGAAGGGGCGGATTTGTTGATTGACCTTTCTAGAATTGGGTTTATAGACTTAGATAATGCGGAAATCATCAACGATTATTTGACTACTGCAAAGTATAAAGACATACAGGTGAGTATCAAGTTGTCAGAGAACAATAGAGTTGCTAAAACCTTAAATGAAGCTGCTTATGAATCAGTATGAGTTATTGTTGTTGGAAAACAAAGCTTGGGCTAGGGAAAAGAAAATTGAAGATCCCGAGTTTTTTGAAAGATTGGTGAATGTTCAATCTCCAAAGTTTCTTTGGATTGGTTGCTCTGACAGTCGAGTTCCGCCAAATGAAATTACCCAAACTAAACCGGGCGAGATTTTCATTCACCGTAATATAGCCAACATGGTTGTTCATACCGATTTGAACATGTTGAGTGTTTTGCAATATGCCGTTGAAGTGTTGAAAGTGGAGCATGTTATTGTTTGCGGGCATTATGGGTGTGGCGGGGTAAAAGCCGCATTATCCCGAAAATCTTTCGGACTCATAGACCAATGGCTTCGCAATATTAAAGATGTCTATTTGGCCAACAGATCAGAGATCGATTCAAAAAATACCGAATTAGGGCGACTTAATCGCTTGATAGAACTGAACATTATAGACCAAGTACACAATTTGGCCGAAACGTCTATTATTCAAGAAGCATGGAAAAGGGATCAACGTCCCCACTTACATGGTTGGGTCTATGACCTTCAGGATGGGTTAATCAATCCGCTGTCAGATATACCACCTAACGCTCATCTTGATAGTGATATTTATGAGTTTGACAACTTGAAGTAGTGTGTTCAATAAGTATGCCTTATTTAAGCAGGTCATGGCCCGAATGTTCCATGATTTTAAATATGTGAAGGACATAAGGAAATAGGGCATCCATGCTTTCTTGCGCTCCTCGAGTAGAACCGGGGAGTGCGAGAATCAAGGTGTTACCTTTTAACCCTGCAAAGCTTCTGGACAGCATGGCATAAGGCATTTGGTTTTGCCCGTAGTTTCTGGCAGCTTCACCAATGCCGGGTATTTCGCGGTCGAGTAAGGGTCGAATCGCTTCGGGTGTTACGTCTCTTGCCGATAAACCGGTACCTCCGGTGAGGATGATTAAATCGAATTTATGGTCGCAAAGTGCTGTTACCTTTTGCCTGATGGTATCCACTTCATCGGGAATGATGGTGTAATCTTGAACGGGTAAATCAAGGGTTTCTAACTTGGTGATGATGGCTTTACCGGCATAATCCTCTTTCTTCCCTGCCGAAATACTATCGGAGCACACTACTACCGCCACTTGAAGCGTGCGGTTTAGCTTATCCTTGTATTGGGATTTCCCTCCTTTTTTAGAGAGCAGTTTGATTTGGTGAATTTCGATTTCCTTATCAATGGGTTTTAGCATATCGTACATAGTCAATGCTACGACCGATGCGCCGTGCATGGCTTCTACTTCTACTCCGGTGCGGTATATGGTATGCACTTCGGTTTCTATGATGATTTCTAATCCTTCTATTCGATGCCTGACTGAAGCAGCCTCGATGGGTAAGGGGTGGCAGTCGGGTATCATGTCGCTCGTGCGTTTGATGGCAAACAATCCGGCGATGCGGCTTGATTCAAATACATCACCCTTGGGAACTGCTTTGTTTAGGATTGCTTCTATCGTTTCCTGTCTGCTTACTTTTACAATTGCTTGTGCTATTGCCGAACGGTGTGTCTTTATTTTGTTGGTAATATCAATCATGGTTTTGCATTATGAAGCCTGTCAAGAGCTTGTGGTTTAGGTGTTTTGCTTCCAAGTGTAAGTGTCGTCTTCAAAAATTTCTTTACCCCAAACCGGTACTTCTTGTTTCAAGCGGTTAACAATATAGGTACAGGCTTCCATCGCTGCTTGCCGATGTTGGGAAGAGGTGAAAACAAACAGGCTAATCTCGCCTGCCGGAACGATGCCGAGGCTATGGTAAATGTGCATACAGGTTAGGGGGTAAAGCCGGAAAGCGTCTTCTCTTATTAAGTAAAATGCTTCCTCTGCCATTTCTTCGTAAGCGGTATATTCTATCGCCACAACCATTTTCCCTTCCAACATATCGTTTCTGACTTGACCTAAGAAAATACTGTGCGCGCCAATCTCTTTTTTTGCGCTGTGTTTGGCAATGGAGTCGGCAATGAAATGAGGAGTAATTGCTCCTTTAATCACCAATACTTTTTTAGGCTTTTTTTCATTCATAAATGAATTTGGTGTTTTAGACTTTAGATTTTAGACGTTAGATTTAAGACGTTAGATTTTAGACTTAAGACGAAAGACATAAGACTTTAGAATTAAGAAATAAGATTTAGGTCTTTACCATTTCTGTCTTGCGCCGTTGTCTGTATCCTCACAGACGACTAGTATGGATTACATTTGGTTGTCTGTGAGGAGACAACGGCGGGAATTTAGACGTTTGACATTCGATTTACGAATTAAGGACTTAGTTATTTACGATTTCCGGCTTCATTCTTTCGTCTATTGTCTTCTGTCTTAAATCTCCAGTCTTTAGTCTTATGTCTTTTGTCTAAGGTCTTTTTCTCCTATCTTATCAACGTAACATTCCCTTTCATGATTTTTTCTTCACCATCGGTGAATGTTACGAATGCGCGGTAGGCATATACTCCGATTTCTTGCTCTTTACCTCTAAAAGTACCGTCCCAGCCTTCGGCTAGATTTGTAGAAGAAATAGAAAATACTTCTTCGCCAAAACGGTTGAAGACGATTAACTCAAATTCTTGGACGTTTATTCCTGTTAAACGGAAGATGTCGTTTACTGCATCGGCATTGGGTGAAAAGGCGTTGGGAATTAATACGGCATTTTCGATTGGGGGTACGGTGATTAAGACCGTACTTGTAGTTGCAGTAGCTTCGCAACCAAACTCATCGGTGACGGTAACTGTATAAGTGGTGTTATCCACCATAACAGTCGTTGGATTGGGACAATCTGTGCAGCTAAGACTACCGGCACTTGCCGTCCAAGAATAGACTAATACACCACCTCCGGTAGATGTGCCGGTGGCGGTTAGGTCTATGGTGGTTCCTTCTAAGGCTGTTGTGGGGTTGGCGATCGCTGTGGCGGTTACGCCGGTAACGGAAACATCGGTGGTTAATTGATCGCTGCATCCATTTGCTGAAACGGTTAGGGTAATGGTCTGTACGCCTGTAGTGTTCCAAGTAATGTTGTGGGGGCCGGCACCGGTTTGAGTTCCGGCACTTCCGAAGTCCCAAGAGTAGGTAGCACCTGCGCCGGCGGTTCCGTCAAAGGTGATGGTAGTAGTTACATCCGTACACGTATTGGCGGGAGCGATGAAACTTGCTACGGGTACGGGGTTTTCGGTTAAAGTAACGGAGGTACGCACACTTTGGCAGCCATCATCGGGATTGTTAACCGCTTCGGCATAATATGTGCCGGCGTTGGTGGCAGTATAAGTTAATCCAGTTGACAATAAATTACCGCCTACTGCTACATCGTACCAGTTTACGGTTGTGTTAGCAGCAGTGCTGACTTCAAAAGCAGTGCTATTAACATCACCAACACAGATATTCACATCTCCTGCAACGATTACCGGTGCAGTTGGGGTAACGCAATTGCAGTCCTCTACAACTATGGTAACCACTGCAACGCTATTGGTGCAAGGGGCTGTGCCGAGCACGGTATAGGTAAACTCATAAGTTCCTGCGGTTTGACCGTCTGGGTCAAATGTTCCGGCTATGGCATTGAAAGCTGCTCCTTGAGGGGTTGCGGGGCTGCCTACTTGAACTGCCCATGTACCTGCTAAATCGGCACCGGTCAGTAAATCGGTTAAATTGACCGTGTTTCCTGCACTGTTACAGACATTCTGAGAACTTCCGGTACCTGCTTGAGGAGAATCTTGTACGGTTAGGGTTTCTACCGAAGTGGAGGGACAACCTACGGGAGGTGGAGTAGTGAGGGTAAAGGTAATTTCATAATCACCGGCATCAAAACCCGATGCGTTAAAGACGGTTCCGGTTAATGTGGCGGGGTTTAAACCGACCGGAACATTGGTGATGCTCCATGAGCCGGCTTCGGTGGTGGTTTGCAGGGTTGCGAGGTCGAGCGTTCCGGCATCGTTACATAAAGCTGAGGGTGCGGTAGTCGCCACGCTTGGGCAACTGCAATCCTCTACGGTTACAGTAACCGTTGCAACGAAGTTGGAACAAGGGGCAACGGCGTTGATGGTATATGTAAATACGTAATCGCCGGAAGGCACGCCGTTGAAGTCCACGGCTGTCAGGTTGGCTAAACTTACCCCTGCCCCATCGGTATCTGTCCAAACTCCAGTAGTCGTACCGGCGGTGATGAGCGCAGCTATATTGAGTACGGAACCATCGGCAGTGAGGTTGCAAATAGTCGCATTGGGCGTTACAGTTGCTTGTTGGGCAGCGGAGATATTCACCGTAATTGTGGCAGCATCGGTTGCACATGCGCCGACACCGGTGCCGGTGATGGTGTATTGGAATTGGTATGTACCTGCGGGATGGGCATTGGTGTTAAACGTACCGGCAGCTAAATTAACTGCGCCAGCAGTGGGACTACCCGATGATACCGTCCAAACACCGCCTGTATTCGCACCGGAAAGCAATCCGTTTAAGTCTATTGTTGTACCGGCATCGTTGCAAACATCGGTACTATTGTCGGGGCCAACAATGACCGCAGCATTCACCACAATGTCTTGTGAAGAAGAAGCGGGGCAACCCACGGGGGGTGCTGTGTCGAGGGTAAAGGTAACAGTATAAGTTCCCGAAGTAGCACCGGTTGCATCGAAGTTTGTACCTGTCAGCGTGGCGGGGTTAGTTGCTCCGGCGGGGGTAGCGGTGATGCTCCATGTTCCGGCTTGGGTGGTGATTTGCAGCGTGGACAGGTTGAGTACGGCTGCCGAATTACACAATGCCGCAGCGGGCGGAAGTGTGGCGACACTTGGGCAAGCGCAATCTTGGACTACTATCTCTACATCATAAGCTACCGGCGCACAGCTTCCGTTACCGCCAATGGTATAGGTGAAGGTATAGGTATTGGGCGCAATGCCGTTAAAATCAACAGCATTAGGATTGGTTAAATCAACTCCTGAGCCATCGGTATCTGTCCAAGTTCCGGTGGTGGTGCCCGATAAAATCAGGTCGGAGAAATCGAGTATTGAGCCATCTGCCGTTGTGTTACAAATATCTACGCCCGTTACCAAAACAGCCGAGGCAGCAAGACTCACATTTACCGTAACATTGGCCGAAACAGCGTTACAATCGGCCACAGCAGGTTGTGTATAGGTGAATATATAAGTCCCTGCGGTTTGACCAATGGGGTTGAAGATTCCCGTAATGGCATTGAAAGAGGTTCCGCCGGGAGCGTTGGGACTGCCTGCCGCTACGGTCCATGTTCCACCTACATCGGCTCCTGTTAGTTGTGCCAACAAGTTGATGGGTGAACTGACATCGTTACAGACATCTATACTCGTATCTGTTCCGGCATTTAGGGCGGTGTTGATGGTAATGACCATGTCCTCGCTATCGTTGGCGCATGGCGCAACGCCGGTAACGGTATAAGTAAAGGTAAAGATACCCGCAGAATGACCATTTGGGTCGAATGTGCCGTTGGTGGCATCGAAAGACCCCGCATCGGTTGTACCGGACGTTACTGCCCATGTACCACCGGAAGTGGCACCGCCAAGCAAGCCGAACAAATCGAGCACGGTCGGCGTATTATTACAAAGCCCCAAACTGCCGCCAATGCCGGCACTGACCGCATCGGCAACGCTGATGGTTATTGTTTCCGTATCGTTGGCACAAGGGGCGGCGGCGGTAACGGTATAGTCAAATACAATATCGCCTGCCGTATGCCCATCGGGGTTAAAGGTGGCGGCGGCGGCATTAAATGCGCCCGCATCGGGCGTACCGGAAGCGACCGACCAAACTCCGCCGGTGGTAGCACCCGTGATCAAACTATTGAGGTTGATGATTGTAGTCGAGTTATTACAAACCTGTAAATCAGAACCCGTTCCAGCATTGACCGCAGCCACTACCAATAAATTGGCACTTGCAGAAGGAAGGCAACCGGGAGGCGGCGGGGTGGTGAGGGTGTATGTTACCGTATATGCACCTGCATCGGTTCCAAAACCTGCAAAGGTACTGCCTACCAAAAAGGCAGGGTTGGTACTGCCTGCCGGAACGGAAGTGATGCTCCAAGTTCCGGGTTGTGTGGTAACGAGCAGCGTGCTGAGGTCAATGGTTCCTAAGTCGTTGCAAATATCGGGGGGTTGGTTAAAGGCTACGCTGGGGCAACTGCAATCTTGAACCAAGACACTGACCGTGTAGGCCGGATTCGTACAAGGTGCGGTGGCGGGTAAATTATAAGTAAAGGTATAAGTGCCGGCGGCTATTCCGTTAAAGTCAACAGCAGCGGTATTGGCCAAACTGACCCCGCTTGCGGTGGTTTCCGCCCATGTTCCGGTCAAGTTGCCCGCAGTGACTAAGGCATTTAAGTCGAGAATGGAACCATCGGCACTCAAATTGCAGACATTGGCACTCGGTGTAACCGTTGCAGAAGGTTGTCCTAAGATTTCTACTTGGACGACTGAGTTAGAAGCGGGGCAAATTCCGGCGGCGGCAATGGAATAGGTAAAGCTGTAAATGCCGGGGGTATGGTTATTAGGTGCGAAAGAGCCGGAAGCCGCATCGAATGCTCCTGCATCGGGCGTGCCGCTTGAAACCGTCCATACTCCGCCCAAATCTTCTCCGGTTAACTGGGTAAACAAATTGACCAAAGCGGGTTGGTTATTACAAACCTGTAAATTGGTGGCTGTGCCCGACGAAGGGGCATCGAATACATTGACAGTGGCTGTGGAAGTGCTTGCGGCACATGCACCGGCAGCCGGAACGGTATAGGTAAATATCAAAGTGGCTAAGGGGTGGGCATCGGGGTTAAACGTGCCCGTGGCGGCATTAAACGAACCAGGGGCAGCGACACCGGAGGTTAAGGTCCAAGTACCGGCGGGGTCTTCACCGGTAATAATATCGGTCAAAACGATGGGCGTGGTTTGGGTATTACACACATCAAACGTGCCGGAAGTTCCTGCATCGGGGGCATTGGTAACGATGACGGTAACGACAGTCGCAGCATTGGCACAAGGAGGTGTACCGGTGAGTGTATAGGTAAAGGTGAGCGTTACCGGAGGATGTCCGTTGGGGTTAAACTGACCGGTGGCGGCATTGAAAGCACCGGGTTGTGCGGCACCGGTTGTTAAGGTCCAAACACCGCCGCCACTGGCTCCGGTCAACAAATCGCTCAAAATGACCGAAGTTACTTGCGTATTACAAACAGTTGTGCTTCCGCCCGTTCCGCTATTGGGTGCGGCGGCGACCACAATGTTTTGTGTGGCAGAAGGAGGGCAACCGGCAGCAGGGGGCGTGGTCAGAGTAAAGGTGATTTGGTAGGTGCCGGGGGTAGCACCGGTGGCATTGAAGGTCGTTCCCGTGATGGTGGCGGGATTTGTTGCTCCCGGCGGGGTGGCACTCACCGTCCATGTACCGGGTTGGGTGGTTACCTGTATTGTGGTTAAATTCAAACTGCCCGAACTGTTGCAAAGTGCAGCAGGTGGGTTAATCGCTACACTTGGGCAGGCGCAATCTTCGACCGTTACGGAAATGCTTGCTGTGATGTTTGTACATGGAGCAACTCCGGTGGTCGTGGTATAAGTAAATGTATAACTGCCCGGCGTAAATCCGTTAAAATCAACATTCGGGTTCCCGACCGGAACACCGAGGTTATTCGTCCAGGTTCCTGCCGATGTGCCGGGTAGTAATAACGTGTTTAGATTGAGCGTAGAGCCGCCGGCGGTGGTATTACAAACCAAAGGCGGGGTGAGCAAATTGGCAACCGGTTGATTGCTGACCACCACGGCAATGCTTGCCGTACTGTTGGCACAAGGGGCGGTAGTCGTCAAGGTATAATTAAAGGTATAAGTGCCCGCAGTTTGCCCATCTATAAATAAGGTACCGGTGGCGGCATTGAAAGTGCCGGGATTGGGCACGGGGCTAAATCCCGCCAATTGCCAAACACCGCCGGCATCGGCACCTAATAATAGGGTATTGAGGTTTAAAGGTGCGGGGTCGTTATTACAAACCGAAACTAAGTTATTGGAACCGGCAAAGACGGCATCGCTCACTATCAAGTTTTGGGTGGCAAAAGCCGGACAGCCGGCAGGTGGCGGGGTCGTGAGGGTATAGGTCAATTGATAAGTACCCGGGTCGGCATTTGTAGCATCCAATAAGATGCCTGTGATAGCAGCCGGACTTACCCCAGGGGGGGTATTGGTAATCGTCCAAGTACCGGGTTCGGCCGTGATTTGAATGGTCAATAAATCTAACAATCCCGCATCATTACATAAAGGAGCAGGAACGGCTATTGCCACACTAGGGCAAGTACAATCTTCGACCACCACGGTGGTGAAATAGGATGTTTCGATACAAGGAGGTACGGCACTGTTTGTCGTATAGGTAAAGGTATAACTACCGGGTGCTACGCCGTTGAAGTTTAAGAACGGCAAGGTGCCCGATGCGCCGGAACCGGAAATATCGGCCCAAGTTCCGCCAAAGTCGCCGCCCGTTACTAAGGAGTTGAAATTAAGGGAAGAGCCGGCTGCAACCGTGTTACAGATTGTTGCGGTGGTGGCGACTGTGGCAGTTGGGGCGTTGTTGACAATGACTGTTGTGGTGGTTGCCAAAGAAACGCAACCATCTACCGTTACGATTAAGGTATAAACGCCGGCGTTTATGGCTGTTAAGGGATTGACCACCGGATTTTGCAACGTGGAAGCGAAACCGTTGGGGCCTGTCCATGAATACCCGATGGTGGTGCCTGGGGTGGTGGTCGAGCCGTTGAGGGTTAACGAACCGCCTGCACATCCGCCGCTATTGGTGGCCGTGGCATTGGGTTGAGGGGTTACGACTACTGTGGTCGTTCCCGGCAAAGAGGCACAACCGTTGACCGTTACGGTAACGGTATAGACACCCGATGTAGTAACGGTAACGCCTGCCAAAATGGGATTTTGTTGTGTGGAGGTAAAACCATTGGGGCCTGCCCAAGCGTAGGTTGCCACGCCGGGGGTAGTGGTGCTTGCATTGAGCGAAATAATATCGCCGATACAGGCGGGACCGTTGTTGCTTGCCGTGATATTGGGTTGGGGGGTGATGACCACATCGGTCGTTACGGGATTGGAAGCACAACCATCTACTGTTACAATTAAGGTATAAGTACCGGCATTGGCCGCAGATGCGGGATTGATGACGGGGTTTTGCAGGGTGGAGTTAAAACTGCCCGGACCGCTCCATGCGTAGGTGATGAGGGTTCCGGGTGTTGTGGTGGAAGCATTGAGATTGAGGGCCAAACCGGCACAAACCGGGCTGTTGCTGCTTGCGGTCGCATTGGGTTGGGGGTTGATGACCACATCGGTCGTGGCAGGCAGCGAGGCGCAGCCTCCTATGGTTACCGTAACCGAATAGGTGCCGGCAGTAGCTGCCGAAACGGGATTGATGACCGGATTTTGTTGGGTAGAACTAAAGCCATTGGGTCCCGACCAATTGTAGGTCGCTACGCCGGGCGTAGAGGTTCCGCCGTTCAAGGTAATGCTTCCGCCCAAACAAGCGGGGCCGGTATTGGTGGCGGTGGCTAAGGGGGGCGTTTGTTCGACTACATCGGTGGTAGTGGGTACCGAAGCGCAGCCGTTGACCGTAATCGTTACCGAATAAGTGCCTAATTGTGCCAAACCTATTCCGTTGATATTAGGGGTGGCGGAGGTGGAGGAAAATCCGCCGGGGCCTGACCATTGATAGGTGGCGATGCCCGGGGTGGTGGTCGAAGCATTTAACGTAACATTACCGCCCAAACAGACCGGGCCGTTGTTGCTTGCCGTGGCATTGGGGGCGGGATTGACCACTACAGTAGTCGTTGCGGGTGCCGAGGCACAACCGCCAATGGTGATGGTAACGTTATAATCGCCGGCCATGATTGCGGTCAGTCCTGTTAAAGTCGGATTTTGATTGGTGGAGGTAAACCCGTTCGGGCCGCTCCATGCGTAGGTCGCTACGCCGGGTGAAGTGGTGCTTGCCGATAAGATAATATCGTTCCCGATACAATCCGGGCCGTCGTTGGAGGCTAATGCGTTGGGGGGTGAGCCGATGGCTATGGTGGTCGTACCCGCCGTTGAACTGCAACCATTCACCGTAACCGTGACGGAATAGGTACCGGCAGTAGCAGCAATTACAGGGGTGATAACGGGATTTTGTTGCAGAGAGGTAAAACCATTGGGGCCGCTCCATGCGTAGGTGGCTACACCGGGAGTAGTCGTACTGCCGGACAAGGTAACCGAACCGCCTAAACAAGCAGGGCCGTTGTTGGATGCCGAAACGTTGGGGGCAGAGTTGACCGTCAGGTTCGTATTGGCGGTGTTGGTACAGCCGGCTATGGTAATCGTTACCGTATAAACACCCGATGCAGCGACAGACACGCCGGCGATAGCGGGGTTTTGTTGATTGGAAGTATAACCGCCCGGGCCGCTCCAATCGTAGGTCGCTACGCCCGGCGAGGTGGTCGAAGCGGTCAGGGTAACATTCCCTCCCGCACAAACGGGGCCGGTATTGCCCGCCGTCAGGTTGGGAACGGGCAGCAAGGTAACATCTGTCGTACCGGCGGTAGAGGTGCAACCATTCACATCGGTCGCAATGACCGAATAGGTTCCGACTTGAGCGGCACCAACACTGTTCAACACGGGATTTTGTTGATTGGAGCTATATCCGCCCGGCCCCGTCCATTGATAGCCGGTGATATTGACCGAGGCACTGCCGCCTAACAGGGTGATGCTGCCGCCCGGACAAACAGCACCGCTGTTGCTTGCCGTTACATCGGGTTGTGGATATAAATCAAACAGCGTGAACAACGGGATTGAAATACAACCGTCTACCGTTACTTCTACGCTGTAATATCCCGCTTGATTGAGTTGTACATTGGGGATGGACGGTGCGGCGGCAGACGAGGTAAACCCATCGGGGCCTGTCCAGGCGTAGGTGATGACCGCACCGGGAGTGGTAACGTTTGCGCTCAGTTGCAGGGTTTGACCGATACAAAGCGGGCCGTTATTGTTGACCGTCCCATTCACATCGCAACAGTTGAGGGTGGCAAAAAAGTCAATATCGGGGTCGTTGGTACAGCCAGGCAAGTTCCAACTTCCGGTTTCGGAATCGGAATAGGTTTCGACATAAACGTTCAAACTCGCTTGGTCCACACAACCGCCACCGGCAGGATCGGTGGTAATTCGCCAGCAGAAGTTTAACACACATCCGCCTATTCCGAGGTTATCACCCCAGTTATCGCCCGGTGTTAATGGGTTGCAAGCTCCCGGACATCCAAAATTGGATTCGTGAAAAAAGCCCGGGCCAATAGAAGTGGTTTGGGCAGAACTGCCGTTTTGACCGGTGATGGGAAAATTATACCACGACCAAGCACCCACTCCCTGACCCGTTCCGCAATCGGCGGGTGGGGGTTGTGGGGTGAGGGTGCTGATATCCCAACCGCTGCCAAACACGGGAACAACCCCATGCAGCCAATTGACAGCCGCGGCATCGTTGTAATCGTTGACCGTATAACAAAAGGTTACCAAGGTGCCGGGCGCATAGACCCCATCCACGGGTAACGGGCTAACGGTTAAGTTTTGACCTACCAAGCAATCGGCACAGGAATTATTGTTTTGAAGGGTGAGCAGGAAATCGCATTGATCGCCCAAATCGCCTCCGCTGATTTGTAAATAATAGACCCCGGGCAATAACGGGCCGAAGGTTTCGGTGGCATAGCCCGCCGCACCGGTTGTGCAACCTGCCGGCTGCAAACCGCCGCATCCCAATCCCACATCGCGCCATAGACCAAGCGATGGCACATCCATGCCCGCTTCGAGCGTAACGATTAACTGCGAGGCGGTCAGGGTTACTTGATACCATACATCCAAGGCAGGGGCTGCCATATCGGTACCATCGGCACAGTTTGACATATAGTTGTAGGGCGTAGCAGGAGAAGCGCAAATATTGCTCAAATCAAACGTTACGGGTGTGCCCAAACCGCCGCTTGTGCCCACACATACTGCCGGAAAAGGCATCTGACCAAGGTCTAAGGCGGTAAAACAATCGTCCTCTGCGGGGGGGGTGCCGCCCGGAGGACATAGACCGTTGCAAGGGGGGAAATCGGTACAGGCTGTGTTTTGTGTAACATTCAAGTTCATACAAGCCATTGTTGCATTCGAGCAATAGTATTGGTCTAAGACAATCCAAACCGTTTCGGTGGCGGTGGCCGTCCAGGTGATTTGCGATTGTACGCCGCAACCGCCGTCGTCGCTAAATGCTAAGGCATCTGGGGCCGTAACCCCATCCGGGGCATATAGGGCCAACATCGTATCAAAATCGTTATCGCCACAGGTGCTGAAGGTATAACTTGTGCCCGCACAGACCTGTACGGTGAAATACTCGCCGGCATGGGCGCAAGAGGCTTGTTGGGTATTGCCGGTGGTGAGTGGGGTCAAGTCGCCGGCTAAAATATTGTTGTTGGGGCATTGTGCCGAAAGTTGGAGGCTTTGAAAAACCAAGACAAAAACCAAAAAGGGTAAAATGAAACGCATCTTACGGATATGTTTAAGGATGTGGCAACAAAAAAACGTTGCAAGATAAGTATTTTGCGGAATTTGCGGGGGGGTATTAGTTATGAGTTATGAGTTATGAGTTATTTTTTGCCACGAATGCACGAATGATTTTTTTGCTTTACTTCGGAATTTGCGGCTATTACTTCGCATTTGTTATTTGGTTTGCCACGAATGTTATTTGGAAAAAAGGAAGACTTCGCATAAAGCGAAGGCTTCCTTAACAAGATAGTGATGAGTTATGAATTTGTTTTGCGTTGCCGATGCTTGATGTTGTATATTGAAGGCAACTGTATTTATAACTTTTACTTAAAAGCCCTTGCTATATTTGGCAAGGGCTTTTTGATTTGGGCGGTTCACCAGTTTTAGCTTTTACCGAACCACAAAACTGTCTGCGGAGCACGAAACCACCACTAACTTAAACCCCTTGTTACTGTTAGTTCTATTCTGTCTAAAAAGGTCTGTCCGTCAAACAATAATTGTTACTTTTTCATAGAGTTCCGGCAAATATTTTTGCCGCATACGAAATTTTGTTCCGTGATTATGCCCAGTCCTTGCGTCAAAGTCCACAAGTATATTGCCCTTTTCAATTTGATTTAGGAAACCGTCAAAGTTGAATTTCTGTAACATCATTATTTTGCTGTAACGGTAAAATTCTTTTTCATTTTCTCTTTTCACTTCGGCTTGAACATAGAAGCAATTCAAGAGTTTGGTTCCTGCTTTGTTTGATAAGTCGTCAAAGCCCCAGTATGGTTGCGGGTCAAGTTGTCCTAATCCAACTTTATTCTTTACAGTTTTCAACCACTCTGAATGCTTGTCTACAACTTTATTACTGTCGAAAGAAATTAAAACCTTGCTATTTATACGGTCAATAATTACTTGAAACCCTCTGTCGCTTGGTGAAAGTCCATGAATAGTTTGACGGAAGCTCATTTCACTTTCTGAATATTTTTTACCTGCTTCTTGATGTCCCCAACCGTATTTTAAGAGTAAAATTTGTGGAACAAACTTTACTGCTCTTGGGGATGGTTCAATATGGAACAAAGTTGTCAGCGAAGTTGTGTTGATACGTTGCGATTTTAATTCCCATTCCGCTGCATTTGGGATTGGTAAATTATTTTCTGTGATGCCTAATAAATCTTCTAATGTATTTCCAATACCGCCGTGATTTCCGTGTCTTGCGTTATCTATCCAGCCTCTTTCTGCAATGTTTTTAAGTTCTTTAATTAAACTGTCTTTTGTGTATATTTTCATTCTGTTTCATTAAAAAGTGTAGGGTTTCCAAATTTAAGTAATTCACTTTGCTTTTTGTTTCTCTCAATTCTGTTCTCGGAATTTTTGCAGTAGTCAGGTGATAACTCTATGCCAATATAATTGCGTTTTAGTCCCAATGCAACAACAGCTGTTGTGCCACTCCCAGAAAATGGGTCAAGTATAGTTTGTGCTGTAGTGGAAGAAATAATGCGGTAAATTAATGCAACCGGAAACGGTGCCGGATGGTCATTTTTCATCTCTTGTGTAAACTCCCAAACATCACCATAAGCGTTAGCTTTAGGAGCAAGTTTGAATTCGGGTTTTGGTATCATATAAATCACTTCATAGGTCGGAAGAAAATATCCGGGGTTAAAATTGATACCGCCTTTTCTACGCCAAATTATAATTTGTCTAACAGGAATATCTCTAATAATGTCTTTGCGGTCTTGAATAACTCCGTCTTGAACTCTCCACTTATGATTGTAAAATATTGCTCCGTCATTTTTAATTAGACGATACATTTCTTTGAGACAGTTGTATTGCCAATCAGCATACTCTTCAGCAGGTATGTTGTCACTATAATGACTGTAACCGTTTTGCAAAGGATTTCCTGCCCATTTGCCGGACTTTGTGTTTGCACTCATTCCATTTCCGGTTGAGTTTTTAAGATTGTAAGGCGGTGAAGTAACTACAAGGTCAATACAGTTGTCTGGCATTTGTCGCATAACAGTTAAGCTGTCGCCACAAATAATTTTGTTGAGAAAGTCGTCCGGAAATTTCATTTTAGGTCTGCCGTTATTGATTTGTCAAAGGTAGATTTTTTTGGTATCTATTATATTCGTTTGTTGCTCAAAAGTTGAAAGTTGGACTGTCGTCAATGAATTAACGGTAAATAATACAATAGGTTGTTAAAAATTAAGCGGCAATACATCCCAAAGTTAAGAGTTCTAAGATTTTAAGGTTGTTTTATAATAACTCACCACCTATTATAGAGATGCCAAAAATACAGACAATCATAAATTGGTTTGTAGCTTGCTTTGATATCTTTCATTGCTAAGGAAGCCTTCGCTTAAAGCGAAGGCTTCCTTTTTCCAAACCTAAAAAAATCGGACTATTGACATTGAATTAGTTTGTAAAAATTATATGTCTGTTGGGGGTTGTTAAGATGTTGGGTTGATTTAGATAATCAGCATTTTGTTTAGTAGCTTTTTAATAGTTTGGATCATATTATTCAGTTGGTTCTGTATAGGTTTGCTTAATCTCGGTTATTAAGGCTTCTATTTCGGAGTTTAGATTTATAAACTTTGCTGGTTCTATCGCTTTTAAGATAATAAGCATTTGGAATAGGTTATTCAGCTTATTGAAAATGTTTTGTAATTTCCCAAAATATAGATACTCCATACTTTCTATGAAGAATTGTGTATCTATAGGATTTAGAGTAGTTGCTTTTACTGTCGTAAGGAAATTTTTTAACAATTCTATTATGTATCCCAATTCAATTATTTTATCTTTCTCATTTATAAAAATAGCTTTAGTAAAAGAGTGTTTAATAATTACAAAATTAATTGCATCAAACCCTTTATATTCAACAATTGAAAATTTTGGGGGGGGGTCGCTAATCTTTTGTTGGTGTATATATGTAAAAGTCGAAAATTCTTCTTTTAAATTTTTGTATAGTTCAAATACATAGTCTCTATTCTGTTTAAGTTTCTGTTCTTCTTTGTCGTCTGTAATTTGCTGAAATATTAAAGTATTAGCATCAATTTGAAACAAAAAGGCAAAATAGACTAAAATTGCACCAACGAAACTGACAATAGGTGCAGTTATTCCTCCAATGGTATCTCCTATTTCACCTGTATCATTGAAAGAAATACAACTTGGCAATTGGGTTAGAGCTATTGGTGCTATAAGTATTAAAAACCCACCAGCCATTAAGATGTTTAAGCCCCATTTTAATCTCTCATCTTGTCTATTTCTAAAATCATCAATTTGGTTTGACATTTTTTGTGTGTTTTTAACTAAGACAATATTGATATCTACATTTTTTTCTCGCTTTTATCTAATCAAGCAAATAGTAGGAGTTTTGAATTTTACACTTTTTCTAAGGATTAAAGACTAAAGCCTGAACCATTCCTTAAATCTAATTGCAAACATAACCCTTTTACGCCAAACATGCAATGAAATCTAACTTTCTGTTGATTAATGACTGCTAAATTACCTCATTTTATCTACAAAAGCTATCGCTAGCAGTTCCATTTTAGAGCTTCCCTCCCTAAAAACAGCCTCAATCATCAAAAATTGGACACTCCTGCTTCTTCCAGGAGCACTCCGGGAAGCATCCGCAGTACTCCGGGAAGAAGCGGGAGCATCCTACCCTAAGTCGGAGCACTCCGCCCCGTAGCAGGAGCACTCCGCCCCTTTTCCGGAGTGCTCCGGGAAGCATCCGCATCACTCCGGGAAGAAGCGGGAGCATCCTGCTCAAATCCGCACCACTCCGCGCGGTAGTGGGAGCACTCAAAATAGAGTTCGGAGTATTGAGATTAAAATTTGTAGCGGTGAAGATAATTTCTGAAGCACTGCGGATTGTTCCCGGAGCACTCCGGATTGTTCCCGGAGCACTGCGGATTGTTCCCGGAGCACTGCGGATTGTTCCCG
>CALCIK010000187.1 GCA_937907475.1 uncultured Bacteroidota bacterium | reverse complement strand
ACGCTAAAATGGGGTATAAAAACGCCGCATAAGCGACAATTTGGTTTGCGCCCTTCTGCTATTAACCCAACAATTATTTTTTAATTTAAAAATCACCATGTACAAAGCAACTGTCAATAATCAATTCCATTTCGACGTAGATTTGAATGAAATCTTGAAAGATCTCGACCTAATTGAAATCAAAGAAGGGACTTTTCACCTCATCAGCGACAACCGAAGCTATAATATATGGTTGGTCAAAACCGATATGGAAACCAAAACCATGACCATTAATATCAACGGAACGAATTACACGGTTGTGTTGAAAGATAAAATGGATTTGCTTTTAGAAAAAATGGGTATTCAAAAAGAGCATCACAGTAAATTGAGCCATCTGAAAGCTCCTATGCCCGGTTTGGTTTTAGATATTAAAGTGGAAGTTGGGCAAGAAGTAAAAAAAGGAGACCCCATTTTAGTTTTGGAAGCCATGAAAATGGAAAATGTTTTAAAAGCCGCAGGAGATGCGGTTATTAAGAGTATTGAAGTTAAAACGGGACAAGCGGTAGATAAAAACGAGATTTTGATAAAATTTTAATAAAACTTTCATTAAAGTTTGTTGTTAAAGAAACTATTCTCTTTCTTTATGAAAGAAATAGACACGCACTAAAAAATCTAAAAACAATGTTTTATGGGAAAAGATAAACTCTCACCATCGGAAGTACAACTTTTATTAGATCACTATCAGAAAAAGCTGAAAAAGGCGGAGAAAAAACTGATAGTATCTGAAAAACGGGTAGAAAAATTGCGCAAAAAAGTGAGCAAGGTTTTATTTCTGAAACAGACTAAAGCCGATGAAAAAATGCTCGACATTTTTAGCGGGTTGGTTACGGAACCATTTGCCGAGGTATTGGAAGCTGACAATAAAAACGAATCGACCGCCTTACCGGAATTTGTCGTTGCCCGAAATTCCGAATCAAGTCATCAGCACGCCGAAGTGTCTGAACCCGCCCCTAAAAAACGCGGACGAAAACCCAAAGTACAACAGGAGATTTCCGCTGACAAAAACGTAACCCCTGTAGAAAAGGAAACAAAAAAGGATGTAAAAGATGGGCTGGCTAAACGAGGGAGAAAAAAACTTGCCGAGGTGGAAAAGGCAAGGCTAGAGGCTTTGGCAAGAGGCATTATACGACCTGTTTCTTTTTTAGATTGGAATAACTATGTTTTAGAGCTGCTTGCCAAAAACAAACGTCCATTACTCACTCGCGAAATATTAGCATCTGCCAAAGAAGATTTTTCTTACCAAGACGAAGAAATGGCTACGCTGGAAAGAGCTATCGCTAAGGCAGTTTTTACCTTGTCAACAAAATCGGATGAACTCAAAAAGTTTAAAGGTGAAAATAAAATGCGGGGATATTATTACTGTCTTCCGAAATGGTATTATCCTGACGGCGAATTAAAGAAAATGTATTTAAACAGGATTTCGAAAGAAGAAGAGCAAAACTAACAATAGCTTACCCATGAATAACCCTTCTGCTCCAATAGAAGGGTTATTTTTTTGACTCACCGTATCTTAAAACGGACACAAAATGATGAGCGGAGGAGCTTCTACGGCATTGCTCACATGTCCGGAACGGTCTTTTATAATGACGGTATATTGTACCGTATCTATGGGAGGATAGGTAGCATTGGGCGTACAACTGATACCGCTGATAGCGATGCAACACTCGCTTAGTATGGTAAAGTTTAACGTGCCTGAAATGGCTTTGATGTTTCCTTGAGGCGAAATGTATGGGATTTTCAGAGAATCGACATAGCCCGTTCTATTGTCCACCAAAAAGGCATTGGCTTCGGGATATTCATTGGTAATACCAATATCCCCATCTCCATCCTGAAATTCGACCGATACGATAAAATCTTCCAAAAGATTTTGGATGCTGTCTTTATTGATGAAAACACTCGTAATTTGCGGCTCATTCGGAAATTTATCGGGTTTGATGCAGGCACTGTATCCCAACAGCATCACGGCAACAAACAATACGGCAAAATATTTTTGTAACAAAAAGGTATGATTCGATAAAGCGTTTTGCATGAATTTTTGTTTAAAACGGTAAAGATTCCAATATCCAATCTCCCGTTAGATTAACATTTGAGTAAACAGGTAAGCGATATTGTACCAAGCAATTTATGGTGTTCTAACAAGACCACCACTTTCCCAATCGTTCCAACATCAATTACCCACCTTTATAACGCAAATTTGGTGCTTTTGGTGGGTTAATCACTATAAAAACGAACATTTTATTTGATGTTTAACCCGACAGCATTTATCAACAAGCTATTTGAAGTGTCAACGGAGCAATTTGAATATTGTGCGTTGGAGTTATTCCGTTACCAAGCGGTAGAAAATGAGGTGTATGCTCGGTATTTAGACTTGCTCAAAGTTAACCCTTTGGACATACATAGTTTGTCGGCTATCCCATTCCTTCCTATTGAATTTTTCAAAACCCATCATCTCGTTTGCCCTCGCGAGGCAACCATACAACAAATATTTACCAGCAGCGGGACATCCGGAACAACAACTGCTTCCCATCCGGTTCACAATGTCGGTCTGTATGAACGAAGTTTTACCCTCGGTTTTGAGCATTTTTTTGGCAATCCCAACCGCTATTGTATTTTGGCCTTGTTGCCGGCTTATTTAGAGCGCGGCGGCTCGTCATTGGTTTATATGGCGCAGCACTTAATCACCCAAAGTCAACACCCCTTGAGTGGATTTTACCTCCACAATTACGCTCAACTGAACCAAACCTTGCAACAACTCAAAGAGCAAAACCAAACTACTATTCTGCTCGGCGTTTCTTTTGCCCTTTGGGATTTTGCAGAGCAGTTTCCTCAACCCCTGACCGATGTTATGGTCATGGAAACAGGCGGCATGAAAGGCCGTCGTCCGGAAATTGTGCGCGAGGCATTGCACAAAATCTTTTGTACTGCATGGCATCAAACCGAAATTTACTCGGAATACGGCATGACCGAACTGCTTTCTCAAGCCTACTCTATGGGCGGCGGACGATTCCAATGTCCACCTTGGATGAGGGTGGTGGTGCATGAGGTAAACGACCCTTTTGCAACCGCTGAATATGGCGAAACGGGTGCTTTGGGAATAATTGACCTTGCCAATATTCATTCCTGTGCTTTTTTAGCCACACAAGATATTGGTCGTTTGTATGAAAACGGTATTTTTGAAGTGCTTGGGAGGTTTGATAACAGCGATGTGCGCGGGTGTAATTTAATGGTATAAGCTATTCGGTTCAAAGTGGGGGTAAGTTCCTTCTGTATTAGGCATACTTTTACAGTTATCTATATGCTCTTTCAGTTTGTTTTGGTGATGCAGAGTTTAGCACCTAACCTAATGAGAGTGAGTAAACTATCACTTCGCAGGGTTTAGGTAATAGGTTTTTCGATTTTTTGTCATTGAGTCAGCATTGAAGGACTGTTCATAGTGAAGTGTTCGGTTTTTAATGCGGAGTTACAGATAAAAATGAGCAAGAACGTTTCATTTATGAGCAAGAACGATTCATTTATGAGCAACAACGTTTCATTTATGAGCAACAACGTTTCGTTTATGAGTAAAAACGTTTCGTTTATGAGCAAGAACGATTCATTTATGAGCAACAACGTTTCGTTTATGAGTAAAAACGTTTCGTTTATGAGCAAGAACGATTCATTTATGAGCAACAACGATTCATTTATGAGCAACAACGTTTCGTTTATGTGTAAAAACGGTTCATTGATGAGCAACAACATTTCATTTATGAGCAAGAACGTTTCATTTATGAGCAACAACGTTTCGAAAGACAAACAGAAAATTTAACACCAATAGGCTTAGCTTCTATTTGAGTTGATTGCGAAAAAGGTGTACGTACCCACCCTTTGGCGTAAT
>CALCIK010000186.1 GCA_937907475.1 uncultured Bacteroidota bacterium | reverse complement strand
TTGGGAAATTACTTGATGACATGTTGTTACTAAGGTAATAAGGTTTTTATCCAATATTTGAATGACCGTATTTTTGACATCTCTGATTAAGATGGTGAGTTATCAATAAATCAACCCAACATCTTTGATCTCTTACCTTTGGTCTGTATTGCCGCTTAATTGATAACGAACTATTCTTACGTTAAAGCTGCTTTTTTTTCTACCGATTGGAACTTTTAAGGATAGCCTTTCGTTTTAGTAAAATGTTTTTGAAAGGGAAAACTTTTCCGATAGCTTAAAATCAATTTCTTCTCTGAACTGCCGCAACATTATCTCACCTTTCTTAACAACAACTCCCATGAAAATAACCCCCCTCCCCACATACCCCCTTTTTACCCTGTCTTATGTAGGCACTGATGCTCACATCACTGCCGAATTGGGTTTGCGTTGGAAACATTGGCATACATTGTCAAGTTAATACTACTTTAAGTAACAGAACCGCAAACACTCCTAAACAAAATGTTTGCGGTTTTTTCTTTTTTATCAATACTCACACACTCAAAACCAACTATTGCTATGCAAAACTTCTACAAACTATTTGCCATTTTACACAAATGGAAACCTTTTTACCTCATCGCAGCAATACTCCTCATCGTTTCTACCTTGTTCAGGATGTTAGAGCCAAAAGTGCTGCAAATCACCATTGATGGTGTTATCAGTTGGTATCAAAATGGAAATTCGGAAATATCTGATGGCTTTGGTCAATTCATTTTTGGCATACTTCCTGAATTGAAAGCCGATAACATCACCTATATACTCATCTGTGTGGCCTTAGTATATATTGCCATTGCATTTTTAAGAAGCGCAACCATGTTCATTTCAAGTGCCATTGCGGCGCACAGTACCGAAAAAGCTATTAAACGCCTTCGCGATAACCTTTTCGCACACTTGCAGTTGTTGCCCATGAGTTTTCACGTTACCGCTACCACCGGTGAACTCATTCAACGTTGTACGGGGGATGTGGATACGGTCAAACGTTTCATCGGCACCCAAGTAGTGGATGTTGTTCTGTTAGCAACCGTCTTTTTGGCTTCTTTCGCCATGATGTTCGCCATGAACCCGACTTACGCGCTCATTGCTATCTGTGTGGTACCTTTTATTTTTATCCAATCATACGTTTTTTTCAAGAAAGAAAGCAAGGTTTGGGAAGAGCACGAAGCCGAACAAGATAAATTGACCTCGATTGTAGAGGAAAATTTGGGGGGTATCAGGGTGGTAAAAGCATTTGCCCGCGAAGATGCTGAAAACGAAAAGTTTGAAAAGCAAAACCAAGCCAAGTTAAAAATTGGTATTAGACATGTGAATTTACATGCCATCTTTTGGCCGCTATCCGATTTTCTATTTCACCTCCAAATCACCATCTCTATTTTGGCAGGCGGATACTTTGCCCTCAACAACATCATTACCGTAGGGGAACTAACCGCTTTTTACTCTTATATCGTGATGGTTAGTTGGCCAATGCGAAACATTGGGCGGGTTATTTCTCAAATGAGCATGGCACTCGTAGCAGTGGAAAGGCTTTCAGGCATTATGGATTCTCCCATAGAAGATTACAGTGGAATCAACACAGGGAAGGTAAAAGGTCAGGTAGAATTTAAAAACGTATGGTTCAAATATCCGGGCAGCGAGGAGTATGTTCTTAAAAACGTATCGTTCATTGTCTATCCCGGTCAAAAAGTTGCCTTGATGGGACCAACAGGAGCGGGTAAATCTACCATTATAGCCCTGCTTACCCGTTTTTACGAACCCGATAAAGGGGAGATACTACTGGATGGAAAACACATCACCGAATTCAACAAGCAATTTCTCCGAAACCGTATTGGGGTTGTTTTGCAAAAGCCATTTTTGTTTTCAACCACTATTAAGCGAAACATTGCTTACACTAATCCCAATGTGGAGGAGGAAAAATTGATACAAGCCTCGCGAGCGGCTAGCATTCACGAAATGATACACATCTTTCCACAGGGGTACGAAACGATGGTAGGGGAAAAAGGCGTATCACTTTCGGGTGGACAAAAACAACGGGTTACATTGGCAAGAACGCTTTTAGAATCGCCCGATATTTTGGTGCTCGATGACGCAACATCGGCAGTAGATACCGAAACCGAATACGATATACAACAAGCATTAGACAATTACACAGGCAACAAAACCCTGTTTGTCATTGCCCACCGCGTAACATCCGTTCACCATGTTGACCGAATTGTGGTCATGAACAAAGGTGAGGTAGCACAATTCGGTTCACCCGAAGAACTCCTGACAATTGACGGCTTTTACAGCCAAATTTACCAAGTACAAGTAGCAATTGAAAACGAAATACTCAACTAACACCACCACTTTATGGAACATATTCAACAATATCAAGAAAAGGAGTTTTCAGGAAAGGGGGCGTTATGGCCTTTTCTTAAACGCCTGTTTACATACTCCATCAAACACAAGCGTATCTTTTGGGTCTTCGTCGCATCGGTCGTGCTCGTTGGGATTACCGATGCCATTTACCCGCTTATCTGGATGTATTTTATTGACCAAGCCATAGTGCCCGCAGTAGGTTTGTACTTAGATGCCCAAAAACAAGGACTTACGCCCAATGTCGAATACGGACAACTCTATTTTTATGTTGCTTTGTTTTTCTTCAATGCCATGCTTCAAGTAGGCGGGGTATATATATTTATTCGCAACGCAGGTTATTTGGAAGAAACCGTGATGTACGAATTGCGCAAAGAGATGTTCGGGAGATTGCAAGAGCTGTCTTTTTCTTTCTACGATACCCAAGCAAGCGGTTGGCTGCTTTCCCGTATCAGCTCAGACACGCAGCGCGTTACCGAACTCATCTCTTGGGGATTTTTAGAAGTGATTTGGGGAATAACCATGATTATTGCGTGTCTCGGAGCCATGTTCTTTTACAATTGGCAGTTAGCATTGATTGTTTTATTGTCTTTGCCGGTCTTGTTTTTTATCTCCATCAAAATCAGGATGTTGATATTATACTACTCTCGCAAAGCAAGAAAACTCAATAGCGAACTAACCGCTTCTTATTCAGAACACATCAACGGAATTGAAGTCAATAAAACTACTAATCAGGAAGACCGCGTAAGCCGTGAGTTTAATGACCAAAGTAATCAAATGCGTGTTGCCTCCTATCGGGCAGCTTATTATACCGCTATGTATTTTCCTTTGGTGATACTCATCGGTTCAACGGCTGCTGCATTAGTGCTGTTGGCAGGGTCTAAAATGGTGTTAGCTGTTCCGGTAGGCATCTCTATTGGTGTGTTAACCGCATTCTTTAGTTATGCCACACAAATTTTTATCCCGATAGTGGACATCTCCCGCTTTTACGCTTTGGCACAAGGAAGTCTTTCGGCAGGTGAGCGTATTTTCTCGCTCATTGACGAAAAACCGGAAATCACCGACCAACCCAATGCCACGCAATTTGAGCAAATTAAAGGGGAAATCGTATTTAAAGACGTGTCATTCCATTACCATCCCGACAAACCTGTATTGAAAAACCTAAACCTGCACATCAAAGCCGGTCAATCCATTGCATTAGTCGGCCCTACGGGACATGGTAAATCCACGATTGCCAACTTGATTTGCCGTTTTTACCAACTAACCGGAGGAAGCCTTACCATAGACGGAATGGATTACCAAACCAAAACCCAACAAAGCCTGCATCGCCAATTGGGAATAGTGTTGCAAACCCCTCATTTGTTTGAAGGAACCATTCGAGACAATGTCAAATACGCCATTCCCGAAGCCACCGATGAGCAAGTTATCAAAGCCCTCATGTTAGTGGGCGGTGAAAACTTTACCGCACGCTTGGACGAGAAAGTAGAAAGCAACGGCGACAATCTTTCGATGGGCGAGCGTCAAATCATTTCCTTTGCACGTGCATTGATCATTGACCCCCGTATCTTAATTATGGACGAAGCCACTTCTTCGGTTGATACGCTAACAGAAGCCCGAATACAGAGTGGGATAGAACACATGATAAAAGGACGAACCTCGGTGATTATTGCCCACCGCCTTTCGACTATCAAGCATTGCGACCGGATATTGGTGATCAAAGATGGGAATATTGCCGAAGACGGTAACCACAATGCGCTGATGAAACAACGGGGTTTGTATTACCACCTTTACACCAAACAACTCAAACGGGAAGTAACCATTAACAAACTGGAGGAAGAAGAGGAATTGAAAGTATAAGATTAGGCTTGATGAGGTGAAATAGTAACCAAACACTTGCTTCCAATCTTCCGGCTTTAACTGTCAACACCGCAAACAAGTAGTTCTACTGCTATGTTTGCGGTGTTTTGTTTTCGGTAACGGCGGTGTAAATTCATTATTGTTAAAAAGCAACTATTTAGGTACATTGTTCTGTTGGCAGATATTGACATAAGCTCATTCCTGTC
>CALCIK010000185.1 GCA_937907475.1 uncultured Bacteroidota bacterium | reverse complement strand
TGTTTAGCCCCCAAATCAACTTCGGGGGCTTGAGGCGTTTGTCCAAAGTCTAAATGGTTGCCTACCCTATTATGATTGACCTGCTTCTATGTTTTAGGGTTAATGACGCATCAGCATCAATTCCACCCTGTATATCAGTGTTTCCGATTGTAGTTCGAGCAAATACCATCCGTTTGAGGCGGTTTCAGGAAGGGAAATGTATATAACAGCTTCACCTGTTGTATTCCATCTGCTCGCAACTTTTCCGTTGATGTCGTAAAGAAGCCCCTTCATGGATTTTCCGAAGTCAGTGGGTAAAATGCCTTTTATGACCAACTCTTCATTGGAAACGGGATTAGGATACGCGACAATATGGTGTATAGACGCATTTGGCTCTATTCCTGTAACAATAATGTCGCTGCAATGGGTAGAGAGGCAATGGTTGATGGTATCTTGCACTAACAAACAAATAATGTAATTACCTGCTTCGGCATACTGGTGAAAAGGATTTTGCTCAAACGAAATGTTGTTGTCTCCAAAACCCCAAAGCCATGAATTGGCAGTACTGCCTGTAGTATTATCGGTAAACTGATACTCTAACGAACCCAGTTCTACGGCCGAAAAAGCAGCGTTAAAATCTGTACAGGCATTGGTAAGAACAATAGTGGCACAGGTGGACGAAGAGCAGTCGCCGGTGAAAATGGTCAAACATACGTTGTAGGTGCCGGCGGTGTTATAGGTATAAACAGGGGTTCCATTGGTTGTGAGGATGGTGCCATCACCAAAATCCCATGTCCACGTCTGTACCGGTTCAATACTTGAGGATAGGTCAAAAAAGTAAACGCTCAACCCTTGTACAGCGTAATTAAAGGCTGCGGTACAGGGTATATCTGGTGTACAATCGGGTGTTGTTACCAATAATTCGGTACTGCATCCCGAAATGCTGGAATCAGCAACAGAAATAGTATGCGCCGTCCCATCACCCTCTAACCAGATATTTAATTCATTGTTTCCCGATGGGTTGTAAGGATAGGGGTTCTCCAAATCTGGAATGCCGTCAACGAATAGGTTAAAACCGGAAGTACTGCCGTTGAAAGAAGTAAACTGTATGTTTGCCTGTACCTGATCGGCTTCGTTACAAGGCGGCATTACCGTAATATTGCCCGCCATTCCTATCCCACCCGGTGCCCCATGAGGAATACAGTAATAACCATGCTCCCCGATTTGGTTAAGCACGACTTGATAGGTCGCCCCTTGTGATAGCAATCCCGAATGCCATACGTCTAATCCTGAAGCGACATCGGAAGTACTGGTATGCGGCACAAATCCTGTCCATACAAAAGTAACTGTATCACCTTGTGTAATGGTCAGTTCAGACGGAATGAACTCAAAATCTGCTACTTCGACAATATGGTTTACCGCCTGTCCTGCTACCTCAACCGATAAGTTATGCAGCAAACAATCGGGGGTACAATCGGGAACAGTTAAAAAAATGGTTGCGGCGCATACCGGATTGTTTGTATCCTGAATAGTAACGGTATGCGTTGCGCCATCGCCAACAATACTGATGATTTTCGAGTTTTCTCCAACCTGATTGTTGTATTGGAAAGGACTTCCCGAAACCAGTGTTCCATCTGTATAGACATTATAGCCGTTCTCACTACCATTGGTTACCTCAAATTGAAGCATAATCCCAGCTTCGTTATCCACACAGGCAGGCAAAGCATTGATGACCCCTGACATACCAATACCGCCAGGTCCGCCATGTGGAATGCAGTAATAAGGATGCTGACCCTCTGTGTTAATGGTTACACTAAAAGTAGCCCCTTGAGTCAGTAAACCGGAATTCCATACATCTGTGCCGCTCAACGCATCAGAGGTGCTTGTGTGCGGGATAACCCCTGTCCAAACAAATACTACCGTTTCACCCACTGTAATATCCAACACAGGAGGGAAGAAATCGTAATCGCGGACTTCGACAATATGAGTAATCGCACTGCCACTGACCGCACTTAAATTTAATACTGAACAGCCTGCACCGCAAAGGGGAGTAGAAACAAAAGCAGTAGCAGCACAAACCGGAGTATCCAAATCCTGTACTGTGATGGTATGTATGTTTTCGTTGCCGGGAGCATAGACGATTACCTCGTTTTGACCCGCCAAATTAGAATAAGGGAAAGGACTTCCCTCACTGACGACTCCGTCTATAAATACATTGTATCCGTTTGGGCTGCCGTTCGTTACCGAAAAAGCAACCGACACAGCAGACAGCTCGCCATTACACAAAGGAAGGGCATTGATTACGCCCGACATACCGATGCCTCCCGGGCCGCCATGAGGGATACAATAATACGGATGCTCACCCAAGCTCGTGATAACCACTTCATAAACAGCCCCTTCTGTTAACAACCCAGAATTCCAAACGTCGCTACCCGATAAGGCATCGGAAGTGGATGTGTGTGCGATAACTCCTGTCCATACAAAACGAATGGTGTCGCCTGCCAGTACATCTAAATAGGGCGGGTAAAAATCGTAGTCGCGAACTTCAACTATATGCGTTGTGGGAGTACCCGATGTAATGTTAAGGTTTTCTACTTGGCAAAATTCGCCACATAAGGGAGTGGTTATGTTGACGCTTGACACACAATTTGGATGGTCAATATCCGAAACTGTAATCGTGCGAGTGCTTCCCGTTCCTACCACAGCTATATCTATGATTGTTTGTCCTGTGGCATTGTACAAATAGGGGCTTCCAGATATGGTAATACCATCAACAGATACATTAAAGCCGCTTGCACCCTCGTTTTCAGCCAATACGTGAAGCTGTACGATAATTTGGTTTTCTGTATTGCAGTCTGCAATTTGCTCAGCCATGACCGACAAAGAACATTCGGGACTCACCCCACAATCGGGTAAAAGGAGTGCTATATTTTGAAAACAACCACCATCTACCATATCCTGCACCGAAAGGGTATGTGCCAATCCGTCTCCGGTGATGTTGACGGTTTGCGTATTGTTGCTGCCAAGGGTGTAGTTGTATGGCGTGGCATTGAGCGGCACGCCGTCTAATAGAATTAGATAGCCCGATGCGCTGCCGTTCACCGCCGTAAACCCTACCTGTACGGCGACCAACCCATCGTTACAAGGAGGAAGGGCGGTAATGCTGCCTGCCATCCCTATCCCGCCCGGTGCCCCATGCGGAATACAATAGTAACCGTGCGTTCCGGGAGCGGTAACCACCACGTCATAGACAAACCCGTTGCCGTGCAATCCAGAGTTCCAGAACAAATCACCGGAAGTAGCATCGGAAGTGCTTGTGTGTTGCACCACACCCGTCCATACAAAACGGACAGTATCACCCACCGTTACGGTAATTGCTGCCGGCACAAATTGAAAGTCTTGTACCTGTACAATATGCGTGGTGGCGGTGCCGGTGCTTGCGGTGAGGTTGCTGAGGTTGCATGGAAGGGCGCAATTGGGAACGGTAAACGTAGTGGTAGCCGAGCAATCGGAGTTTGCGGTGTCTTGTGCTGTAAAAGTATAGGTGCCGCCATTGCCCGCTACACTGAATTCGAGCATGTTCATGCCAAAAGCACCATAAGTAAAGGGGCTGCCGGGCAGAGCTATGCCATCGAGGGTGGCAGTAAAGGTAGTACCGGCATTTGCTGCCTCGGTGTGTATCATCACTTGCACCTGTCCACCGGTACAGCCGGGTAGCACACTCGCTATGGCGGAAAAAGTACAGGGCAGGGTAAAATTGCAATCGGGAGCAGTGAGGTTAACCGAGGCAGTACAACCGGTAGCGGTTACATCCTGCACCGAAAGCGTATGTGCCAATCCGTCTCCGGTGATGTTGACGGTTTGTGTATTGTTGCTGCCAAGGGCGTAGTTGTATGGCGTGGCATTGAGCGGAATGCCGTCTAATAGAATTTGATAGCCCGATGCGCTGCCGTTCACCGCCGTAAACCCTACCTGTACGGCGACCAACCCATCGTTACAAGGAGGAAGGGCGGTAATGCTGCCTGCCATCCCTATCCCGCCCGGTGCCCCATGCGGAATACAATAGTAACCGTGCGTTCCGGGAGCGGTAACCACCACGTCATAGACAAACCCGTTGCCGTGCAATCCAGAGTTCCAGAACAAATCACCGGAAGTAGCATCGGAAGTGCTTGTGTGTTGCACCACACCCGTCCATACAAAACGGACAGTATCACCCACCGTTACGGTAATTGCTGCCGGCACAAATTGAAAGTCTTGTACCTGTACAATATGCGTGGTGGCGGTGCCGGTGCTTGCGGTGAGGTTGCTGAGGTTGCATGGAAGGGCGCAATTGGGAACGGTAAACGTAGTGGTAGCCGAGCAATCGGAGTTTGCGGTGTCTTGTGCTGTAAAAGTATAGGTGCCGCCATTGCCCGCTACACTGAATTCGAGCATGTTCATGCCAAAAGCACCATAAGTAAAGGGGCTGCCGGGCAGAGCTATGCCATCGAGGGTGGCAGTAAAGGTAGTACCGGCATTTGCTGCCTCGGTGTGTATCATCACTTGCACCTGTCCACCGGTACAGCCGGGTAGCACACTCGCTATGGCGGAAAAAGTACAGGGCAGGGTAAAATTGCAATCGGGAGCAGTGAGGTTAACCGAGGCAGTACAACCGGTAGCGGTTACATCCTGCACCGAAAGCGTATGTGCCAATCCGTCTCCGGTGATGTTGACGGTTTGTGTATTGTTGCTGCCAAGGGCGTAGTTGTATGGCGTGGCATTGAGCGGAATGCCGTCTAATAGAATTTGATAGCCCGATGCGCTGCCGTTCACCGCCGTAAACCCTACCTGTACGGCGACCAACCCATCGTTACAAGGAGGAAGGGCGGTAATGCTGCCTGCCATCCCTATCCCGCCCGGTGCCCCATGCGGAATACAATAGTAACCGTGCGTTCCGGGAGCGGTAACCACCACGTCATAGACAAACCCGTTGCCGTGCAATCCAGAGTTCCAGAACAAATCGCCGGAAGTAGCATCGGAAGTGCTTGTGTGTTGCACCGCGCCCGTCCACACAAAACTTACGATATCGCCTACTGTTACGTTGATTGATGCCGGTACAAACTGAAAGTCTTGTACCTGTACAATATGTGTAATGGCGGTGCCGGTACTTGCTGTAAGGTTGCTGAGGTTGCACGGGAGGGCACAATTGGGAACGATAAACGTAGTGGTAGCCGAGCAATCGGGGTTTGAGGTGTCTTGTGCTGTAAAAGTATAAGTGCCGCCATCGCCCGCTACGCTGAATTCGAGCATGTTCATTCCCAAAGCACCGTAAGTAAAGGGGCTGCCGGGTAGGGCAACCCCATTGAGGGTGGCAGTAAAGGTAGTACCGGCATTTGCTGCCTCGGTATGTACCATCACT
>CALCIK010000184.1 GCA_937907475.1 uncultured Bacteroidota bacterium | reverse complement strand
TTGGTTTAATGGGTTATCTAATTCAGGTTAGGTTATCTTTTAGCTGTTTGCTATTGATGTGCCGGAGAATTTGCTTGATTTTATCGTTGCTTAGTCTATGTTCGTCCTGATTACTAACGAATTTACCTATAAACAACCGCCCTGTTTATTTTGTTCCACCAGACTACTATTTTTATTAGTTTTTTTAACACCGCTATTTCTCCAAAAATGCAGAGTCGGGTTGGGTAGAGACAAGGCATGTCTTGTCTATACGTCCATATATGAAACATATCGGACGATGACATAAAAATTGAAACCAAACAAGTTGTTACCGATTTGTTTTAGGGAAAGACCGGGGGTGGGTCATGCCGGCTACAGGTAGAAACGCAGCGCGCCACGTTTCTACTATTGAAAACAAAAGGGCTGGGACTATAGCAATCCTAACTCACGTTGTTATTAATGAACATGGAAGAAGGCTGACATGTCATAAACTCGCCAAAAACTGCAAGGTGTCTATACCATCGGCATAATCCCACAACTGCGGTTGTTGTGCGCTGCCAAAGGGTATATAAGTTCCGTTTGATGAAATCCCCGAAGATACCACACACTGAATTTGTTCTGCTTGCTCGGCCAGTTTGTTGTTCAAATCGTTTGTGTCGGTATAGTATTCGTAGTGCAAAACACCAATCGGCGATGCAACAGCACTGTTTTCTTGCAAAACCAAAAAATCGGAGGCGTATTTCACTTGTCCGTTGAGGAGGTAAATTGAGTAATAGTATTCGTAGTTGTTTTTGTACTTGTTATGTTGCAGTAAATCGGCAAACGGTTCAAAATGATGCAATAAATTGGGGAAATCGTAACCCATCGGGACAAATAGTTTTGAAACATTGCGACAACCCATGCCGAAGTATTGAAAAACATCTTTCCCTAACGCCCTAATCTCTTCAGGAGATTCGTTGCCGCTTAAAATGGCCGCCGAACTTCGGTTTTTTCTGATAATGTGGGGGTATTTACCAAAGTAATACTCGAAGTACCGAGCCGAGTTATTGCTGCCGGTGGCAATAATGGCATCAAACCCGCTTAACTGCTCGACAATGCTGATGTATTGATGGGTTTCGGGAGCTATTTTTACCAGCAGGTTCACCAAATAAGGAAACAACAACGAGTCCTTACCGGATAATTTAATTTGGGCTTTGTGTCCGCTGACAAAAACACAGAGAAAATCATGCCATCCCACTAAAGGTATATTACCTGCCATCACCAACCCTACGGTTTTACATGGATTGGGCGAAGGAGGTAAATTGTATGGTTTCAACCATTGGCGCAGATTTTGCTCATTCAGGTAGTTGTTGGCAATCGCCTCGATGGACTCGGCAATGCTTTGTGGCGTGAACCAAGGGTTGGCTATACACGATTGTTGAATGATTCGGTCTCTTTCTGCATCAAAACTTCGGAGTTTTTCGCCTAATGCCACCAAAACTGCTATTCGAGAGGGTAGTTCCATACTTTTATTTGGATTATCAACTTTTTAACTTGCAAAGTGTTCAAAAAAGCAAAAATAACACCTTAAATTTACAACCTCAAAAAAATACTTTTGCTATGGCTATCATGATTACCGATGAATGTATTAATTGCGGTGCTTGCGAGCCCGAATGTCCCAATAATGCCATTTACGAAGGCGGTGTTGAATGGGCTATTGAAGACGGCACTACGATTAAGGGGAATGTTACTCTTTTAGATGGCAGTACCGTTGATGCCACTGATAGGTTTAGTCCCATTCAGGAAGACTATTATTATATAGTGCCCGACAAATGTACCGAGTGTATGGGTTTTCACGAAGAGCCTCAATGTGCTGCGGTTTGTCCGGTAGATTGCTGTGTGCCGGATCCTGATTTTAGAGAACCCGAAGAAGTGCTGCTTGGTAAAAAAGCTAAGTTGCACATTTAGTGTTTTTTGTTCTATTTAAGGGGGCAACCCAAATTCTAGGAATACCTTAGCAATACGATAATATTTTCCGTTATTGCTAAGGTTTTTTTTTAACTAAACGTTGTTGTTTAAATTTAAACAATTGTTTTCAATACTCCAATCAAAACCGCTTTAAGATGTTGTTAAAAATGAAATTGACGAGTAAAACATTCCTTTTATATAGCTTGCTGCTTTGCTTCTTCTTTTTAACCGGCCAACAAGCGATGGCTCAAAAAGAAACGGTCTTTTTTGTTCAATTGGGGGCGTTTTCAAAAACCCCGGCCGAACAACTGGAACAGGTAAAAAGTTTCGGGGCTGTTTACATCGAAAAAACCGGAAAAAACCTGCAAAGGTATTTACTAGGGCAATTTGCTGCCCGCACCGATGCCGAAAAGGCATTGAAGGAGGTAAAACTAAAAGGATTTCCCGATGCCTTTATCGTGGAGCGAAATTCGAGCAACGTCCCGACAATCTATGATTCGATAGACATGAAAAACGGGAGCAATGCTCCTAAACCGGTGGCAGAACCTACGCCTCCTTCGCGAAAAAATGACCAATCAAAGGCTTATATGGTTCAAGTCGGCGTTTTTTCTAACAAAGTGCGCATGAATGAAATTTTGGGGCTTGTCAGTATTGGTAATATCTATACCGAAAAGACTGCAAAAACTACCAAGGTCTTTATTGGCTCTTTCCCAAGTCGAAAAGCTACCGAAGAACCGCTTCGTGCGGCTAAAGCTGCCGGTTTTAAAGGGGCATTTATTAAAGAGATAGCCCTTGCATCGGTTGAATTACTAATCGAACAAAGGCAAGGAGTGCCTCAAGGCAATACGCCCAACCTCGTCATCTCTACGGTTGCCTTTACAAACCCAATAGAAGAATTCTCATTGCCCTATCCGACTGATACAGTAGAAATGCAAGGCAACATTTTCCCGATAAACAATCAAGAGTTATTGTTTCATGGGCAAATAAAAATAAAAGGGGACATGTATGGTCAAACACTGTTGTTGCGAACCGAAGACGGAGGTAAAAATTGGGCAGAAGTATTTAAAGGAGAGTACGGATATGGCATCGACTATTTAGAATTTATAGACGATAAAACGGCATTTTTAATCACAATGGGCTTTGTCGAAGGTCCCGGTGTGCTGACATTATATAGAACGGATAATAGCGGGCGTACATGGAAGGAAGTTGGCGAAATTCCCAAAAACGAACACTATTGCGTTCCTGCCTATTTGCGCATGAACGATTTGAAATTCGGCACAGTTGTTTACAACTGTGAGGACGAAACTAATTTTGTGTGGAGTACTTCCGATGCCGGTGCTAACTGGCAATATAAGGGCACAATGAGCAAAACCGCTTTTAAAAATCTGCCCCCATATCAAGCCGAAAGCGGTAATGGTATTTATGCCACGATGGACGGCACTGAGTTTTTTAAGCAGGTGGACACCGAAAATGTTACCATTGTTTTTCGTTTAAATGCTACTGCAAATGCTTGGGAAGAATCCTTCCGTCTTAGCCGGTGGTATAAGCTGAAAAACAGTAAAGCAACTCCGTTTTAAGACAAAATAGAGGATTGGGTTTTAAAGGGATTGTGAATCGGGATATTGCTTATTCAAACAGAAGCCGGGTAGTAACAGTTGCTTTGAGGTTGTTGAGCAACTTGTATAAGCCAAAGAAAGTGCGATTGATATACAACACATGTTGTGATCCGCGCGGTTTGCCCGAGTTGCGTATTTCGGGCATACGGGCTATTTGCTCGCCATATTCATACACCTTTTTGAAAAAAGCATCATCGGCAAAATCAAATACGGGATATTGGAGCGGGGCACCTAACATGCCAATCATGTTCTTGAATACAGGGATAAAGAAATCTTTTTCGGCTTGTGTATCTTCTGGATATATCATACTGAGGGCAATAAACCGCTTTTCCAATTCTTCGGGATTGCTCATGATGTCGGGATTGGCCACATCAAAATAGGGATGATAGAGTTCTTCTGGGATTTCTTTTACACAGCCAAAGTCAATCACAGCAACGGTGCCATCGGGTTGTATTAAAAAGTTGCCCGGATGAGGGTCGGCATGGGTAATTCGTAAGGCGTGCATCTGATAGCTGTAAAAATCCCATAAAGCCTGCCCTACCTTATTGCGCATCTCTTGAGTTGGGTTGTTTTTAATAAACTCGCCCAATGGAATGCCATTTAGCCAACTCATGGTTAAAATGCGCTTAGAAGAATATTCGGGGTAGTAGTGGGCAAATTTCAGGTTTTCTAAATGACTGCATCTGCTGCTGATAGCAACTGAGTTTTTTAACTCCAAGTCGTAATCGGTTTCTTCGAGCAGTTTGACCTCCACTTCGTCAAAAAAGATTTTCACGTCCTTTTCCTTCATGTTCAGCAGACGCAGGGCAAACGGCTTTACCAGCTTAAGGTCAGATTTTACACTATCTGCCACGCCCGGATATTGAATTTTCACCGCCAGTTCTACTCCATTTTTAACCGCTCGGTGAACTTGACCGATAGAAGCGGCATGACTTGCCTGCATGTCAAACTCGTCAAACAGTTCTTGAGGTGTTTGTTGAATGTACTGTTTAAACGTTTTTACAATTAAAGGGCCCGACAAGGGAGGAGCACTGTGTTGTGCCATTGAAAAGATATCGGAATAGGCATCGGGCAAGAGGTTGCGCTCCATACTGAGCATTTGAGCGACTTTGAGCGCACTCCCTTTGAGTTCGCTGAGGGTTTCGTATATATCGCCTGCATTGGCGCGGTCTAAGTCTTCTTTGGATACGTCTTGGTTCAGTGCTTTTTGAGTATAGTGTTTAACGTAGTTGGAACCCACTTTCAATCCTGCTTTGACAAAACGGGTGGCTCGCTCTACTTTGGAAGCAGGAATATTTTCTTGTTCTTTCATGTTTTGGATGGGGTTAAATTTCTATGAACAGGGAATCGGGTACAAATTCAAATAGGCTTTTCGACTAAGCGGTTATCATTTTACCGCAGAGTTTCGCAAAGTATTTCGCAAAGTAACGCAAAGAAAACTTTGCGCTACTTTGCGGTTAACTTTGCGCTACTTTGCGTTTAATATGTTACAGAGAAGACCGCAAAGTTTGCTACAAATCAAATACTATTTAGGGAAATACATGATAATAAAAAAAAGAGAACTTTTCAGACAGCCTCTTAGCGTTGTAGTTTCTAAAAACCATGAAGGTGATGGGTAATTGGCTAAGGTGAAACTTTGTTTCCGTTCCTAAAAACATATAATAGAGAGGTACTAAATACAAACTATCCAAGGTAGTACTTGGTTCACCAAAGATGGCAAGAACAACTACAATCCAACAAAAATGGGTATTAGACCAACTCCACAATACTAACCCCCGAACCACCGTATTGAGGCTCTTCGTCCAAAACAGATTTCACGGTTTTGTAACCTTTGAGTAAATCCCTGATAGCTCGCCGCAAAATGCCATCCCCAACACCGTGAATGATTTTTACCTCGCCCACACCCAACATCATGGCACGGTCTAACATCTCTTCCACAGCCTGAATGGCTTCTTCTCGTCTCATTCCGCGCAGGTCTATATTGTTTTTGAACTCGCTTTTGGCTTGCAAAGTATTGTAGAGGTTGATGCGCCCGGGCGTATTGTCAGGTTTTTGTTCTTCGAGTTCTACTACCTCCAATTCTTTGATGTTGATATGGGTTTTGAGTAAGTCAAATTGGACAATAGCGGTGTTTTTGCGTAGTTCCATCACTTTGCCGACTTCTGTGCCCCCTCTAAGCTGAACAAAAACTCCTACTTCTACCGGCTTATTCGATTTTCGGAAGTAGATAATATCTTTTAGGGCTTCCACTGTTTCGCTTAGTTTGGCTTTGTCTTCTTCAATCTCGGCTTTTATCTTTTTGATAACCGTTTTTTCGCCTTTGTTTTCGTTCCACTCCCGCACCATGTTTTCAAACTTGCGGTTGGCATCTTCTAAAAAGGTCAAGGCTTGTTGTTGGGCTTCGAGGATGATTTTTTTGCGGTTTTGTTCTAAGGCTTGGCTTTTTTGGGTGTATTCCTCCAACAGTTTAGTGATTTGAGCATCCTTTTTGGCAAGAATTCGCTCGCTTTCGTTCACCGCTTGTTTGTCGCGCTGCAAATTACTGAGCAGTTCGTCAAACTCTTTGTAGGAAACGTCCACCTTCGATTTTGCATTTTGGATAATCACATCGGCAAGTCCGCTTTTTACCGCCAACTCAAAGGCAAAAGAACTCCCGGGTTTACCCACATCTAATTTATAGAGCGGGGAAAGCGTGGCATGATCGAACAACATACAGCCGTTAAAAATACCCGGTGTGCTAGTGGCATATACCTTTATATTAGAGTAGTGAGTGGTAATGATGGCATAGCAAAACTTCTTATTGAGGTATTCCAATAAGGCTTCTGCAATTGCTCCACCCAAAGCGGGGTCAGTACCCGAACCAAATTCGTCAATCAGCAAAAGGGTTTTGGCATTGGCATGTTCGGTGAAGTAGCGCATGTTTCTAAGGCGAGAACTATAAGTACTAAGGTCGTTCTCGATAGATTGCTCGTCTCCAATGTCAACAAACAAGTTTCGGAATATGGTAAACAAGGAATGGTCATCGGCAGGGACTAACATGCCTGCTTGAAGCATGACTTGTAGCAATCCGACTGTTTTAAGCATGACCGATTTACCACCGGCATTTGGTCCGCTCACGACCAAAATACGTTCCGCTATGGACAAAGAGAAAGAAAGCGGTACGGTCGTTTTCTTAAGGGTTTTGTTTTTGAGGTAAAGCAACGGGTGTCGGGCGTTAAAAATTTCCACACTTTTATCCGTAGATAAACGAGGCATGACCGCATTGAGGTCTATGGCAAAAAGTGCTTTTGCCCGCACGAAATCCAATACACTTAGGATTTGCCGGTATTGTTTAAGGGTGTGAAGGTGGGGGCGGGTTTGCTGGGTCAGGTTTCGCAGAATGCGATAGATTTCGCGTTTTTCGGCTTGTTGCAATTCTATAATTTCGTTGCTGATGTAAACGGTTGCTTCCGGTTCGATAAAAGTCGTACTGCCGGTGCTCGATTCATCGTGAATAATGCCTTTTACCTTTCGCTTATGCTCGGCAGGAACCGACAAAACACGCCTCCCGTTTCGAATACTTTCGGCACTATCGGTCAACCATCCATTCTTCTTATATTCGTTGATGATGGCGTTAAACTTGCGTTCCAAATCGGTATAACAAGCGGTAATGCCTCGCTTTATCTGCTGTAATTCTTTGGAAGCGTCCGAGCGAACTTTGCCATTATCATCGAGTACCAATTTAATTTGGTGGACAAGTTCTTTGCTCAATCCGAGCGGAGCTATAATTTCATACAATGCGGGATACTTTTGACGGCGTTCGTTTTGAGCACCGGAAAAAAGGCGTACTATTTCTTCAATGGTCTGCAAAACCCTTGCAATTCGGAAGAATTGGTGTTCGGTTAGCACTGAATTTTCAATACCCAACAACGTGATTTCTTCGTGAAGGTCAAGGTAGTTTTCTGAAGGAAAACCTTGTTCCTCAAATGAAAGCAATTGCTTAAAATCGTGTGTCTGTTGAAGGTGCTTTTGAATTTCGTCAGGATTGGCCAATAAGGACATTTTGGCACATAACTCTTTACCCATTGGGCTAAGACATTTGTTAGCGACTAAGTCCTGAACTTTGTCAAACTCTAATTTCTGAAACAAATCCTTTGGATACAGATCGGTTTTATGTTTGTCTTTGTCAAAATATTTCATAATTCCTCAGAGGGGTTTACCGGACTTTCAACGCCGATGTTATGCAATGTCGTTCATTGCACAATATAGGCAACGCTTTTATTTTTTTTGAGCAACATTATTGAGCGGGGAATAGTTCAATTTTGTCGTTATGTAAAAGATTGGAAAGAATGAAAGAGGAAGGGAATTGCATATAATTTTTCGATTGAAAATATGGAGAGAAATAAATTGATTTAGTAGAGACAAGGCGTGTAGAGACAAGGCATGACTTGTCTCTACACTGTATCTCAATCCATAGTTATAATTGGTTAGAATCCGATAGACTGTTTTGGCTTTTTCCTAATTAGAAATGTTTTTGTTTTACCTTTGCAAGTTCAAGCAAACGAAGCAAAAAAACGAAGCGGCAGAACTCTACGCGGTTTAAAATGTTTTTCAATACGCCCTTTTAAAAATTGGTTTTACAATATACAGTTATTGATTTGTGTTGTATCGGAAATGCTTATATTGGTAAAATCGGATAGGCGGGCTAGAGCGTTTTAAGATGAACACCTACTTCTCAAAAAATATCACTTCAATTCACCTAATACTTATTGCATGTTTGAGGAACTAAAAATGTTTCCGATGATTGACGAAGATATTGAATTTTTGCCCTTGTTATCTTTTAGTGAAGGGGAGAGCGAAGATGAGTCGGAAAACCCTGATAAGTATAATGATATTTTGCCGATATTACCGTTACGCAATACCGTATTGTTTCCCGAAGTGGTCATACCTATCACCGTTGGGCGCGAGAAATCTATGCGTGCGGTAAAATCGGCTAATGCAGGCGATAAGTTTATTGCCGTGTTGGCGCAAAGAGAATCATCCGTTGAAGAGCCTGAACCCGGCGACCTTTATCAAACAGGCACGATTGCCCGTATTGTAAAGCTCCTTAAAATGCCCGATAGTGGCACGACCGTTATATTGCAAGGCCGTTCCAAATTTGTGGTCGAAGAGATTATAAACGAAGGCCCGTTTATGCGCGCTCGCATCAAACTGTTGCCCGATGTCGAACCACCCGATGACCCGGAATTTGATGCGCTTATTTCGACTATCAAAGACTTGTCGGGGCAAATCATCAGCATGTCGCCCAATATTCCTACTGAGGCAGGTGCTATTTTGCGCAATATTGACAAGCCCGATTTCCTTATCTATTTCATAGCTTCAAACCTCAATATAGGAATTTCGGAAAAGCAAGAATTACTTTCTATCGAAGACCCCAAAAAACGAGCCATACAGGTGTTGCGTTACTTAAACACGGAATATCAAATGGCCGAGTTGAAAAGTCAAATACAATCAAAAGTACGGACAGATATTGACAAGCAACAGCGCGACTACTTCTTGCACCAACAGCTAAAAACAATTCAGGAAGAGTTGGGCAACGAAAACTATGAAGGCGATATTGACGAATACAAACGCAAAGCCGCCAAGAAAAAGTGGTCAAAAGAAGTCAGCGAAACCTTCAATAAAGAATTGAAACGGCTTCAACGTATGAACCCCGCCCTTCCCGAATACGGGTTGACCGTGAACTACCTTGAACTGTTGTTAGACCTTCCCTGGAATGAGTTCACGCCCGATAATTTTGACCTTAAACGCAGCCGGCAAATTTTAGACAAAGACCATCACGGCTTAGAAAAAGTAAAAAAACGCATCTTGGAGTACTTGGCAGTACTCAAACTGAAAGGCGATATGAAATCGCCCATCCTTTGCTTCGTAGGACCTCCCGGCGTTGGTAAAACTTCTTTGGGAAAAAGCATTGCCAAAGCCCTAAAACGGAAATATGTTCGGATGTCGTTGGGTGGATTGCATGACGAGGCCGAAATTCGTGGGCATCGGCGTACCTATATCGGAGCAATGCCCGGGCGCATCATTCAGTCTATTAGAAAAACTAAATCCTCAAACCCGCTCTTTATCTTAGATGAAATAGATAAAGTAGGCAACGATTTTAGAGGCGACCCTTCTTCGGCTCTCTTAGAAGTTTTAGACCCCGAGCAAAACAGCACTTTCTATGATAATTACTTGGAGCAAGAATACGACCTCTCTAAAGTGTTGTTCATTGCGACTGCCAATTCTTTGTCCAATATGCACCCGGCACTATTAGACCGGATGGAAATCATAGAAATCACCGGTTATTCAATCGAGGAGAAAATCGAAATCGCCAAAAAACACCTTATTCCTAAACAGCGATTGGAACACGGACTAAATAATAAGGACATCACCATTACTCCCGCTGTACTGACCAAACTAATCAACGAATATACCAGAGAGTCGGGCGTTCGCGAGTTGGAAAGAAAAATAGCCGCATTGATGCGCTCAGTAGCCAAAATGGTGGCGATGGAAGAAGAATATACGCCACGGTTAGTGCTCGATGATGTCGAGCGCATTTTAGGAGCGCGCATTTACGATCGCGATATGTATCAAAATGACAACCCGCCCGGCGTTACGGTAGGGTTGGCATGGACACAAACCGGTGGCGACATTCTTTTTATAGAGTGTATTCTGAGCAAGGGCAAAGGTAAACTCACGCTAACCGGCAACTTGGGCGATGTGATGAAAGAATCGGTTACCACCGCACTCAGTTATATTAAAGCACATGCCGAATCGCTACAATTAGATCCAGATATTTTTGATAATACAGACATTCATGTCCACGTACCCGAAGGAGCTATTCCTAAAGATGGGCCTTCGGCAGGCGTGGCTATGTTGACAGCATTGACCTCTGCATTTACTAAAAAGAAGGTGAAACCCTTTATGGCGATGACCGGCGAAATTACCCTTCGCGGGAAAGTGCTGCCCGTCGGCGGTATTAAAGAAAAAATGTTGGCCGCCAAACGGGCAGGTATTGTGGACATTATCCTTAGCCAAGCAAATCAAAAAGATGTCAACGAAATAGACCCCGAATATATTAAAGGGGTGAACTTCCATTTTGTAAAGGAAATGAAGGAGGTCATCAGCCTTGCACTTACCTCTTAAACGTATGAAGCGGGTAGGTAAAAATGAACACAGCATTATTGGGCATGTAATATTTCAAGCTTTGTATTCAACTAAATAAGGCATTCAAGCAAATACTGTAAACAATCACAAATATGACACAAAACAATAGGGTATCTCGTATTCCGTTGCGCGATTTTTTTCGAAATCCCGAAAAAGTAGCCTTCAAAATATCTCCCGATGGCGGTTATATTTCTTTCATGGCTCCTTATGAGCACCGGATGAATATTTTTGTTCAACCGGTTAATGGCGGTGAGTTTAAACGCATCACCTCTGAAACCGATCGCAATATATCGGGGTACTTTTGGGCGAACAATCAAACGCTCATGTATTTTAAAGACAGTGGCGGGGATGAAAATTTTCACCTTTTTACTGTTGGAATAGATGGCAGCAACAACCGAGATGTTACCCCTTTTGGCAATGTGGTTGCCAAATTAATAGACGAACTGCCCGACAAAGAGGAAGAAGTATTGATTGCGCTCAATAAACGACAACCCGAAATTTTTGATGTTTATAGATTAAACACCTCTACCGGAGAACTCAGCATGGCAGCAGAAAATCCGGGCAATATTGCAGAGTGGGTAACCGACCACAACGGGCAAATCAGGGTGGCGATTGCTTCTGATGATGGGGTAAACCATCATCTGCTCTACCGAGATACAGAAAATGAACCTTTCAGAAGTATCCTCACCACCAATTTCAGGCAGTCTTTATCGCCTCAAATGTTTACCCCCGATAATCGCTATCTATACGCCGTTTCCAATATCGGCAGAGACAAATCGGCTTTAATTGTTTTCGATATAGCCAATGGTAAAGAGATGGAAGAACTATATGCTCATCCCGATGTGGATGTGGCATCGGTGATTTACTCCTACAAGCAAAAAAAACTGCTCGGGGCTTCCTTTATTACTTGGGCATTAGAATATACTTTCTTTGACGAAGAACGAGCGCAACTTCAAAAGCACTTAGAAGAACGCTTGAACGGACGTGCTTACGTAGTTGATGCCGATAAAGAAGAGCAATCGTTTATTGTAGCTGCCACTTCTGACCGCAACTACGGCACATACTACCTTTACAACAAAACGAATGACAGCCTTACTAAACTTGCACAAATAGGAGAGTGGCTCAATCAGGACGAGCTTTGTGAAATGAAACCCATTTCTTACACCTCACAAGATGGGCTGACGATACATGGCTACCTCACTTTACCCAAAGGGGTAGAACCTAAAAACCTGCCGGTTGTAGTCAATCCACACGGAGGTCCTTGGCATAGAGATGTTTGGGGATTTAGCCCGGAGGTGCAGTTTCTGGCCAGCAGAGGTTATGCCGTCTTGCAAATGAACTTTAGGGGTTCAACCGGTTATGGACGAGCATTTTGGGAAGCCTCTTTTAAGCAATGGGGTAAAACCATGCAAAACGACATTAGCGATGGGGTTCAATGGCTCATAGACCAAGGCATTGCAGATCCTAAACGTATTGCCATTTATGGAGGAAGTTATGGCGGATATGCCGTACTTGCCGGATTGACCTTTACTCCTGACCTTTATGCCTGCGGTATTGATTTTGTTGGTGTGTCCAATTTGTTTACCTTCCTCAATACTATACCTCCGTATTGGAAACCATTTTTAAACATGATGTACGAAATGGTCGGCCACCCGGAAACCGATAAAGAGCAATTGACTGAAACTTCACCCGTTTTTCATGTGCAAAATATCAAAGCCCCACTATTTGTTGCACAAGGAGCGAAAGATCCCCGTGTAAACATTAATGAAGCAGACCAAATAGTCAATGCGTTGAGAAACAAAGGCGTTGAAGTGCAGTACTTGGTCAAAGAAAACGAAGGGCATGGCTTCCACAACCAAGAAAACAAGTTTGAGTTTTACGAAGCAATGGAGCAGTTTTTAAAACAACATCTAAATTAGGGTTTAGACTTAAGACGTAAGACAAAAGACACAAGACTTTAGACATAAATCGTAAAAGGGGTTGCTATTTCGCCTTTTCCGCAGTGCCTACGATTTCTTTATACGGGTATTTGTTTTGCCAAATCTGCCCATATTGGTCAACAGCGTAGGTAATAGGCGGCTCGGTGACAATGGAAAGCATAAAGGAAAATTCTTTTTCCCGTCCAAGCGGTGGGCGATCTTTAAAGCCTACTAAGCTGATTTTACCTTCTGCATCGGTTTGTAAAATTTCGTCATTGGGCATCACAAAGTAAACCGTAACGTTGTCATACATGTTGCACTGATAGGTAAAGCTCTCTGTTGTCGAACGAACTTTCGATTCATTGAGTTTTTGAAGGCGTTCGGCTTGTATAACATCTGCACTACGGTATTGTGCAAAAGCATTGGCAGACAGAAATATGGAAACAGTTGAAAAAAGTAGTGCTGTTAAAAAGATATGTTTCATAAGTATAAAATTAATTGTTTGCTAAAAAAGGTTAAAAGGATTTTGATACGCTACCTGTTAGGCAATTTTCATTTGTTTGAACAGTTTTTATCGTTTACAGGTTCTAAGTAAAACCAATCAATATCGGGATAACCAAATCTAACCCTAACTAAAACAACTTCATCATGAGAAAAATATTGCTCCTTACTTTGTTTATGCTGTTTGCAGTCAAGATGCAAGCCTCTTATGTGCTCATTTATATGGACGAGAAGCAGAAAAATCATTTGAAAGCTTACGGCGTAGCCTATTTTGCTCTACAAAACAATGTAGAAGTTGATTGGCTGCTCAATTATAGGGGAGGGAGTTTCGCATTTAGATACAACGAAAAATTGGAAGCAACTTGCCGTATCAGAGGAGTAAGCTATGATTTACTGCCCGATGTTCAATATACAGCAATCTTGCAGGAAATAGCCAATCCCGAGGTGAATATGGACATGGTAAAATTAGAAAAAGTACCCAAAATAGCGGTTTATACGCCAAGCGATAAGCCGCACCATCCCTCCTTACCTTGGGATGATGCGGTTACCATCGTTTTGGAATATGCCGAAATTCCTTTTGACAAAATTTACGATGACGAGGTTCTTGATGAAAAACTAACCAAATACGATTGGCTACATTTGCACCACGAAGATTTTACCGGACAATATGGCCGATTCTACGCCTCCTACCGAACTCAAGCTTGGTATTTAGATCAGGTGAAGTATGAAGAAGCAAAAGCCAAACAACTAGGCTATAATAAGGTCTCTCAAATGAAATTGGCTGTGGTGAAAAAGATTAAGCAATATGTGGCAGGAGGGGGCTTTATGTTTGCCATGTGTTCGGCCACCGACTCCTTCGATATAGCATTGGCTGCCGATGGAGTAGATATATGTGACCGTATGTTTGACGGAGATGCTCCCGACCCGGGCGCACAACAAAAACTAGATTTTTCAAAGACTTTTGCTTTCAAAGATTTTAAGCTAAGTACGAACCCTTATGAATACGAGTTTTCCGATATTGATGCCACTCAAATCCGAAACGTACCCAAAAATATGGACTATTTCACCCTATTTGAGTTCTCCGCCAAATGGGATCCTGTTCCTACCATGCTTACCCAAAATCACACTCAAACGGTAAAGGGATTCATGGGTCAAACGACTGCCTTTTTGAAAAAAAATGTAAAATCAGACCTGCTTGTCATGGGTGAAAACAAAGCTGCGGCAGAAGTTCGCTATATCCACAATGAGTTTGGTCAAGGGTTTTGGACTTTTTATGGCGGACACGACCCCGAAGACTATCAGCACTTAGTAGGTGAACCCGAAACAGATGTCAGTCTATACCCCAACTCCCCCGGTTATCGCCTCATCTTGAATAACGTACTCTTCCCCGCGGCTAAAAAGAAAAAACGCAAAACGTAGGTTAGCGTATCAGAATAATACGAGCAAAAAGCGGCAATTCCTTTCATCAAGGAGTTGCCGCTTTTTTATTTGTTTGCCGTCTTGTTCCGTCATTTATGTGGGTCAACCTTTATGAAACGACTAAACTCGTATCTTTATATTTATTATGGCAAGAATTTGAGTATTTATTACCTCATTTTTTAATTATTTTTTGCCAAACTATAACTTTAAGGACTATTGTCTGTTCATACAGTGACTTATGTCATTGATAGGCGGTTATTCGTATAGTACCTTTGTAAAAAAAAAGAGATGAAAAAATTGTTTTTGTTAATTGTATGGATGGGCGTTACTTTCGTAGCAGTAGCTCAAGAAAGTTATAAGCTCAAAAGTAGCACCTTAAAAATTGAAGGCACTTCCTCCTTACACGATTGGAGTGCTGATGCCAATAAAGTATCGGGAAGTGTAAATTTTGGAACGAATGATATAGCTACTGCCTTGAAAAATGTATCCGTAGCGATAGAAGTGAATGCTATTAAGAGCGAAAAAGGCTCAACGATGGATAACAATATTTATAGTGCTTTAAAAGCTAAGACACATCCTAAAATATCCTTCCAAATGACGAAGGTAAACACCATAAAAGGCAGCAATACCGATTTTACCGCCTCCGTAACCGGAAACTTAAGCATTGCAGGAACTACCAAATTGGTGGACTTGAACGTAACCGGCAAGAAAAAATCCAACGGCGATTTGGTATTTAACGGCTCGAAAAAAATTAAGATGACCGATTTTAATGTAAAGCCCCCTTCATTTATGTTTGGTGCCATGAAAACCGGTGATGATGTTACGGTAACGTTTTCGACCACTTTTTCAAAGTAAAATTCATTAACCATATTTTAAACTCTAACTGATTGCACTATGAAGACAATTATGCAAAGCGTGCGTGTTGCGCTTACTCTAGTTATTTATTTCTTTTCTGTTGCGTTGTACGGACAAAACGACATACAGTATTATCGTCCTTACGATCAACGCGGGGTACATGTGTTTGAAACACCCAAACAACCAAGGGTTGAGGAAACAGGTTTTAAAGTGCGGATTGGCGGGCATTTTGCTCAACAGTTCCAAGGGTTGAGCCATGAGTCGGATCAAGATACTTTGTTGATTGCCATTAAGCCGGGTTTTAACCTTGCCACCGCAAACCTCAATATTGATGCTCAATTGCAAGAAGGCATCTCTGTTAGTTTGGTAACCTATCTCTCTGCTCGTCATCACCCCGAGGCATGGGTGAAAGGGGGTTACTTACAAATAGACAAAGCACTGTTTTTGAAAAGCGAGTTTGTTGATAAAATGATGGAAAATTTGACCTTTAAATTTGGTCATTTTGAAATCAATTACGGCGATGCTCATTTTCGTAGAAGCGACAACGGAAATGCAATGTGGAATCCGTTTGTAGGCAATTATATTATGGATGCCTTTACCACCGAAATCGGCGGGGAAGTGATTTACCAATCTAAAATGGGACTGTTAGGCGTGTTTTCGATGACCGGTGGCGAGATTAAAGGAGATATTTCTGAACCTGTTGTTACGCCCCAAGATGATAAAGCCAAAAGAAGCCCTTCTGTAATTGGCAAGTTGGGATACGACAAACAGATTAACGAAGACTTTAGAGCACGTGCAACAGCATCGGTCTATTACACCGCAAGTTCTGTAAGCAATACGCTTTATGGAGGCGACCGCACCGGTTCTCGTTATTACTTAGTTGTAGAGCCTAAAGGTGCCACGACACAAACTAATTTTACCTCCGGACGATATAATCCCGGCTTTAGAGATAAAGTAACTGCGATTATGGGCAACGTGTTTCTTAAATACAAAGGTGCCGAGTTGTTCGGGACTTACGAAATGGCAAGCGGACGCGCTAACAATGAAACCGATACCCGCAATGTTACTCAATTAGCCGGTGAATTGCTTTACCGTTTTGGTAAAAGTGAGCAGTTTTATGTAGGTGGTCGCTATTGCAAATTAAATGCAGAACACTTGGCATCGGGCACTGTAAGCGATATCAGCATTGACCGCATTCAAGCATCTGTCGGTGCATTTATTACGAAAAACGTTTTGGCTAAAGTGGAATATGTTACCCAAAACTACAACGATTTCCCGGCTGCCGATCTTCGAAGCAACGCCAAATTTAACGGCATCATGGTTGAAGGCGTAATCGGTTTCTAAAATTTAAAAATTATTCAAATCACTACACGGACGAACTTTTTTCGAATTTCCCATTAAATGGGAGCAAAGGCAGGTGAGGGGCAATAAACGGTCTCTTGCCTGCTTTTAATATAGTGTCTGATTGGATATAACAACGTGCTCTTTAATAAACCTAACGACTTACCCGGAACAATCCCCATCATGCGCAAATTGTTATTTCTCTATTTAGTGTTTGTCGCCTCTTGGCAAATTGGTCAAAGCCAAGTTGCTTTGAGCATTGTTTCCGGTGGAAACATTGGCAATGTCAGTAAATTTGTCATTGACAAAAATAGTGTGCTTCAATTAAACGGCACCACCAATGTCAGTTCGTTTTCGTGCAAGTGCAAAGAAGCATATCGTCCACAGAGTTTTTCTTTACGCAATTCGTTATCGGATATTTTAGAGTTTACCGCTACCAGCCTTCCCTTAGAGATTGCTGCGTTGGATTGCGGAAACAAGAAAATGAACTCGGACATGCAAAAGGCATTGAATGCACAGACCTATCCCAAAATAAAGGTCGAACTGCTAAAAGTACAGGTTGAAGAAGACTGTTTTGTATTGGACGAATGTGTTGAAGATAATCTAACCACGGCAAAAGTTTATACCCAAATCAGCATGAACGGGAAATCCAAGTACTATTGGATAAATGTAGAAGTTAGGAAAGAAGCTGCTCATCGCTTATTTGTTAAAGGGCAAAAGCGACTCAATATGGTGGACTTCGGCATCAAACCGCCGGAAGTGTTTTTTGGGGCGGTCAAGGTGAACAGTGCCATTGATATTGTCTTTGATATGGGTATCAGTCTGACAAAATAATCACCGCAAATAGACCATTCTGTTGCACTTTTCGTTGTGAAGGCTTATCGCTCAATCCTTATGGGCTATCCAAATATCCTCGCGCGAAATGGCGTAGCGGTCAATTTCTGCTTGGGGTAATTCAAACAAAAAGTGGTTGAGTTCAACCCTAAATCCTGCCGCTTCTAACCGGTTCTTTTTATCCATCCCATAAGTACGGACATGGTCGTCTTGACCAAACAAACGTTCCCGTTCGCGCGGGTCGGTAATCGTGAGGTCTTCAACAGTATTAGGCAGGTTGCTCATAGGGGTTTGCAAGATTGCCCAACCTCCCGGTTTAAGGATGCGGTATAGTTCGCTCATGGCTTTTTTATCATCAGGCACATGCTCTAACACATGGTTGCAGATAACGACATCGAAGGTATTGTCGGGCAGGGTGATGTTGGTAATATCCATTTTGACCATCGCCGTAGGCATGTCCAAATCGGCACTGAGGTAATCCAAATTGGGGTTGCTCTTAAACAGTTCCTGCAATTGATGTTCGGGGGCAAAGTGGAGCACTTTGGCTTTGCGTTGCAGAATGTCTGTGGATTGATGCAGGTAAAGCCATAGTCCCCTGTGCCGTTCCAAAGATAAGCACCAACGGCAAAGCACATTGGGGCGTTTTACATAACCATAAGATGCAAAACTGCTAAAGGAATGTCCACAACAGGGGCAGGTTACTTTGTTGCCGGTGTATAAAATGGAAATTGCCCGAAGCGCATACATCCCCCATACACGAAGGTATTTTTTGGGCACAACCTTTTCGGCAAATTGTTTAAGCTCGTAGGTACTAAACATGGGCAGTGATGGGCGAAGTTTGCAAGTAAGGTATTAAGCGAGTGGTTCGCCTTTTTGCTATTCAGTGCTGATGGGTTGTCTGATAATCGTATCGGGGGTCAGGATTTGAGTGTCCTCAAAGACTTTAGGTTGAAAGGTGGGAGGCTGTTTGCTGAAAGGAGCACCAACCATACCATCCACAGCATACACTTTGTCGTCGTTATGCAGCCTGATATAAGTGGTCAGGGTGGGACGTTGCATTTGGTTGGGATTGAAATTTTCATCCGCAGAGCCTGCATTTTGAGGCTGGCCGACATTGAATTTTCCAATGTAAATATCCAATACTGTTTTACTCCCTTGTTTGGCGACCACTCTTGTGGCATTGTCATCAATCTCGTATTCTGCCCATTTGTCTTTACCGGCTGCTGCCAATCGTTTGACACTAAGTTGAGCAATGGTAGAAAGCATTGACTTGATGGAAGAAGGTTCTACTGCCGTATTGGTGATACTGTCATTGGTCATCTTCCAACCATCATCCTGACGGTTGAGTGTCAGTTGCTTACCGGGCGTTTTATTGGGGTAAATAGTAATGGAGGTAATTTTGGCAGTGTCTGTTGCAAATAGGTCTTTCTTAAAAGTCCCTTCTTTATTACCAGAATATTGGGTGTAAAGGAATATAGCAGCCAACACTCCCAATAGGGCTAAAAGCACTTTATTATTCAGTTTCATAGTCTTAGATGCTTAATTTTAAATTTCGCGGTTAGGGTCGAAGTTTTCAAGATACTTTGCAACCCTGTTCAGGAAGGTGCTTCCGAGTGCTCCGTCAATTATGCGGTGGTCATAAGACAAAGACATAATCATCATGTGGCGGATGGCGATGATGTCGCCATATTCCGTTTCCAATACAGCCGGTTTTTTCTTGATGATGCCGGATGCTAAAATGGCCACTTGGGGTTGGCTAATAATAGGCGTTCCCATTAAACTGCCAAATGTACCCACATTGGTAAAGGTAAAAGTGCCTCCTTGAACTTCGTCGGGTTTTAACTTGCCGGCTTTACCACGATTAGCCAAATCGTTGACCGCTTTGGTCAGTCCGATAAGATTCATTAGGTCGGCATTTTTAATCACCGGCACAATCAAGTTGCCTTGAGGAGTGGCAGTAGCCATCCCTATATTGATGTCTTTACGGATGATGATGTTGTAGCCGTCCACCGATGAGTTGATTAAAGGATAGTCTTTAATAGCCTTGACCGCCGCTTCGATGAGGAGGGGGGTAAACGATATTTTATCGCCTTCGCGCTGTTGAAAGCGGTCTTTAATCTTGTTTCGCCAGTTGACCAAATTGGTAACGTCCACTTCTACAAAAGAAGTAACGTGCGGGGCGGTGGATTTAGACATAACCATGTGGTCGGCAATAAGCCGCCTCATTCTGTCCATTTCTATAATCTCCACATTGCTGCCATACTCCACTTTGGGTGGCGTGATGGTGGTCGCTTGTTTTTGTTGTATGCTTGGAGTAACCGTTTTTTCCTGCGCCTTAACATCAGGTTGTGTAGAAATGATGGGCTGTTGTTGCCTTTGCTCAACGTATTGAAGGATGTCTTTTTTGGTAACTCTGTCGTTGTTGCCGGTTCCCGCAATTTGTGCCAATTCGCTCATGTCAATCCCTTCCTGCCGTGCAATATTGAGGACTAAAGGAGAGTAAAAACGGTTGTCGGCTATGGCAACCGCTGTTTTTTGTTGTTGAACGTTAGCGGCTTTCTGTATGGATGGTGTAGTACTTTCCACCTTGTCCGATGTCGCCAATACCGGTTCTTGCGAAGTTCCGTTGCCCGTTGATGCCTCGGCATCTGTTTCTATCAAAGCAATGGCTTTACCTACCGGCACGACATCCCCCTCGGCAAACAGTTTTTTTATTAAGATCCCTGCGTTGGGCGAGGGCACTTCGCTATCTACTTTATCGGTGGCTATTTCCAAAACGGCTTCTTCTTCGGTGATAGCGTCGCCATCGTTTTTGAGCCATTTCAAAATAGTGGCTTCCATAATACTTTCGCCCATTTTGGGCATGATGAGTTCTACCTGCGCCATAAGTAATGTTGGATTTTAGAACGGCAAAGTTAGGTGATTTTTACCAAACATAGGTAGTACTTTAGTGCTTAGTGGTTAATGGTTAGTAAGTATTAAATGTAGTCTTGTGCTTTGGGATTGGCAATGCAGTATTATGTCATTAGAGATAAACATGTTGATTGCAATATCAGTTCGAGTGGAGAGTAATAACTGATTAACCGGGGGACTACAATTTAATGACTTATTTCACCACTCCCCCACCCCATGCGGGCAAGGTTAACCAACCATCGAGCAATATCGTGCCGGGTTGGGTGTGTAATTGCAATTCGTGGAACGGACAGGGTATGCGTATATGTTTTTCCGAAAAATTGAAATAGACCGATACGGGCATTTCCCCTTCCAAACGGCGTTGGTAGGCGAGGATTTGGGTTGGTAAATCGTTTATCAGGGAGATGCTTCCGCGATGGAGTGCGGGGGTGCTTTTCCGAAGTTGGAGCAGTTTTCGATAGGTGTCCAATAGTGAACCGGTTTGGGATAGTTGGGTTTCGACATTCACCAAACCCCTATCCGCATTGACCGGCAACCAAGGTTGGGCATCCGAAAACCCTGCATATTGACCGCCGTTCCATTGCATCGGGGTGCGGCACACATCGCGGTTCAATGCTGTTGGAATGCGGTTGACCAACCATTGCGGCAGCCAACTTAACCGTTTTGCAACCGGGTCTTTAGCCTTCTTTAACGGGATATCGCCATTGGTCATCCCGATTTCTTCGCCCATGTATAGGGTCGGGACACCTCTTGCCGTTAGCTGAAACAATGCCAACAGCTTTGCCTTTTCGGGGTTGTTGTTCAACCGTCCGATGCTTCGCTTTTGATCGTGATTACCAAAGACGAGCGTTGGTAAATAGGGCATCGGATATTCCGTTTCGTAGGTCAAAATCTGTTCCGCAAAAAACGGGGCATTGAAATGGAAGCTCAATAAATCGAATTGAAAAACAAGGTGCAGCGCATTGGTGCCATTCCCCAAATATTGCTTGATGGTGGCATGTGCCCCGAAAACCTCACCTAATGTAAACCGTTTCGGGTGGTCAAATTCATCCATCACCTGCCGCAATTCCTCCGCCAAGTGAAAACCATCGGGATGATTGAGGTTGTACCGGTGCGCTTGAAACAGCCCATCGGGGTTAGCGGTGCTTGGCAACAGCCTTGGGCTAAATGGGTTGTTTTTGAACTCCGCATCCTTCATAATGGCGTTAAAAATATCGAGCCGAAACCCGTCAACGCCTTTATTTAACCAAAAACGAATGATGTCGAACATGGCTTTTTTGACCTCTTCGTTCCGATAATTCAGGTCGGGTTGAAAGGGCAGAAATGATGCGTAATACCATTGGTTGCGAGACTCGACATAGTGCCAGCCCTTTTCTGCCAACATTGAATGCCAATTGTTGGGCGGCTGCTTGCCGTTTCCGTCTTTCCAAATATACCAATCGGCTTTGGTATTGGTGCGGCTGCCCTTCGACTCAATAAACCATTTGTGTTGGTCGGAGGTGTGGTTCATCACCATATCAAACACTATGTACATGCCTCGTTTGTGGACTTCGGCAATCAACCGTTCCACGTCTGCCATGGTGCCGTAGTCGGGCGAAATGGAATAGTAATCGCTGATGTCGTAACCAAAATCCTGTTGAGGACTATCGTAAAACGGTGACATCCACAAGGTTTCAACGCCTAAATCTTTGAGATAGTCCAGCTTTTCGATGATGCCATTGAGGTCGCCAATGCCATCGGCGTTGCTGTCTTTGAACGAGCGCGGGTAAATTTGATAGATGACCGTTTGTTGATACCACTCGGTCGGGGAAGGTTGTGCCATGATGAGGGGACGTTGTAAGGAAGGGCTGCAAAACCACCAAAACAGGGCGATGATTAGACACCGAAGGTGGTTATTTTTTGGTTTTATATCCTTTTTTGCCCTGCAATTACGGTTCATCATACAAGGTAAAGGCTTCCTCGATATGTTTAATGCTTGGCACGCCAAATCGGTCTAAGGTAATTGAAACGACATCAAATTGCACCTCGCAATCGGGGCAATGCTGCTCGCAATAGGCCAACGAGGTTTTTGCAATCATGCGCTGCTTTTTCTTGTCCACATATTCTTCGGGGTATCCAAAGAAATTCGTCTTTCGGGCTTTGACCTCGACAAACACCAGTATATCCAGCTTTTGTGCGATGATGTCTATTTCGCCTTTTTCATAACGCCAATTGGTGTGTAATATCTTGTAACCTATATTTTTTAAATAAAGTTCGGCTATTCTTTCGCCTAATTTACCAACTTCGATATGCTTTGCCATAATGAATGGAAATGTTGATTGGTGAATACTTTGTTTTCCCTGCCTGTTCTATATCAACAACCGATATTGTCATACAAATATAAACAGTTTTGTAAAACAATACCCGTAATCATTGTCAATTTTAATCCGATTAGGTCGAAAAATCAAATTTTTAGACCTATTTAACTATTTGAGTTATGTTCATACCTTTTTATGAATGTTGTTTGAGTTAACATTTTGGCACAATAAAGCAATACAAGAGCTATTCAACTCGACTAATTAACATCATTCTGCATTACAAAAGCTATTTGGATTGACAAATTAGCATCATAATGCGTTACGAGAGGTATTCGTTAAGCCACAAAAGCATAAAATTTCGTTTTCAGAGCCATTCGTTAAGTCAAATTGCAATCATAATCGATTCTGAGAGCTATTCGTTAAGTCAAATTGCTATCAGAATCAAGTTTTAGAGCTTTTGGGCTTGACAAATTGGCATCAGAATCAATTATGAGAGCTATTAAACAAGACACATTAGCATCATAATCGATTATGATTGCAATTTGACCTTACGAATAGCTCTCAGAATCGATTATGATTTCGATTTGACCTAACGAATGTATCTCATAATCGTATTTGTCTTTTTTGATTTTAAAAAACAACGCCCCATCACCCCATCCCAACCAAAATCCGAAATCCCAAAACTCATCCTAACCAATATCCCCACATCATCCAATGCCGTTAGGCATGTCATATCGGTAACTCGTCCATACCCAATAAACCGAAATGCCGTAGGCATGAAACATCCTGCTAAAACGAAGTGCTATTCCTACGGAATTGTGAAATTTGGCGGATGATTGATTACCGATATTATATCCCTACGGGAATTTTACCGCCCAATGGTTTCAGAAATTGGTGAAAAACAAAAGGGCAATTGACAATCATAAATTGCCAATTGCCCAATTATTTGTTGTGAATGGTGAATGGTGAATTGTCAATCGCAAATTCTTATCAACCAATCGTAAATCGTCAATTGACTATTGCCTATTGCCAATTAACTATTGCCTATTCACCATTGACTATTGCCAATTCACCATTCACCATTCACCATTCACCATTAACGCACCACCATCAACCTAATCTGCTGCATCTGTCCATTGGCAGGATGCAACACAGCGTAGTAAGTGCCGGGGGTTAGCAGGCTCATGTCTATCTCAAACTCATAGAGGGTATGTGCCTCGGTTGTTCCGTTAAACAATACCGCTACTTCCTTGCCTTCGACATTGAAGACCGATAACGATACTTCTTCGGTCGCGGTGGCGGTAAAGGCAATGGTGGTTAAACCGTCCGATGGATTGGGGTAGGCCGATAATACCGTTTCCGTAGCATCGTCTGAGGTCTTGGACGTGCAGTTATTGACCGCAATCACCTTGCTTGCCGTGGTTTTACAACCGTTGCTGCCGGTAACCGTTACGTTGTACGTGCCGCCCATCGGCAAAGTTGCCCCAACACGGGTAATCGTTGCCCCACTTGCGGTAGGACCGTCTGGATAACTCCACGCATAGCTCGTTCCGCCGGAGGCAGTTTGAGAAAAGTTAGCTCCCATGCAGACAGTCGAAACACCGGAGATAGCAGCACTGGGTGAGGCTTGAACGGTTACGCTTTTACTGGATGTGGTGGTGCATCCCGCTGCATTGGTAACGGTAACTTTGTATAAACCGGCCATTGCGGTGGTGGCACTTGGTCGCTCCATCGTTGCAGTGTTGGCGGTAAACCCTCCGGGGCCACTCCAAGCATAACTGCCGCCGCCGGTGGCGGTAAAGGTGATGGTCGTGCCGCTACAAACGCTTGTTGCGCCGGTAACAGTTACAACCGGTTTGGCATTAACCACCACTATCACACTGGCAGTGGATTTACAACCACCCGTACCGGTAACAGTTACCGTATAAGTGCCGCTCATTGCCACTGTCGCATTGGCTCTGCTGATGTTGGCAGCAGTAGCACTAAAGCCGGGACCGCTCCATGCGTAGGAAGTGCCGCCCGATGCGGAGAGAATAAGCGTGCTGCCTACACAGATATTGGCGTTGCCGGTGATAGCAGCGTTGGGCAGGGCATATACGGTAATTACCTTGCTGTTGGAAGCCGTGCAGCCTCCCGCATTGGTAACCGTTACCACGTAAGTACCGGCCATGGCAGGCGTAGCGTTGGGAATAGACAAGACATTACCCGTTGCCGCAAACCCGCCGGGGCCGCTCCATTGGTAAGTCGCGCCGCCCGATGCGGTTAGGGTAATCGTTGTCCCGGCGCAATAGGTTTGGGTTCCTGTGATGCTTGCCGATACCGATGAAGTAGCAACCGTTACCGTTACTGCTTTGATTGCCGAACATCCATTAGCATCGGTTGCGGTTACACTGTATGTGCCCCCTGTGCCGGCGGTTGCGGTGCGGGTCATGTTGGCTCCCGTAGCCGTGTAACCACCGGGTCCTGCCCATTGATACGTTGCGCCGCCCGTTGCGGTTAGGTTAATGATGCTGCCGGTACATACCGAAGTAGCTCCGCTAATAGTTACGACCGGTGCCGGGTTGACCGTTACAGGCATACTTGCCGTTCCGATACAGCCATTGACATTGGTTACGGTAACGTGGTAAGTACCGCTCATCAAGACCGTGGCATTAGTTCGGGTAATCGTTGAGGCGTTGTTGGTATATCCACCCGGGCCACTCCAAAGATAGGTTGCACCGCCCGTTGCCGTCAGGCTAAGGGTATTGCCAATGCAGATATTGTTGACACCCGTGATGCTTGCCACAGGTTTAGGGTTGACGGTGATTAATGTGGTAATAATTGTCTCCCCACAACCGTTGCCGGCACTAATCGTAACCGTATAAAGCCCCGTCATGTCCAATGTTGCATTGGGTCGGTTCAACAAATACCCGGAAGCCGTGTATCCGTTTGGTCCGCTCCATTGGTAATCGATGCCGCCGTCCGCAGTGGTGCTAATGGTTTCCCCTTCGCAGATACTGCTTGTGATGCCCGATACATTTCCAACAGTCGTGTTCCCCTCGTTGATGGTCAGGTTCAGTATTTCCGTTTGGCAGCCAAAGGTATAGGTGTAAATGCCTGTGGCGGTATAAGTCTGACCGTTTACGGGCCACGTATAGTCTGTGCAAGCAAACATATAAGTGGTATTCGAGGCGTTGCTGCCCGAATTAATCGTCAAATTAAGCGTTTCGGTATGGCAACCGGTCATGTAGCTGTAACTGCCGGTGGCATTATATGTCAATCCGTTCACCGCCCATGTATAACTGTTGCAAGCAGTAACCGATGTGGTATTGTTTGTAACGGGGGTTATCGTAACCGCCACGCTTGCCGTATTGGTACAGCCACTGCTGTTGGTAACAGTAACGGTATAGGTTCCGGTTGTGGTAAACGAATTTTGAGCCTGATTAGGCGTATTTCCACCACTCCACAAGTAACTGCTTCCGCCGCTTGCCATGAGGGTAACAATGCCGCACCCGTTGGGCGTGCCGTTAATCAAGGGAGTAACGGGATTGGGAACGGTAACGGTAAACGAGCAAGTGCCTGTGTTGTTAACAGCATCGGTTGCCGTAACCACCACGGTGGTGGTGCCAATGTTGAACCCACTGCCCGAAGCAGGAACAGCTACCGAGGTAGCTCCGCAATCATCGGAAGGAGCAGGGAGTACGTAATTGACAGTCGCAAAGCATTGACCAACATTAACCGGTTGGGTGATGTTTAACGGGCAGTTAGCCGTAGGCGGCTGCGTTCCGTTCAAGGTTACGGTAAATGAACAGGAAGAAGTATGGTTTGCCGCATCAGTAGCGGTTACGGTTACGGTAGAAGTGCCGAGGTTAAACGTGCTGCCCGATGCAGGAACGGCAACAGAAACTGCTCCGCAATTGTCAAACGCGGTGGGTATAGAGTAAGTAACCGCTGTACTGCAAATGCCCGTCCCCAAGGTTTGGGTAATGTTTGTTGGGCATTGGGCAACAGGTGGTTGATTATCCGTAATGGTAACGGTAAAGCTGCAAGTGCCCGTGTTGCCGGCAGCATCCGATGCTATCACCTGAACCGTAGTCGTGCCAACATTAAAATTACTGCCCGATGGCGTAACGGCAAACTCCAAAGGATTACCCGTGCAGTTATCCGATGCCGGGGGAACGGTAAAGGTAACCACAGCAGAGCATTGTCCCGGGCTTGCCGGTTGCGAGATGTTGGTAGGACAAACAGCAACCGGACGTTGCGTATCGTTAACGGTTACGGTAAACGAACAGGTCGTGCTATTGTCCACCCCATCCGTTGCCGTAAGGGTAACGGTGGTCGTGCCGACATTGAAAATGCTGCCCGAAGCATGACTGCTCAAAAGCGTTGCACCGGTACAGTTATCGGTCGGAGTAGGCAGGGTAAATGTTACCGCCGCTTGGCAGGTATTGAGGGTATTACCTTGAACGATGTTATTCGGACAGGTCATCACCGGCGCATCGTCGTCGTTCACGGTAAAGGTAACCGTACAACCGGCCGTATTGCTGACCGCATCGGTTACCGTTAGGCTGACAGGAATAGTACTGCCATGCGAAACGCCGGTATAAGCACCCGCAGGGATGCTTTGCACCACCGGAATGGTCGCCAAAGCACAGTTATCGGAAGCTATCACCATCGCCACCAAGTTAGGTATCAACACCTCACAGTTATTGTTGCCCGTGGTGTTCAACACCAACGAAGGAGTTGGGCAGGTAAACGTAGGCGGTTGATTGTCGGTAACGGAAACGGTAAACGAGCAGGTGGTGGCCAAGTTGCTCGATGCATCTATCCCGCTGTAGATGACGGTGGTTATTCCTTTGTTAAACGAAACGTTGTTAATGTTTACCCCATCCGCAATGCCGGTCGAGGTACTCACCGTTGCACCGCTTAAAGCAAAACCCCAAGTAGCTCCGGGACAGTTATCATATATCGGGTCAATCAAGGTATAGGTTGCAGCACAAGTGTTGGCGATATTGTTGAACGACTGATTAGCCGGACAAGTCAGTGTGGGAGCTTGGCTGTCTAACACCGTAACGGTAAACCATACGGTTTGTGCAGTATTCGAAGCGGCATCTATTCCATAAAGGGCTACGTTGGTCATCCCTTTGTTAAAGGAAATCACGTTGCTGTTGGTACCGTCTGCAATGCCTGTTGCCGAACCTATTGTAGCACCATTCAAAGTATAACTCCATGTAGCCACGCAGTTATCGGTTATCGGGTCTATGATAGTGTAATTAGCAGCACAAGTATTGAGGATGGTATTCAGGATTTGGTCTCCCGGATTAGCAAGAGTCGGAGCATCGTCATCGTTCACCGTAATCACCACCGTACAAGTAGTGGAGTTCGTGGGATTTGCACTGTCGGTGGCTGTGTATTGAACAGTAATCGTCGCTCCGTGATAGACCCCCGTTGTGTAAGCCCCTGCGGGAATTGTTTGCGCTTCGACAATGCTACCCGAAGCCGTGCAGTTGTCGGTTGGGCTAAGCAGGGCTACGTAGTTGGGAATGGTTATTTCGCAACTTGCCCCGGCATTGGTGTTGATGACAGTCGTTGCCGATGGGCAGGTAACCACCGGTGGGTCATCGTCGTTGACGGTAAAGGTTACCGTGCAAGAGGTTGTATTGGCAGGAGTTGCCGCATCTGTTACCGTAACGGTTACGGGAATGGTATTGCCATCCGAAACGCCGCTATAAGCCCCCGCCGCAATGCTTTGAGTAACCGGAACAGCAGCCAAGCCGCAATTGTCGGCAGCATCGGAAACCATCGCCACTAAGTTGGGAATAATCACCTCACAACCGTTGTTGCCCGTGGTGTTCAAGACCAATGTGGGGGTAGGGCAGGTTAACGTAGGCGCATCGTCGTCGTTGACGGTAAAAGTATAGCTACAAGTGGTCGTGTTGGCAGGAGATGCCGCATCAGTTACCGTAACCGTTACCGGAATGGTATTGCTATCAGATGCGCCGCTATAAGTCCCCGCCGCAATGCTTTGAGTGACCGGAACAGCAGCCAAGCCGCAGTTGTCGGCAGCATTGGAAACCATCGCCACTAAGTTGGGAATAATCACCTCACAACCGTTGTTGCCGGTGGTGTTCAAAACCAATGTGGGGTTAGGGCAGGTTAACGTAGGTGCATCGTCGTCGTTGACGGTAAAGGTATAATTGCAAGTAGTCGTGTTGGCAGGAGATGCCGCATCAGTTACCGTAACCGTTACCGGAATGGTATTGCTATCAGATGCGCCGCTATAAGTCCCCGCCGCAATGCTTTGAGTGACCGGAACAGCAGCCAAGCCGCAGTTGTCGGCAGCATTGGAAACCATCGCCACTAAGTTGGGAATAATCACCTCACAACCGTTGTTGCCGGTGGTGTTCAAAACCAATGTGGGGTTAGGGCAGGTTAACGTAGGTGCATCGTCGTCGTTGACGGTAAAGGTATAATTGCAAGTAGTCGTGTTGGCAGGAGATGCCGCATCAGTTACCGTAACCGTTACCGGAATGGTATTGCTATCAGATGCGCCGCTATAAGTCCCCGCCGCAATGCTTTGAGTGACCGGAACAGCAGCCAAGCCGCAGTTGTCGGCAGCATTGGAAACCATCGCCACTAAGTTGGGAATAATCACCTCACAACCGTTGTTGCTGGTGGTGTTCAAAACCAATGTGGGGTTAGGGCAGGTTAATGTAGGTGCATCGTCGTCGTTGACGGTAATCGTTACCGTGCAAGTGGTCGTGTTAGCAGGAGATGCTGCATCGGTAGCCGTGTAGTTCACCACCACAGTCGCTCCATCGCCACTGACATTATATGCCCCTGCCGGAATAGTCTGTGCTTCGACAATACTGCCCGAAGCAGTGCAGTTGTCCGTAGGGCTTAACATCGTCACGTAGTTAGGGATAGTGATTTGACAACTCGCTCCCGCATTGGTGTTGATGGTGGCAGTCGTCGCAGGGCAGGTTACAGTGGGTGCATCGTCGTCGTTAACTGTTATGGTAACGGTGCAAGTAGTTGTATTGGGCGATGTAGCTGTATCGGTAGCGGTATAGCTAACTATTACCGTAGCACCATCGCCGCTGACTCCGTAAGCCCCTGACGGAATAGTCTGTGCTTCGACAATACTGCCCGAAGCCGTGCAGTTGTCGGTTGGGCTAAGCAGCGCTACGTAGTCGGGAATGGTGATCTCGCAACTTGCCCCTGCATTGGTGTTGATGGTCGTAGTCGCAGCAGGACAAGTTACCGTAGGCGGCTGATTATCATACACGGTCAAAGTAAACGAACAACTCGCCGTGTTATTAACAGCATCCGTGCCGACAAGGGTAATGGTCGTTGTGCCTATATTGAACGATATAGGTCCACTGCCCATACCGTCGGCAATGCCGGCTGCCGTGCCCGTAGTAGCACCGCTCAAAGTGTAACCGTATGTAGCACCGCTACAGTTATCATTAACCGGATCTGCAATCGTATAAGTGCCTCCACAGGTATTGGGAATCACATTTACCCCTTGATTCACCGGACAAGAAATAGCGGGTGCTTCATTGTCCACCACCGTAACCGTTTGTCCACAAGTAGCAGCGTTGCCGGCGGCATCGGTAGCCGTCCATACTACGGTGGTATTCCCTTTAGGATAAGTGGTGGGGGCATTATTTGTAACACAACCGCTGAATGCACCGCAGGTCCAGTTTGATGTTACACCTGATAAGGCGAAATTATTAAGTGTACCATTCACTCCATTACCCGAAGCATCGGCTGCCGTTGTTATGCCTGCATTATTTCCATTCGCTACACCTTCATTGAAGTGAGCAACATATAATAAACCTGCCTGTGCATTAAGCTCACTATTCATGTTGGCCTGTATTTCTGACTGAGAGCGTATGGAACTCCAAAAACGAATTTCATCAAATTTTCCCGGAAACTCTCCTGTATAGCCACCACCTACTCTTTTACCAATTACTAACGAAGTAATATTATACACAGGTGGCTTCAAATTAGCTAAGCTCGGATTTGTATAAGTTGTTACCGAAATGCCATTTAAATAAACAGTGGAATATCTTACTCCATCACTTACAATAGCAACATGGGTCCAACCGTTTATCGTGTTCTTGATAGCAAGATGCGAATAAGTTGCCCCTGACTCAACACCTCCGATATTCATCGTTTCATTGGTTATGCCTGATGCGGATTCATTCGTAGCGATCCATTGATTAGGGCTTCCATTAAAATTAAAAAGCATGCCGCTTGGATTCGTTCCATTAATTGCCAAAGTAGGATTAACCCAAAACTCAATAGTATTCACTGCTCCAACATTGCCTGTCGCACTCACAAAGTCATTAACACCATCCAAGGCAAGGGCGTTTCCAAACACACTACAGTTATCGCTCACCGTTGGTGGTGTCAATGTGGTTGTACTGGTACAAAGTCCGGGAGTGTTGTTGATGGTTACAGAGGATGCGCAAGTGATGACCGGTGGTTCGTTATCCACCACCGTTACTGTAAAGGATACTGTGGTGGCATTATTCGTTCCGTCAGTTCCGGTTAAGGTAACCGTTGTTACGCCTTTGTTGAAACTAACAGCGCTGCTATTGCTGCCATCGGCTATGCCCGATGCGCTACCGGTTGTTACACCCGAAAGCGTGTAACCCCAGGTGGCACCCGTACAATTGTCTGCAATCGGGTCGGTTATAGTGTAGTTTTGGGCACAAGTGCTTGTTGCTGTGGTTAGCGTTTGGCTGGTATTAGGTGTCAGTGTAGGCGTTTCGTTATCGTTCACCGTTACAGTAAAACTTACCGTTGTAGCATTGTTGGTGCCATCTGTTCCCGAAAGGGTAACCGTTGTAACCCCTTTGTTGAAACTAACAGCGCTGCTATTACTGCCATCGGCTATACCCGATGCGCTGCCGGTGGTTGCACCTGAAAGCGAATAACCCCAAGTAGCGCTCGTACAGTTGTCTGCAATCGGGTCGGTTATGGTGTAGTTTTGGGCACAAGTGCCTGTCGCTGTGTTTAGTGTTTGGCTGGCATTGGCAGTAAGCACCGGCGCTTGGTTGTCCTCTACCGTCAAGGTAGCCGTGCAGGTTGCTGAGTTTCCAGCTTCATCCTCAACCGTTAGGATCGCGGATGTCCCCAATGCCGCGGGAACGACAGGCGCCCCTGGTGTCACCCAATCCGTGTTGGGGTCCATACTAATCAGCGTGGCGTTGGCGTTGCCCAGGATATCTGTTACGATGCTACTGCCCGGTCCGTCTTCAAAGGTATAGTACAATTCGAGATCTGATTCATCACCCACCGAGGTGGTATTCATGTTGTCCTGAATCTCTTGCTGGGTCAGCGCACGGTGCCAAACCCGCACCTCGTCGATTTGTCCCTTGTAGAACCGGCGGGTTCCATACGTGGCATCGTCATTATGTTTGCCAATCCAGAAGGAACCTGCCGCGTCCAAGGTAGCCTGGCTGTAATTATGGTTATCGATCAGCGTCCCATTGACATAGGTCTTCACATTTCCCGAAGTATATACCACCGCGATATGCTGCCAGGTGTTGGACGATAAGCCCGCATTGTCGATGATGCGGAAGCCGTTTTCGTATTCAATGGTGATCTGGTTGACCTGGCTGTTGACATTGGCGCCGAAGCCATGGCCGTGGTTGCCGGGAAGGTCGTTACTCAGCACGTTGTTGGGGTAAAAAGTCGTGTTTTCGGTTCGCAGGGCCGGCTTCACCCAGGCTTCCACGGAGAGCGGGAGCACTTTCAGTACGTTGGTCGCAGCACTTTGTATGTAATCGTTCTGTCCGTCCAGGTCAAGAGCATAATCGTTGGGTTGGCCCAGGATTACGTCGTCGCAATCAAAGCTGGAAAGGCTCACAGAAAGCATCAGATTGGCCGGTGTGGTACAATTATCGGTACTGCCTGCGCCTATCGCGCCGATATCAGCCTGAGTCAGGGTGTAATTGCCCGTTGCGTCTAATTGAACGGTCACGTTTTGGCAAACGGCGTTCGGCGCTTGGTTGTCAGTAACCGTTACCGTAAACGAGCAGGTTGCCGTTCCACAGGCATTGGTGGCGGTTACTGTAACATTGGTTACCCCTTTGTTAAAGGTTGCTCCGCTGCCCGTTCCGCTGCCGGATGCTGTGGTGACTCCTGTAAAGGTGTAGGTAACTGTTGGCGTTGGATTACCTGTTGGTGTTACCGTGTAGGATACGACTGCGGTGCATTGCCCGCTTGCTGTATTTGCTGTAATAGGCGTAGGACATGCAGAAAAACCAGGTGCAACACACGAACCTGATCCCTGAATGGCAACATTGTAGTCACCTTCATCGCAATCGTTATTATAGATGTGCATGACTGCCGTCTTTAATCCAATGGATGACGGTGTAAAGAGGATAGTAAACGTGGTGAAGCTACCAATGCCAACCGTTGCGGCCGGAGGAGTCGTTACGACAAAGTCTGCTGCATTCGTTCCGGTAATCGTTACTCCCGAAATGTTAAGGATTGCCGTTCCGTTGTTCTCGACAGTGAACGTCCTGCTTAACGATAGGGGCACGTTTCCAAAATCGGTATGGTCGGTAGGGGTCGGTGAGGGGTCGCCATCGGCAATCCCATTCCCACTTCCTTCCAGATCGGCTTCAGGAGCATTGATGTATTCAGATACAACATCTGTAATTCCCGAACCTGCCACCCAGTTACCGATACTGCCTGTCAGCGCGAAATTGGTTAGTGTGCCGCCATGATTCACCGCATAAGCATTATCATAAGCAGAAGTAACAGCACTGTTGTTTGCACCAATATACCCCTGATTGAATTTCCAGTAAACCTGTAAGCAGGGGGTCATATCGGTTAGCTCTGTATTGTAATTGGCAAGTATTTGGGCATCGGAGCGCAGTTCACTCCACATCCTCACTTCGTCAATAGCACCGGTATAGGGATACCCGCCTTTGGGTTCGCCGACTTGTAAGGTGCCGGTAGCTGCCGAGCCGGAAAAGCCGGTAAACGTGGGTGTTGGTGTGGGTACACCATTTTTATAGGCACGGAAAGTATTGATTCCGTCATAAGTCAGTGCAAAATGTTCCCAAACCGTTCCGGTATTGCTCACAGTAGCTCCTGTGTTGTAATCACCTGCAAAATCTTTGCGGATGACAAAGTTACCGCTACTAAACATAAACAAATAAGAGTTAGCAAAGCCGACAGGAAAGCAAAATGAACTTTCATTCTTAGCCCAAAACTCAATCGTAACCGGTTGAGTACCGAACGCGGTGATGGAAGGCGAGTTTACATTGTCGGATGGAGCAGTGCCATTTAAGTGGAGAGCTGTTGCCGCTTGCACGCCCGTTCCCCGCACTGCAAAGTCATAATCCGCTTCATCGCAATCGTTGTTTGCAATGTGAACCGTAGTCGTTTTTGTTCCTATGGATGTTGGTGAAAAGGTAACTGTAAAGGTGGTAAAGTTCCCTGCTGCAATAGTAGCAGGCAGGGTGATGCCGCCAATAACAAACATGGTTGGGTCTCCACCGGCAACGGTAATATCACCGCTTGCAATAGTGAGGTTTGCCGTACCCGTGTTTTGGATGGTGAATGTGTGAACTAGATTGTTGCTAACAACTACATTTCCGAATTCTGTATCATCAGAGATGTTCAATGAAGTGTTGCCATCGGGAATGTTGTTTCCATTGCCTTTCAGGTTGATCTCCGGTGCATTTACGGTAACAGTGAATGAGCAGGTAGTTGCATTATTCGTTCCATCAGTTCCCGATAAAGTAACCGTTGTTTCTCCTATATTAAAGGACAATACGCCGCTACCCGTACCATCGGCTATGCTGCTTGCAGAGCCTGTGGTTACTCCACTCATAGAATAACCCCATGTAGCTGTACAGTTGTCTGCTATCGGGTCGGTTATGGTGTAATTGGCGGCGCAAGTGCCGGTAAGGGCATTCATAGTTTGGTTGGTTGGACAGGTAAGGATGGGCGGTTGGTCATCAGTTACCGTTACGGTAAAACTGCAAGAAACCGTATAGTTCGCCGCATCGGAAGCGGTATAGGTGATAGTGGTACTTCCTTTGTTAAAGGTTTGTGTGCCTGCATAATTGATGCCTGTTACCGGAGAATCGCCTGTTGTAACGCCGGTCATAGACCAGATAAGTTTGGTTACGCTGCAATTATCCGCCGGGCTTGGGTTAGTAACGGCATAACTGGCGGTACATTGCCCCGGGTCGGTATTGACCGAAACAGGGAAAGGGCAGGTAATAGTGGGCGGCTCGTTATCCGTTATGGTGATGTTAAACGTGCAGGTAGCATTGTTACCGGAAGCATCGGTTGCCACGACCTGAACAACAGTTGTCCCCACATTAAAAGTACTGCCCGATGAATAGTTGGCTATTGAAGTGGCAGAACAGTTGTCGTTGGGGGTGGGCAGGGTAAATACGACTGCTTTGCTGCACTGCCCTGAAGTGGCCGATTGGGTAATATTAGCCGGACAAGCATCGGTAGGCGGCTGATTATCCACTACCTTTACCATAAACGAACAGGTGGTGGCATTGTTCGTGCCATCGGTACCGCTAAGGGTAACGGTGGTTTCACCTACATTAAATGATAGCACGCCGCTATCCGTACCATCGGCTATACCTGTTGATGAACCGGTAGTAGCAACCGTTAAAGCGTAACCCCATGTAGCTGTACAGTTGTCTGCTATCGGGTCGGCAATGGTGTAATTGGCGGCACAAGTGCCAGCAGGAGCATTCATGGTTTGGTTGATCGGGCAGGTAAGGATGGGCGGTTGGTTATCCGTCACCGTAACTGTTTGTCCGCAAGTAGCAGCGTTGCCGGCGGCATCGGTAACTGTCCAGACCACTACTGTACTACCAATCGGATACGTTCCGGAAGCATTATGGATTCCATTGAACGAATTTGTTATTGGAGCAGTAGCGGCTGAGGAGATCCAGTTTGAGCTACCACCATTAAGTGCAAAATTCACCAAAGTTCCGTCATTGTTGTTGGAAGACAAGTCATCCAATGTATTTACCGCAGGTGAAGTATTATTGCCTCCGGCAATACCTTGATTAAACCTTGCATAATAGACCAAGTTAGCTGAATTAGGATCAACCTCACCGTTGAGGCTGGCAACAATCTGCGCTTGTGTTTTTGCAACATTCCAGATCCGAACTTCATCCATTCTTCCGTTAAAGAACTGTGCGTGTGTGCCATTGTACAATTGTGAGCCAAGGTTCATTGGCGCCGCCGAGGGTACCAAATTCACTCCATGTGTGCCACCGATGTGGGTTGGTGTCTGCAACACACCATTATAGTAAATAGCGACACTACTACCATTTTTTGTTACAGCGATATGCGTCCATGCTCCTGCGGCTAGTGGGGCAACGCGGGTTTGCGTCAAGTTGCCTGAAGTTACCTGAGTGTAGTACATCTCCCCTTCAAAAAGGTTGATATACATGCCATCTACAGGGTAGTTGGTGTTAATTTGCCAAAGCGTCTGGGATCCGGTATTAACGTTAAAATAAAACCACCCTTCCCAGGTAGCGGTTGACGTAAGTCCCAAGGAATTTATGGAAGCCGGGGCTTGGCAATGATCATTGATGCCATCAAAGGACAGGGCGTTGCCAAATGAAGTAAATGCGCAGTTGTCTGAGTATGTTGGTGGCGTAAGCGACACATTGGCAGAGCATTGTCCAGTCGAATTATTCACCGTCACATTGTTAGGGCAGGAGATCGTCGGTGCTTCGTTGTCGGTCACCGTCACGGTGAACACGCAAGTCGGTGCGCCACAAGTATTTGTAGCGGTCACCGTCACGGTGGTATTGCCCTTGTTGAAGGTTTCTCCGCTACCCGTTCCGCTACCGCTGCCGGTGGTAGCGCCTGTGAAGGTGTAAGTCATCGCAGGTGCGGGTGTGCCGCTGGCGGTGACAGTGTAGGTCACATCGGCCGTGCATAGGTCTTCGTCCGTATAGGCGGTGACGACTGTGGCGGGGCAGGCTGTAAAAACAGGCGCTATGCATTGCAATTCCGCCTGAATATCAAAGGTGTACGGGTTGTCGCTCGGGTCATTGTTGGCAATTGACACCGTTGCTGTATGCACCCCAATAGCCACGGGCGTGTACACCACATCGAACGTCATCATCCCATTCGGACCGGTCACTACGGCAGGCAGGCTGACATTGCTTACCGAAAATAGCGTGGCATCCGGACCACTGAAGGTAATAGCCCCTGTGCCGATTGTCAGATTGCCGTTGCCGGTATTTTTGATGGTAAAGGTGCGCGTTATCGTCGGTCCGTTCGCCTGTCCGAAGTTGGTGTGGTCGGCAGATTCGGGGTTATTGTCGCCGTTTGTGATGGGCTGCCCGTTGCCCTCTACCGACATTTCGTTTTTAACTCCCGTTACGGTAAACGTACAGGTGGCGGTATTCCCCGATACATCTGTTGCGGTAAAAGACACCGTTACAGGCGTTGTACCCGTTAGGGTACTACCGGATGCCGGTGATTGAACGAGCTGAACAGCTCCCGGGCAGTTATCGCTCGCTGTTGCTAAACCGGAATAATTCAGAAGAATAGCCTGATTCAAAATATCAAGCAACAGCGTTTGATTGGCAGGGCAGGTAAGCGATGGCGGAGTAGGTTCAAGTACCGTGATAGTGTGTGAACAGGTACCGGTATTGTTGTTTTGGTCGGTCAGCGACCATGTTACCGTATTAGTGCCAAGCGGATAGGTGCCGGAAGCATTGGTAGTGGAATTAAAGGAGTTGGTTGGTAGTGCGGCACTGACGTTGGGGTTATCCAATACAAAATTGGAGGTGGAGCCGTTTAATGCAAAGTTTTGCAACGTTCCGTTATAGTTGTTACCCGAGGCATCGGTTGCCTGAGTGATAGCGGTATTGTTGCCGCCGGACACACCTTGGTTAAACCGGTAATATGCCACCAAACCTGTCTGTGGGCTGATAGTCTGGTTCTTATTGGCATTGATTTCCGTTGCGGTGCGGGCAACGTTCCAAATACGCACTTCATCTAATTTGCCTTTGAAATAATCTGCGCCATCCCAACGGCGGCCGATACGCCATTCTTCGTTGCCGTTTGACAGTCCGGCTACTGCTGCCGAAGCGACTTGTGTGCCGTTCAAATACAACCGAATTTGACTGCCGTCGTAAGTGCCGGCAAAATGTACCCATGTATTGGTAGCAAGCGGGGCAAATACTCCGGCGAGGTTGTTAGGGTGCGTACCGGCGTAGATATTTCCACCTATTAAATGTACGGCAAAGCGGATATTACCATCGCCCAAAAAGGATTCACCTGCCAACATACAGTTATTCGGCGTATAGCCCGAGGCATTATAGACCCAACCTTCAATGGTAATACGGTTGGTGCTGAAATTGGAATTGAACGAACCCGGAATGGTGATATAATCGTTGGAACCGTCGAAATCCAATACATTACCCAATATAGAGCAGTTGTCAGTAAAGGAAGGTGCCGCTACGGTTACGTTGGCGTTACAGTTTCCTGCCGTGAGGTTCACCGTCTGATTTATAGGACAAGTCAGGGTGGGTGGCGTAGCATCACCCACGATAACGGTGGATGAAGCGGTGGCTGTACATAGATTGGCATCGGTAACGTAATATTGGTAGGTACCGGGACAAACATTTGCCGTTGCCGGGTTAGAATATCCTACTTTCCAGTTGTCGGTTATTGCCGTACCCGAATTAAGGTAAGTAAATCCGGCCCTGAGATTGGTTTCGGAAGAATAACTCGAACTGTAAATGAGGGCATAATTGATATCGCCCTGTTTGCGCAGGTAGTAGTCGGCACCTGTACTTTTCAGCACGATTTTACCCTCGTACCACGTATCGGTAGTGTAGCCGCCGGGCACCTGTGCAGTGAAATTTCCCCTGTCATTGCCATCTTCGTAAATGGTCAGTGAACTGTTCCCATTAAAATAAAAAGCGTAGAGTAGGTCAATATACCGGTTGCTGTTGCCGGTACTGTTGCCGTGCCAGCCAATCATGCTATTGGTGCTTGCCGGATGGTAATAAGAAAAGGTAAATTCCTTACCGGCTACGCGAGCAAATGTCTGATTGGTGTACATGTATTTATTCCATGAAGCCGTGGCATGTTGCACGCTTAGGTTATTATTCTGGCTATAAGTCGCGATATTATCCCTGCTAAAAACAGTAGTATTAAAGACCGTCCCGTCAAAGTTGTGGGCAAACTCAAAATTCCCCAATGTATAGGGCATCAGTCCGGCAGAGGGTGTCAATGTAACGGCACCATCACAGATATTGATACAACCGGCATTAGTGGTGGTTACAGCTGTAAGCGCGGGAGGTGCAGTAATCGTCAGAGCTTGTGAAGCCACGTCAGAACAGTTGTTCTCATCGGTTATCGTGAGTTGTACCGTATAGTTATTGGGAGCAACGTAAGTATAGCTGGGGTTCTGTACATTCGCTGTGCCGGAATCGCCAAAATCCCAAGCGTACTGCAAACCTGATCCGGTTCCGCTACTGTTGAAACTTATCGGTGCGTTCAAACATTTTCCATTATTGATGGATAGAATAGTGTTGATATCGGGTCGTTCACCAACCACTGCCGAGCGGATGGCTTTGCAGTTGGCGGCATCGGTAATGGTAACGGAATAGGTGGCAGGGGCCAGGTTTGTTGGCGTGGCCGTGGTAGCAGCGTTGCTCCAAAGGTAAGAGGCGGGCAACTGTGCGGTACCGCCAAGCGATACGGAAGCTGTGCCATTGGTGAGACCATAACACACCATGCTGCCGGTAGCCGTAGCCGTGAAATTATACGAAGCGGGTTGATTCACGGTACCCGAAGCACTTGCCACACAACCTGCGCCATCGCTTACGGTTACAGAATAGGTGCCGGCAGACAGGTTATTGAGTGTTTGCGTGGTTTCGATGGTGTTCCATAAATAAGTATAAGGGGTGGTTCCACCCACCGCTACGGCATTCGCTACGCCGTTGTTGGGAGTAGGGCAAGTGGCGTTGGTAACTGCCACGCTTACCTGAAGTGCCGGCACCGTAATGAAATTCCAACCCAAGTTATTGCCGTTGTCAGTGGCTTGAGTGGCGTTGAACGTGGTACCGCCGGTGGCATTGTTGTCTTTCAAGCTAAGGAAACTTGCATTGACTGTGCCCGAAGCCTGACTGAAATTGGTTTGTGTACCCGGAACTGTTGACTGTATAGTCAGGGACTTAGAACAAGTACCCGAAACGAGCAGCGAAGTAGTCGTTTGCGTACTGCCCGCCTGTAGCGAAAGCGTTACCCCCGGTTCCACTTTGAGTTGGTTGAAGGTGTTTGAGCCGGTCATCGTGCTGTTCATGGTGGTGGTGGTGTAAATGTTCGCATTGTTGTACGTTTTACTGCCCCCGTAAAAATGAGAAGAGCCGCCATTGCTTCTCACGACAATTTTAGAGGTTCCCGGGTTGATGGTCAGATTGGTGGCATCCTGCACATCCCATTTTCCGTCTAAGACGGTAACCACCGAAGAACCCAATTGAAGCGTGCGGCTCTCTGTTCCTATGATATTGAAGTTTTTGGTATCAATATTATGCCCTTGGGTTTGGAAATTTCCTCTTGTCAGGGTAAAATCGTTGGCAATTTTCAGACTGTTAATCAACAATACAGGAATGCTTCCCGTGAGGGTATTGACTGTTAAGTTTTGGAGCGTTTTACCTTTGGTATCAATAGTAGGTTGTCCGTTTTGGGCGGTAAAATTCCAGGTGCCGTTCCAGTTTTGATTCATAAACGGGGTCAGCACTAAACTCCCATAAATATCAATGCCGGTTGCCGTACCGGTCAGGGTGGGTTGGTACAGGGAAGAAAACCAGTTCATGTTCCGACATTCGGCGTTGGGGTCGTTGAAGGTTACTGTTTGGCCAGTGGCCGAAAAAGAGTTGGCGTCGAAGTACACGTCGTCTATTTCGGTGGGCAACTGAAGGTGTAGGGTTGACCCGCCCGAGGAGGTAGCCCAATGGTTCAGGTCTGACCAATTGCCCGACCCGCCAATCCAATAGTATGCTGCACAAGCCGAACTAAAATTAATGCCGGTATTATTGCCGAGGTTGGCCCCGTTGATTCCCGCATTAAACGTAGCGCCTCCTGTGGCATTGATGTCTTTTATCCAAACAAAATCGAGGCAAACATTGCCGGAGGCTTTGGAAACAGTGGCCTGTGCGCCGGCAGTTGTTGAATTGAAGAAAATAGGCTGTCCTCCTGTGCCCAACACGAGTATTTCGCCGTTGATGGTTTGGGTTTTACCATTGCCAAACTTGAGCCGCGTGCCCCGACCTGCCGATATGAGATTGCCGTATGTATTGTTTTGCGCGAAGGCTATTTCAGGGCCCTGCACTCCTAACGACAAAATTACGAACGTTCCGAACGTATTGATACCGGTAATGCTGTGTTGCGGGATATTGGAGGTAATACTGTAATCCTGTACCAGCGTGAAACTTCCAAAAGTATTGTTTCCATTGATGGTAACATCCTTGCGGTTGGTGTATTCAAAATTGATGTCTTCAAACGTGTTGTTTCCGTTGATGGTAACAGTCAGGTTATTGGCATGTAGATGCCTTACGGTTACGTCGCCGTAGGTGGCAATATTGCCGCCGGTAAATGTCAAGTTTTCAAAATTACTGGATTCGAGCAAAATGAGGGCACCGCCTGCCACCAACGTGGTACCTGTTCCGTTACCCAGCCAGTCGCGGCGTACTTTTACGGTAGTGGTGCCGGTGAAATCCAGTTTCTTGGTGTTGCTATTGTTAAAATCGAAGGCCAAACCAAAATCAACCGCATACCCGTTGGAATACAACTCGCCTCCTGTGAGGTAGGTCGTAAATCCGTTGTTGACGGTCAAATCGTTCAACAGGGTCCATTTTGCTGTGGCGGCACCGTTGAAACGGACGTTATTCAGAAACGTTTTTCCGCCCATATTGATCGTATAGTTTCCGGCCAACGGTTCGAAACGGACTTCCTTGTTGTGGTTCCAGGTGACGCTGCTCGCGATGGTGGTTGAGCCTTTAAGATAAAGGATGCTGTTGCCGGAGTTGGTCCAGTTCCAGGTCATCGTGCTGTTCACCACCAAGTCGCCATACACCGTCAAGTCCTGACTGTTTCCGTTTTGATAAAACGTTGGCGCGAACGCCACGTTATTCCAAATCATGTTTTTACATTGTCCGGCAACGTTCATCGTAACGGTTTGGCTCACCGCAGTGAAAGAATTGGCATCAAATACGGCATGGTCAACAGACGTAGGGATGAGGCAACCGTTGCCGGGTCCGCCCGTTACAAAAGCCCAATGATTAGAGTCGTTCCAGTTGCCTGTGCCGCCTACCCAAAACAGGGTGATGGGTTGCACAGCCACCGCATTCCAACCGGTGATACTGCCCACTTGGGTTACGTCTGTGGCATTGAAAGTCGCACCACCTTGTACGGTATGGTTTTCCAAGGTAATCCATTCGGTACTCACTAAACCGCTTGCCTGCGATATTTTCGAGGTCGTTGCATTTTGCCCACGAATTTTGGAACGTCTCAGGCAGGTGCTGCGAGGTATAAAGTTGCCGATAGTTTGTGTGCGACCGGCGTAAATAAACATGTCGAATGCATTAGGCAGATCGAGTTTGCTGAAACTTTCGTTTTGTTCCATTTGCAAATAGGCAGATCCAGTGCCCGTAGAGGTGATGACAAAATCTTGAAACTGGTTGTTAGCCGATTCAAAGAAAAAGTTGGCATTTCCGCCGACTGACTGGACATTAAAGTTGTTGAACTGGTGTCCATTGTTTTGAAAATATATACGAGCATTGCCGTTGACAGATGTATTGATGTTCACATTGTTGAACGTACTTGGTCCGTTTCGGAAATATGTCCAAAGAAAGTTCGATCCCGAATAACTGATGTCTATATTTCGGAAAACCGCTACATTGTCGAAATACACCAACTTTGCAGCACCTCCGGTGAACGGGAACCGCATATACACATCGCGGATATTGTTATTGCCTTGAATATAGATAGACTTATTACCACTACTCGTATTGCGCACCACTACATCTCGGTAAGTGCGATTACCGCCTTCGAATGTATTGTCATCCGAATCGGTTACCAGCAAAATGGTGGCGTTTCCGAGTGCAAAGGTAGTATTGACACCACTATGGATGCGCCATGCAGAGCGCACCCGTAAGGTATCGGTTCCTGTGAGATTGATCGAGCGCACATCATTTCCATCGTTTGCCCGAAACTCGTAACCGGCATCCACATCAAAACCGGCTGTCTCCCATGTGCCTTCTACCACATAAGTAATATATTGACTAGAGCCATTTTGCAATTTATAGTTATTGCCTAATGTCCATTTAGGAGCAGATCCCGTTGTTTTGGCATCAAAAGCCACGGCGTGCAGGAGCGTTTTCCCTGCGGTATTGATGATATTATTGGTCGAGTCGGAGTAAAAATATAAGTAATGGGCGTGATTCCACGTAACATTTTCGTTCAGGATAAAATCGCCACGAGGGTAAAGGATGTTGTTTTGCACCCAGGTCATTGTGCCCAACACTTTTAGGTCGCCATTTACCTCCAATACAAAAGAACCCGTAAAGGTAGGGTTTTGAGTTACGCCTGCTGTCCAGGTCATATTGCGGCATTGAGCATTACCGAGTAGTGTTACCGTTTGTCCCGATGCGCTAAAAGAATTGTTGTCAAACACGACATTGTCCTGTGGGTTGGGAGAGCAACCGGCAGCCGTACCGCCGCTACTCACCGACCAGCGAGCACCATCGTTCCAATTGCCTGTGCCGCCAATCCAGTAGTAGGTAACGGATGGTGCTACGGTGATGGTCCATCCCGTGTTGTTGCCGTTGTCCACCACGTTCGATGCGTTCCAAGAAGCACCGCCCTGTGCTTTGATGTCTTTCAACGAAACATAATCGAGCGAGTTGGTTCCGCTTGCGTCTGTTAGGGTGGCTTGTGTTCCGGCCGAAGTAGAGGCGATGTCTATCAGACGGGTACATAGGCTGGTGGTGGTAACAGATTGCAGCGTTTGTGTTTGGTTGTGGCCAAAAAAGACATCCATTCCATGATACAAATTCAGCGTATTGATGGTATTGCTGCCATAGAGATATAACTTAGGTACCACCGAGGGGGTTGTGAATTGAAGGCTGGTAAAAGTATGATTGTTGCTGACCACGAAGTTTGGGCCATAGCTCGTATTGTTACTCAGATAATTGGCATACACATCGCGGAAGACGTACCCTGTCTGTTCCATATTCACGTTTTGACTGCCTGCTATTTTGAAATAAACATCGCGGAAGGTTGTGCTGTTATGTCGGACGTATATGGTGTAAACTCCGTTTGTTTGCCGCGCATCAAACACCACGTCGTAGTAGGTTTTACCGCCGCCCTCAAAATAGATGTGGTTGCCTTCGCCGGCGGGTTGGCGCAATAAGAGTACAGCAGTGCCCATAGTCAAAGTGGCATTTGTATTGTTGAGCATATACCAATACTTTTTCACCCTCACCGTATCCGTGCCGGTAAAATCAATCACTTTTGGAACATTCACGTTTGCTTCCAAATAGTCGCCGAAATCTACACTAAAACCACCGGAAATAAAGGTGGCATCATGGATAGTAGTATAGGTGGTTGGCGTTACCGTAAAAGCAGCAGCCAAAGTCCACTGCCCGGTTGAGGAGTTACCGGGATTGTCGAAAACCACGCGGTTAATAAAGGTTTTTCCCGACATATTGATGGTGTTGCCGGCGGTGGTGCCGCTAAAATACACTGTATTGTTGTGGTTCCACGTCATTGTGCTGTTCAAAGCAATGGATTTCCTCAAAGTCAATGTGCCCGTTAAATTCCAATCCATAGTACCCGCAACATTCAGGTTGCCATTTAGGACTAACGCCTGACTGCCGTTAAAGTTAGGCCCGCCCGTTACGCCTGCCGTCCAGGTCATGTTCGTAATAGTGGGGGCTATGTCGAGCGTAACAGTTTGGTCTGCTCCGGTAAACGAGTTGTTGTCGAATACTACATGGTCAACATCTACAGGAAGGCATCCCGCCGGCGCGCCGCCACTCGTGAGCGACCATCGCGCAGTATTGCTCCAATTGCCGGCGCCACCCACCCAATAATAGGTTTGCCCTGCCAATGGAGTAATAGAAATTCCGCTGTTGCCCCCGTAGTCAAGCGTGTTGGTTGCGCTCCAGGTTGCTCCGGTAAATACCATGTTGGTAAGTTTCACAAAGTCTATGGCATTGGATCCCCCGTTTGAGTCGGTAATAGTAGAACCGGACCCGCTACTGTTGATATTGACGAATTTGAGGCAAGTGCCGGTAGCCGACAAACCGGTCAGGTTTTGAATTTTAGCATTATTGATTTGCCAAGTAGTACCGGCGGGAAGGCTTACCTGCCCGAATGTGTTGTTTTGATCGCAATAAAAATCGGGGTTCATCCCATTAGAAGTAATGGTGAAATTACCGAACGTATTTGTTCCGAAAATATGGTTCCATGTGGTACTGGTTACAGAGGCATTGATGTAATTAATTGTTACATTGCCAAAAGTATTGCCGGTACCTTCCTTGTACATCCGCGAGCCGTTATTGATGGTCATAAACACATTGCCATACACCGTGTTGTCGTCGCGGAAGCGGATGTTAGTAGCACCGTTTGTATTGTATAAATGCCGTACAACCACTGTGCCAAAGGTCTTACCGCCGCCGTCTATGTACATTTCGCTCCAGTTAACGGTATGCATCAGTAGCACTGCCCCGCCCATTGTCAGGATGGTATTTGCATTAGGATTCAGCCTGAACTGATACTGTACCCGCACCGTATCAGTGCCGGCATAGTCGAGGGTGCGAACTGCACCACCATCAACAGCATTAAAGTATTGACCATAATCAACAGTTTTCCCGTTTGAACGGAAAATACCGATATAGTGCTCAGTCGTTCCGGTTGCTTTAAAATTATCCTGCAAAATCCATTCTCCGCCGGAGCCGTTGAAGCGGACGTTGGTGAACGATTTACCTGCTGAAGTAATAGTTTGTCCGGTAGTAGTGGCAGTAAAATCTACGCGGCTTGTCTGGTTAAATGTAACAGCCGAGCTGAGTGTGAAAGATTTTTTTACCGTCAGGACATTGCTATGGGTGAAGGTACTTGCTCCGTTGATAATGGAGAAGTTTCCATTGACCGTCATAGTGGGATTACCAAGGTTGAAGTTGAATGGCGCATTGTCCATCAAAAAATCGCCCGTTACACTAACCGTAAGCCCGCTGACGGTGAAGGCAGTGGGTGTCATATTTTGAAAGGTCAGGTTGCCGGTAACATTGATGGAGTTGCTCATCGTAAAACTGCCCGCAGAAATGTTTTGAAAAATCATATTCCCGCCCACGGTAACCGCATTGTTGGTGGTATATGTTCCTCCGGTTAACCCTTGCAAGGTCATATTGCCCATTACTTGTACAATACCGCCTGTACGCGAAAATGTCGGCGCACAGTTTTGAATGGTCAAGGCACCGCCTACGGTCATATTGCCGCCCGACTTGGTGAACGACACATTGACCCCGTCAATCAGTAAATTGCCGGTGATGGAGAGGTTGCCATTTACATGATTGAAGGTGAAGGGTGTGCCCTGCACTGAAAAATTACCGGCTACATTGAGGTTGAACCCTGCTCCGGTAAAGGTAGGGTTATTGGCTACACTGCTCCAGGTAAAGTCCTTACCAAAGGCTTCCTGATTGAGTGTTACCGATTGACCGGTAGCCGTAAATGAATTGGCATCAAAAACAACATTGTCCAAAGTACTAGGCACGATAGTGTGTTTGATGACACCACCGGAGGTAGTAGCCCAATGATTGAGATCATTCCAAACACCGGTACCGCCCACCCAGTAATAAGTGTTTTGAGAATATGCCGTAGTGATAAACGCTAAAGGCAATAAGAATAACATTAGCCACTTGGCTGACTTTTTAATGAGTTGGGAGAGGAGTACTGATAACTTCATGTTGATAAATTTATCTTTTGTTAAAAACATTTCTTTAGATTGTTGTCTTGATAGTGAGCCGTGTAAGCCGCTTCGATTAATTAAACCACCTTTTCCAGATGCTCTTTTTAGAATTTGCCCAAATGTAGAGTTTGCGCCTTTCCTTGTAATAGCCACATACAATCGTTACTTCGTATTCCCCGGGCTGCAGGGCACTTAAATCCATGAAAATGATGCCCCCCGAAATCGGCAGATTGTGTGCTGCTTCATGCACCACCTTTCCTTGTTCCGACTTAATGATGATGGCCAACGAATGTTGTATATTGCCACTGCAACTTAAGTACACCCCTCCATCAGACTTGGGTGGATTGGGAAACAATTCGCCAATAATAATTTTGTTAGTATCTGCCATCATGCTTTGCCGTGCGATTGAGTATTCAAGTTTTCGGTAGTTGACGCGGCAAAGATACCCTACGCATAGGGAGAGAAAATGGACATAATGGGGGGTCAAAATGGACATTTTGGCCGGATTGGAAGTTTTTTTACCTCAAAAGCACCAATCTGAGTTTTGTTTAGAAAAATAGCGTGTTCAAGGATAGGCAATTCACGATGTGTCTATACGATAAGTTCCTAAATGTATTGAACAGATTAAGCGGGTTAACCAATACCATTTTTACCCCCTGCCCCTACCCTCGCTCTCCCAAAATGCAGCAACATGGATGGTTTGTATCTTTTTTGTTGACGTATTTTTGGCAAAGAGAGTAGGTCTTATAGTGGGTCAAATTGAGTAGTGATGAGAAGCCACCAAATTACGACATCGCCGTTGGTCGAAACGGGAATGTGATTGGTCGAAACGGGAACGCGATTGGTCGAAACGAGAACGCGATTGGTCGAAACGAGAACGCGATTGGTCGAAACGAGAACGCGATTGGTCGAAACGAGAACGCGATTGGTCGAAACGAGAACGCGATTGGTCGAAACGAGAACGCGATTGGTCGAAACGAGAACGCGATTGGTCGAAACGAGAACGCGATTGGTCGAAACGAGAACGCGATTGGTCGAAACGAGAACGCGATTGGTCGAAACGAGAACGCGATTGGTCGAAACAAGAACGCGATTGGTCGAAACAAGAACGCGATTGGTCGAAACGAGAACGCGATTGGTCGAAACGGGAATGCGATTGGTCGAAACGGGAACGCGATTGGTCATAACGGGAACGCCGTTAGTACCAACGGGAACGCGATTGGTAGCAACGACATTATTGTTGGTAGCAACAGGAACGCGATAGGTAGCAACGACATCGCCGTTGGTAGCAACGGGAACACGATTGGTAACAACGATATCGCCGTTAGTAGCAACGGGAAAGCGAATGAAAGTAAAAAAAATAAGTCTATTTTATCGCAAAGAAAGAAATTGGGTATTGCCAAATGCAAAAATTACCTTGAAGTTGGGATTACCATAGTCCCAAACCCTTTGTTTTCAATAACGTGAGGTAGGGATTAGAATCTTCTACAAGTCTTATTTTGCAAGGCTTTAG
>CALCIK010000183.1 GCA_937907475.1 uncultured Bacteroidota bacterium | reverse complement strand
AATGAACCATTGTTGCTCATCAATGAACTGTTGTTGCTCATCAATGAACTGTTGTTGCTCATCAATGAACCGTTGTTGCTCATAAATGAACCATTGTTGCTCATAAATGAACCATTGTTGCTCATAAATGAACCGTTGTTGCTCATAAATGAACTGTTGTTGCTCATCAATGAACCATTGTTGCTCATAAATGAACCATTGTTGCTCATAAATGAACCATTGTTGCTCATCAATGAACTGTTGTTGCTCATCAATGAACTGTTGTTGCTCATCAATGAACCATTGTTGCTCATAAATGAACTGTTGTTGCTCATCAATGGACTGTTGTTGCTCATCAATGGACTGTTGTTGCTCATCAATGAACTGTTGTTGCTCTTTTAAATGCTATACATTAGACGGGATGGTTGTAAACTAATGCATTAAATATTTTACTCGCCTCCTAAAAAACCTCTCTCTCCAAAAAAACTACCAACTGATTGGTTCTTATGTTGATTATCTTAGAAACTGTCTGAAAAGTCCCCTATACTTACTTTGTGTGAATGTTAATTCGTAATTACCATATAGCCTTTTGCGAAACCCTGTGGTAATAATCAACCGGATAGTATTGGGATTGAAATATCTATCCCGTAGGGATATTATATCGGTAGCAAAAAACAAACAAAAGGTAAAAATCCCGTAGGGATTCAACATAAAGCAAACACATACATAAGGCTAAAGGCATTGAAACAAGTTGAATACCTACGGCATTCTTGTATGTTTATTTGGGGTAGGTTACTGATGTTTTATGCCTACGGCATTTGGTCTGTTCCTTAAAGGTGATGAGTTGTGTTTCCGTGGCAGTGGTTCTTACTCCCCTCCCTGAAACTTGTTTTAGAGAGGGACTGGGGAGAGTAAATCGTACCGAACATTCTCCGAAAACAGGGTAAATGCCAGTAAATCTAAATTAAAAAAAGTCAGTTTGCGGGATGTTTTACAACTCTCTAAAACTCGATCCCTTTTTCCGAAAAAGGACGGGGTTGCCATCCTTGTGGGGTGAGTATGTTCAACTCTTTGAACCCGAGGTTTTGCAGCATTTGGGCGGCTTCGGTAAAGTAGGCGGTAATTTCGCGAGGGTGGTGAGCATCGGAGTTGAGAACTATGGGGATATTCAGTTCCTTAATGCGCTCTAACACAAAAGGGGAAGGGTAGGGGTAGGTTGTTTTTTTCTTGTAAACCCCGCGCGTATTCACCTCTATCAAAACCCCTGCTTGGGCTGCTGCTTCTAAAGTATCGAACACCATTTGTTTATACCAGGGTTCGTCTTCGGTAAAATGCCGGTTTTGGTTGTTCATTTTTACTTTGTCCATGTGTCCCAACACTTGCGGGGGGGCGGTTTGCAACATTTCTTGTTGAAGGGCAAAATAGCTGCCAACGGCTTTTTTAATATCGCCGTGGTAAATAGCATCTATCCCTTTGTCGTAGGCTTGTTGTGTGCCGTCAATCTCCCAATACCAACCTTCTTCGGGGTGCGAATGTCCGTAATGAACCGAGCCAATATTGTAATCTAACATGGCAAAATCGGCTCGTGCAGGAGAGGTGATGTTGGGAATATAATCTATCTCCAACCCGATGTAGATGGGCAATTGTTCTTTGTAACGCTCGCGCAAAGCGGCGATGGTTTGCAGATATTCCTCAAACCGGTGGGGTTTAATGCTCCAAGGAACATCGAGCGACATGGGTGCATGACTCGAAAAGCCGAAGGATTTAACGCCTTTTTCTATGGCAGATTCGACATAAAGCGAGGGTTCATCGGTGCCGTCGCAGAAATAACAATGCTGGTGGTAATTGCTCCAAGACATGATTGACGTTTTATTGAAGGTAAGAAGATGTTGGTTGTTATTTTAAATTTTGGGAGGTAATGGGTAGCACGCGGGAACTATCGGGGGTGAAACCATAAAAACCGCCGTAAGTTTGTTCTACCCACATTTTTGTGGCAATGCTGTCAAAAGCCATTCCTTCTAAAGACATTTCGTAAAACAGTTTAGGTCGGTAATAGTCGGAGTCGCAATCGAAACAATAGGTAGGGAACCCGCCCAAAAATCCCGAAAACTCTACCTGCCCGTCTTCGTCGTAGTCAAAATGATTGCCGTCGAACATGGGTAAAGTATCTATGCTCAGCAATTTTTGAGGAGAGAACATCATTTGAAGCATATCTATCTGGAAATCGTTATCGGAAACGAACCCCAACAGTACTTCTGTTTTTCCGTTGTCTAAATGTCGCACTATTGGCAACAAGCCGTAGTTGGTATAATAGGCAGTTGTGGAATCGGCAAAAATGGTATCTGATTGGTGTAACACTTTGAGGTTGCGGTAAAACACTTCTCCTTGTTTTAACCACCTTGCGGCAAGTATAGAAAAGGAATCGGATTGCGAGAGCCATTTCATTTCTCCGTTGCCGAGTTCTGTTTCGTCCTGATCGAAAATGTCTGACGGATTTTTTACCGTGTTGCAGGTAAAAATCAAAACAACAATTGCCAGCATGGTGAATAGGAAATGAAAAAGTTTGCGAACCGCCACAAGGATTACTTTGGTGCAAAGTTAGGTAAATTAGCTTGTGTGTTCCCGAAATCGAATAACGGTTTTCGACGGGTGTGTTTCTGTTAATAATGGAATTTAGATGAATCTAGTGCAAGCAAAGGCGATAATGTTTTGGAACGCGGATGAAACGGATGCAAGCAACGCGGATAATGTTTTGGAACGCGGATGAAACGGATGCAAGCAACGCGGATAATGTTTTTGGAACGCGGATGAAACGGATGCAAGCAACGCGGATAAAAAAATCCGCGTTTGAAAATCCGCGTCATCCGCGTTCTATAACATTTTGGAATGAGGATATTTTGGAACTCTAATGAAACTGATGTAAGCAATACGGATAAAAAAAATCCGTGTTTGAAAATCCGCGTCATCCGCGTTCTATATTATTCAGTATCGAAAACAGGAGAATATGAAACAGTTTGCGAAGATTTCTTTGGTGGAAAGTTAGGTAAATTAACTTATGTGTTCCCGAAATCGAATAACGGTTTTGTGTGGGTGCTTGGTAATGTCTTAGCTCACATTTTTCGGTTATCTTTCTTTTTGCCGGCAAGCGTTAACAAGTACGCTGAAATATTGTTGTCCTTGTATCATCCCGTCTATTTACACTTTCGGAATACGTAGTTAAAAAGGAAGTTAATTGGAAAAATGGACTTTCCGATCTATGCCTTACTTGATGCTACAATTATTACCTATCTTAGCCTGAAATTATAGCAAACATCTGTTTTATCAAAGTTTAACAAGCATGAAATCTTTTTACTTGCCGGCATTTATAGGCTTTTTGGTAACCGTCTTTTGTTCAATCACCGATGTTCATGCACAAATTGTGCCTTCTCCTTATAGCATTTCGCCCGATGATCCTGCCGCCATTTTATATAGCGACCTCAACGTTCCCCGAATTGACATTTTTCTTGACCCTTTGTTGTTTAATGAACTCATTAACAACCCAACCGCAGATGTCGAGTTTCCGGCTACTTTTGTGTTTTCAAATGGGCTTATCTCTGATACGGTTTCCAATATAGGTTTTGGATTGCGGGGAAATACTTCGCTCGGTTCGGCCAAAAAATCATTCAAAATATCGTTCAATGCCTATACTCCGGGAGCTAAGTATCGCAATTTGGAAAAGATGAACCTGAATGGTGAACACAATGATCCGTCAATTATTCGAGCTAAATTGTATTGGGATTTAGCCCAACAATTGGGTATTCCGGCTCCAAGAGCCAATCATGTAGAAGTTCATGTCAACAATCATTACCGCGGGCTGTATATCAACGTTGAGCATATTGATGAGCAATTTGCCAACAACAGATTTGGCAATAAAAACGGTAATCTTTATAAATGTAACTACCCGGCCACCCTTGAATATTTGGGCAGCAATGGCGATGCCTATAAAGTAGAGGTGTTTGGCCGGCGTATTTATGAACTCAAAACCAATTCTGACATAGATGATTATTCAGACTTGGCGCAATTCATGAACGCGCTACATTCGTCCACTTTCGATGATGAGTATCCCGGCAGATTGGACGAGAAGTTTAATGTTGATGGTTTTTTGCGAATACTCGCCTTAGATATATTTACCGGCAACTGGGATGGATACAGCTATAATACCAACAACTTTTACCTGTATCGCAACACCGATACGGGTAAATTTGAGTATCTTCCTTACGATACCGATAATACTTTTGGGATAGATTGGTTTGGCATTGATTGGGCCACCCGTTCGGTTTACAACTGGACCCCTGAGTCTGATTTTCCACCGTTGACTACACGAGTTCTCAATGTTCCGGAATTTAGAAAAAGGTTTGGTTACTACTTTAACATGCTACTTCAAACGGCTGCCAATCCGGGTATCATCTTTCCTCGAATTGACGAGCTACATACCCTGATAACTCCTTCTGCAGTAGCCGATGCATACAGAACTTTAGATTACGGATATACGATTGCACAGTTTCACAATAGTTACGAACAAGCTATTGGCGGGCATGTTACGTATGGCATCAAACCATACATCACCACCCGTCGTACAGAAGCACTCATTCAGATCATTCCCCAAAACATCGCACCGGTCATCCTATTACCCAAGCATACGCCCCTCATGCCCGTTTCCGGTCAAAACATTTATTTTAACGCGCTGGTTTTTGACGACAACATCGGGTCAACTCCCGAAGTATGGTTTCATTACAGCATCAACGGCAGCAGTTTTGCAACAGTGCCTATGTCAGACAACGGTACATTTGGAGAGGGTTTAGCAAACGATGGAATTTATGGTGCCGCATTGAATGGACTAACTGCCCCAGCATTTGTTGATTATTACTTTACCGCAACCGATGTGGTGGGTGCAGCTAACCGCGAACCATTGTTGGAAACAACTTACAGACAGGTGGTCATGGCTGAAAGTCCGGTACCGTTAGTGGTCAATGAATTTATGGCTTCCAACTCCATCATAGCAGATGAGTTTGGAGAATTTGAAGATTGGATTGAAATCTATAATGCAGGGTTTGAGGCCATTAACCTCTCCGGTTATTTTCTGACCGATAAACTCAACAACCCTTTAAAATGGCGAATGCCCGATACTTTAATAGCCCCCCAAGGATTTATTTTGATTTGGGCAGATGAAGATGGGGTTCAAGGACTTCACCATGCTAATTTTAAATTAGGTGCAGGTGGTGAAGCTATCGGCATTTTTACCGAAACCGGACAAGCCGTCTATACCCTTACTTTCGGACAACAAAACAGCAACCAAACCCAAGGGCTGTTACCCGATGGAATGGGAGAGGTTCAAAACTTGCCTTACCCCACGCCCGGTTATTCCAATATGACCCCCTTAATTTTGGAACAACCCCAAAACAATAATCCATTTGCTGTAAAACGACTTTATCCCAATCCGTTTACCGATAGGATATATCAGGATATACAACTCAACGAACCGGCAGCTATTCACCAAATACTTTACCGGTACGACGGGAGTAAGGTTTACGAAAATACCACGCCCATCTATCCTGCAGGTTCGCATATCCTGAATACCGAACTACCACATAACCTTCCGGCAGGGTTGTATTTTTTACACACCCTTTTCACCACTTCGGAGGCTTCAAAGGGTGAGAATGCCACTCATCGGGCTGTTTTCAGTTTGGTAAAATATTAGACGTAAGCCTTTAAATCGTCCTTCACTATCATTCAGTACATTGGCAAATCCTCGTTTGTCAAAATGTCGCAATTGTGGTTAACCACTAATTCGACTGTCTAAATGTCAGTCATGTTGAAATGCTTGCTGTCATAAATAGTGTTGTTTTGCCAAATTTGCGCCAAAATATTACCGGATATTAGTTGGCACAATGATTGAAAACAGTAGGATACGACAAAAAATAATTAACCTACAATAGCAAATCAGCAACAGCATGAAAAAAATTATAGGCATAGATTTAGGAACAACTAACTCTTGCGTAGCAGTCATGGAAGGCAGCGAACCGGTAGTCATTACCAACAGCGAAGGTAAACGTACCACCCCTTCGATTGTGGCATTTCTACAAAACGGAGAGCGAAGAGTGGGCGACTCTGCCAAGCGTCAAGCCATAACCAATCCTCGTAACACCATACAGTCCATCAAAAGATTTATGGGCGCACGTTACAATGATGTGGTCAACGAAATAGGCCGTATGACTTATAGCGTGGTAAAAGGCGATAACAATGTGGTAAAAGTAGATATAGACGGTCGTCTATATACGCCACAAGAAATATCGGCAATGGTATTACAAAAAATGAAAAAAACAGCCGAAGACTATTTGGGTCATGAAGTAACCGAAGCGGTGATTACCGTACCCGCTTATTTTAACGACTCTCAACGTCAAGCTACCAAAGAAGCCGGCGAAGTAGCAGGCTTAAAAGTATTGCGTATCATCAACGAACCCACTGCCGCAGCACTAGCTTACGGTTTGGACAAACGCAACAAAGACCAAAGAATAGCGGTCTATGACTTAGGAGGCGGCACCTTCGATATTTCGATTTTGGACTTGGGCGAAGGCGTATTCGAGGTAAAATCTACCAATGGCGATACGCACTTAGGGGGTGATGATTTTGACCACCGCATTATTGACTGGTTGGCAAACGAATTTAAAGCCGAAGAAAACATTGACCTTCGCAAAGACCCTATGGCTTTACAACGTTTAAAAGAAGCTGCCGAAAAAGCGAAAATAGAACTCTCGGGCAGTAACGAAACAGAAATCAACTTGCCTTATGTAACTGCAGTGGACGGCGTGCCTAAGCATTTGGTTCGCAAACTTTCGCGAGCGAAGTTTGAGCAAATGGTGGACGATTTGGTTGAACGAACGATTGGGCCATGCCGTTCTGCCCTTAAAGATGCCGGTTATACCGCAGCAGATATTGATGAGGTCATCTTGGTAGGTGGTTCTACCCGTATCCCTAAAATTCAGGAAGCCGTTGAACAGTTTTTTGGTAAAAAACCGAGCAAAGGGGTTAACCCGGACGAGGTTGTAGCAGTAGGTGCTGCCATTCAAGGCGGTGTGTTAAGTGGAGAGGTAAAAGACGTGTTGTTACTCGATGTAACACCCTTGTCTCTTGGTATCGAAACACTTGGTGGAATGTTTACCAAACTCATTGAATCCAACACGACAATTCCTACCCGTAAATCCGAAACCTTTTCAACGGCCGTTGACAATCAACCCTCTGTAGAAATTCACATTTTGCAGGGCGAAAGAACTCAAGCAAAAGATAACCGCACCATCGGACGCTTTATCTTAGACGGAATTCCGCCCGCCTTCAGAGGTGTGCCTCAAATTGAAGTTACTTTCGATGTAGATGCCAACGGAATTATGAAAGTATCGGCAAAAGACAAAGGCACCAACAAAGAACAAAGCATCCGTATTGAAGCCTCCACCGGACTGTCTAAAGAAGAAGTTGAGCGCATGAAAAACGATGCCAAAGCCAACGAAGCTGCCGACCAAGCCGCCAAAGAAAAAATCGAAAAGCTAAACCAAGCCGATGCGTTGATTTTCCAAACCGAAAAACAACTCAAAGAGTATGGCGATAAACTTTCTGCCGGCAACAAACAGGCTATCGAAACTGCATTGGCTCAACTGCAAGCCGCCCATAAATCTCAAGACATTGCAGGCATAGATGCGGGATTGGCAGCACTGAACAACGCATGGCAAGCTGCTTCGCAAGAAATCTATCAAGCGCAACAACAACAGCAGCAAGCCAACCCCGATGCCAATGGAAATACCAATACCGGCACCGATGGTGTTCAGGATGTGGAATACGAAGAAGTGGACGATAAAAACAAATAACCGAAACTTACGACGAATAAACATAGAGGTTTTAATCTCACAACAAACTGCCGTGCAAAACCAATTTTGTGCGGCAGTTTTTTTTTCTTTCAGTGAACTAACTCAGAAGGAGTTAAAGGTTTATAGAAAGCACCGAAATGCCTTTTCAAAATCCGAAGAATTTGCCCAAAATAAGTCTAAACGGTGGGTATGTATTCAAAAAGGGATTCGGAATTTGTCGAACCCTCTCCAAAGTTTGAACTGCTTTATTGATTTTAAGCAAGTTCTAATCATGTGAAAGTACATAGTGTCAACCTTAGCCGGATCACTATAAAGTTGCGCTAAGTACTTTTGTGTTAAGTACAACGTGAGGTTTGTATTAGCTATTTTTTTTACTCACCCCCCTTGCCCCCTCTCTCCCAAAAATGCAACAACATGGAAGGTTTATATCAAGATTTGTCATGGCATTTTTGGCAAAGAGGGGGAGTAAGAGTGCCCTTTTGTGAGCAATTATAGTACAAATTGGGAGTTCTTGCTCCCCTCCATGAAACAAATCGGACGACAATGCTTTGTTTAGATCCAAACAAGTTGTTACCGATTTGTTTTAGGGAGGGGTTGGGGGTGGGTCATGACGGCTGCAAGTAAAAAGTTCTTAAAAACAAAGGCATTCGGATGATTCTAATCCAAACCTCACGTTAAGTACAGAGTTCAACGGGTATGTATATTTAGATGGCTTCTAACGGCATCTATAGTAGTTGAAGCAAAATCACCTTTTAGAGGTAAAAGCCCAGCATCCTCTTCGTTCTAATATTTGTTTGGAACGCGGATGAAAAACATCGTCATCAGGGTTCTATTGTTTTTTGGAACGCGGATGAACGCTGATTTTTGCCTTTCTTGCTATAATCAATCTGTGTTCATCCGTGTTGCTTACATCCGCGTCATCCTCGATCTAATATTCTTTTTGCATTACTTTGCGAAACTCTGCGGTAAAAAGTTTGCATTTCGACAAGCGTTCGACTGAGCTCACGCTGAAGTCTCAATGCCCGTAAATCAAGGCGGATAAGAAACTGCTGCGTAACATAAGTTAATAACTTGTCGAACTCTCTCCAACGTTTGAACAGCTTTATTGGATTAGTTTTTCTACATCGGAGTTGACAAATAAAATACTGCCCACGCTATCGAAGCCTGTGAACATATCCATTCCGCGTTTTTTTATGGCTTCGCTTCTAAATCCTACTATGGTTAAGGAGGCATCGGCCGAATACTCATTAATCATAGCCTTTATGTCGCGGTTAGGCTCATGCTCCAATACGCTAATGTTATATTCTGATATGGGTAGTCTTCCGTCTGCAATTAATTGTCGTAAGCTTTGGCGTTGAGCTTCTAATTCGTTCTGGGGGTAAACAGAAAAGATTTTGATTTCGGCTTTTTGCCAACTGGAATGCCCGAGTAGAATATAGCCCAATAAAATCATAAGGTTGGCATTTTCGTAATCTTTAGGGCTTATCCAGATATGTATGGAACGCTGCCACCCAAACCCTCTGTCCGAACTACCCAAAATACATACATCGAAATTGCCGGCATGTACGAGGTGGTAATTGTCAATAATATCGCCTAAACCGTTATCGGGGTTGTGTTTAGAAAACTCGAACAATATCATGTTGTTATCTTTACCCGATATGCCCGGCAACTGAATTACTTGTGCTATGGCAGATGTGTAGGAAGGGCTGATAATGGTATCTATATACAGGTTGCTATCTTGGGCCATGCCGATTAAGCGGTCTTGGCAATGTTTGGCTTCGGCAAAAGTGCTACGTGAAAAATAGCCGTCAATGCGATGGATGTAAGTGCCAAAACCGTATCGGTAAGAAATCCAACGAAGCAGGTCGAAGGAATGAAAACGCTCGAAGGAACTGCTGGATATGCATACTACCGATGGTCGCCAATTGGTTTCTCCCTTATCTGCTTTTTGTAAAAAGACCTGTAACTGCCTGCTAAACTGAAAAACCACACCCTGAAAAATACCGGCTAAACCTTTGGTGTCTTTGCTGTAATTGGCAATAACCATATATAGCAAACCCATCAGGGTAATAGAGAATATGGCATATTGGGTATTCATTTTAAACATTAATATTACGCACATAATGAAACCCAACAGGGAGATATACCATTTTGACCTAAAGGTGGGGCGGTAGGAGGGATCGGCGGCAAAATGCTGTAAAAACGAAATTAAACAGAGAGAACCATAAGTAACCATAAAAAACATGGATATGATTTCGGCAACAAAGTTTACGTCTCCAATGGCAATAAAGCAAAAGGCAATAATTATGGTAACTATGGTCGCATTGAAGGGTTCGTTGTTTTTGGCAGTTCCCTTTTTTATAAGTGTATTGAAGCGTTTAAGGGGTATAATGTCATCGCTGCCCAATGCCTGAAGGGTTCGCGGAGCAACCATAATAGAGCCTAATGCGGACGATATGGTGGCGCAGGCAAGTCCGATAGGTATAATAGGATACCAAAGGGCAATTCTACCCATTATAAGTTGGTCGGTAGCTAAATCTTCGGCACTTGCCGAGGAAGCGAGTTTGTAGGCAATGAGCACATACACAAACATACCCGATATGGTAGCAGCGAGGGTTCCCATAGGAATTGATTTGCTGGGGTCTTTTAAATCGCCCGAAAGCCCTACACCTGCGGTCATACCGGTAAATGCGGGAAAGCAAATGGCAAAGACATAGAAAAACTCATCGCCGTTTGCGATGTGGTTATTTAAAAACCCGCCATCGTAGGTAGTTACAAATTCGGTACTGCCTAAAAAAAACATGCCCAAAGAAAGGAACAATACGGCTACAACAATATACAAAGCTTTTACCCCTAAATCCGCTCCTTTGGTTAATATTAATACTGCCAGCAGTGCCATTGCCGGCAGGCTGATTAAGCGTTTATCGAGCAGGAAGCCGTATGTGCTATCTATCCAGTGTATTACAGGTTCAAAGGCTTCGGCAAAGGCTATAATATAAAATGCCACGCTAACGGCCTGAGATAAATATAGGGCAATACCAATTGCAGCTCCAATATTTAATCCAAATGAGCGCGATATAATATAGTATTCACCCCCGCCTTCTACCTTTTGATTGGTAGCTATTTCGGCAATGGCCATAGCGGTGGGTATGGTTACCATGTGCCCAATTATAATAATGGCAACGGTTCCTAAAAAGCCTATATTTCCTACTGCATAGCCAAAACGCAAAAACAGTATGGCCCCCAAAATGGTAGATATGGCGGTGAAAAATACAGGAGCAGTGCCAAACCCACTACTGCTGCTCTTTGATAATTCTTCTGTACTCATAATAATGTTTTGCTTTTAAGCTTTGGTATGCCATTCACCTGCTTATCAATATAAATTCAAACTCAAACTCAAATGGTAAACCGGCCATAAGTCTTTGTTTTAAAACTTTTTAATCTGTTATTATGCTTTGCTGCTGCTTTAACCGCCGGCAGAAAGGATAAAAAAAGCAACTTGCTAATGGCTAAAAACTCGCAAAAAAGGAAGCATCTGTTGTTACAGGGCGATGTTAACACGCATAAAATAATAAAACCGATGTGCAAATTTAGAATTAATTTGCACATCGGGTAAAAAAGGGTAATTTTTTTAAGTAACTTTTTGGTGGGGCTAAATTCGATGTTATTTGGTTTATTATGATTTTAGTCGAAACGTATAGTTTTACTCAATACGAAACGCCCTATTTTTTTGAAATCCCCCACTTACCTAAACCCCCCTCATCCCCTTGCCACTCTTTTGATAGTTTGGATAAAAGCATTAAGTCTTTCTAAAACACCATTAGTGAGTTTAGAAGAATAAAAATACACTATGTCATTGTAATACCGATAAAAGGTGCGACTAAACGGGTTATTGCCTTGCCCAATCCACCAAGAACAACAGCTGCGTCTCACCTGCTTCAGCAGGTGTATCTCCATGACATATATGCAAACAGTTGTTGCACACCAATCATGTGTGAATGATGTAACTCTTATCTGTAATTATATAAGGCTTTATAAATAAGAAACTCGGATCTTTGTCATGTGGAAATTCATCCACAATTCAATACCCTATATCATGGAATTAACCGAATTGAAAGGCAACTGGAATGAGCAAAAAGGCAAGTTGAAACAGAAATATGCCGAGTTGACTGATGATGACTTGCTTTATGCAGAAGGCAAAAAAGACGAAATGTTGGGACGATTACAGATTAAGCTTGGTAAGACCAAAGAAGAATTGCACAGCATTATTTCAGCACTTTAACACTTGATTTTTTTGTGAGGTGCCGTTTAGAGAACATCCTTTAGACGGTACCTCACCAATTACTTATCACCTCACTAATTACTTTTTAAAACCAATATCAATGAAGACCCCAATCTACCCCATTCTACTTGTATCCCTACTTTTATTGGGAACAATGTTTATCAGTTGCCAATCGGCAGCAAAAAAAGAAGAAGTTGCACAAGAGAAGTTGCAAGATGCCAAGCAAGACTTAAAAGAAGTACAAGAAGAAGTGAAAGAAGAAGCAGCAGAAACCAAAGCACAAACAAAAGCAAGTGCTGAAGAATGGGAGGTATTTAAGAAAGAAACTGAGCTAAAAATTGCGGACAATGAAATCCGCATTGCCGAGTTGAAAATTCAAATCAAAAAAGCAGGAAAAACATTTGATGCCATCTATGCTCAAAAAATTGAGTTATTGGAAAATAAAAACAAAAAACTCAGAGCAGAAATAAGCACTTACGAAAGCGCACAAAGCGATTGGGAATCATTCAAACGTCAATTTAATCAGGACTTAGACGAATTGAGAGAAGCTTTAAATGAGGTGAACATCAGTGTTAAAAAGTAAACTTCATAACGATTCTTATTTTCCATTATTCCTACAAAAGTAAAAACAAGTTTATGATAAATAATGAGGCAATTGAGAAATCAAAATCATATATTACTGTGAAAATAATAGAATATGTTCCTAACTCTGTAGTCAGTACAACGATACTTAAAAAATCTACCGGAAACATCAATGTGATGTCTTTTGATAGCGGAGAGGGCTTAACGGAAAAAACTTCTCCTTATGATACGTTTGCACAAATCATTGAGGGAAATGCAGAAATTATTATTGATGGTATTTCACACCTCCTCGAAACAGGACAATCCATCATCATGCCGGCACACAAGCCCAATCTCATCAAAGCAAATGTGCGCTTCAAAATGATCTTGACAGTGATTAAAAGCGGTTATGAGTAGCCTTTTTTAAATTGCTTTATCCTAAACCAAAAGTGTGAATCATGTAAGACTTAACAAGAATGTTGTAACATTTAAAATGTTCATCAGCCCTATCTTTGTCTTGTGAAAATTCATTCACGATATTAAATCATCAATATAATGAGCAAAGATAAAGGAACTAAAAACGTCAAAAAAGCACCGGCAGACAAGACAAAAGGTAAAGCGAAAGCAGTATCTGCCTATAAATCGGAAGGTAAAAATTCGTTGTCTGTCATTGAGTCTTTTATTCCAAAAAATAATCAAAAAACAGACGGAAGTCAAAAAACGAAAAACGCTTAAGCTATTCATCTTGAGTCTGTAATTTCTCAGCGGTTAATATACGACCAACATTGTCTTAGCGGCTGTACCAAAAGTATCCGATAAGAGATTGAAGTGGCTCTGTCAACTTTGTAATAAGGCAATCAGGGCAACTTCCTTGCATTTACCATTTTACCGCAACGGACACAAAGAGTTCCTCAAACTCCGCCATAGTTTATTGACTATTCATAGATTAACATTTAAACAAAACGGCATGAAGGCATTTCATATAGCTTCTTGCCACTAAATCCCCTAACGGGGATTTTTTTATGTGCCCTGTATTGGCAAGGCTTGTCTTTATGTGGATATATTGTTTTAACCGTTACCACCAAACAGGTTACTTGAATAAATAAACGTGAGCCATCAAACAACCCGGACAGTAAAGAACTTACTTTTGCAAAATAACGAACAGCCTAACCCTGCGTATTTGGAGAAAAGCCCCCTTTAAAGGATTTAGGGGTGATTCGGCTTGCCCTTCCAAAAACTAAGCCTCAACTTTGAAGCACCGGTTGGGGATGAGGCTAACTTGTATTCATACAACGGTATTGAGTTGAATGATGGAGCATTACTTTGTTATGGAGTTGTTTGAACATCACGCATAAATCCTTAAACTCTTAAAGCACACTCCCCAAAAAAATCTGCTAAAAAATTGCTGACCTTGTCACATTTTAAGTCTTTGAGAACACAATTATACAAAAGGCGATAGCATATTATGAAGCAGTCTTCCTGAAATGTCGTTTAATTGTAAAGTTTGGCGGAGAAATGGGATTGTTTCTTAAGAAGTTATGGTTTTAGTAGCTCATGATTTACATTGTGGTTAAATCAATATGAAAAGAGTTGATGGATATTCGTGTAGGAATTATTTTAATTGCATAGCTTCGTATAATCAAATGTATATGGCCTTTAGTATTTTGTCGAGGCTATATACCTTGGTGTGATTTTGAAAATATAAAACGCATAGATCACATTCAAAATGAACGGCAGGCTTTTTTTGTTATTTTCATCAAAACGACCCCTAAATTATGTTTTATTTTTTTGAATTTACTCCACAAACGGTTATTTTATTCCAACAAAAAATGCTTATTGTAGAGTATTATAAGTAGCTATCTGGCTACATTTGACTTGTGAAATATATAGAGATTGTGCGGAATAAAGAAAATATGTTCAAAATTTCTGTTTAAGTGATGTTGATAGTCTGAATGCAAGTATTGCTATTTATGTTGTTTTAAGGGTTTTTTTTCCAAGTATTATTTATTGTAGATTCTACCTTTGCACTGTACTAATAGTATTGATGTTTTTGGGTAGCCTGGGAAGAACTGAATCAGTTAGATTACGTGACAATAGAAGCACTATGGTTTGATAGGCAATGTGATTATCTTGTTTGGCTTTTTGACTAATACCCGAAATCTTTATCCTCAACATCCGTATTTGAATTGAAAGTTGAGTACATTAAAACCGCTATATTTACATAATTTAATTGTGTGCGAACAATGATAACAAACATACCTCCAATGATTGCCCATCAACTGTTGAAATACATTTTGCCGTTCTTTATTGTGGCCGGTATAATAGTATCAGTTACGGCACAAGGCGCGAACAATTCGGAATTAAACAGCCTAACAGCTTGTAATGAGTTTTCCTCTTCAGAACGGCAGGATGTTAATACTAAAGACGGGAAACCGGATGGGGTCGCTTTCTTTATAGGCAATTGGCAAAAAGTAACTAAAGATTTTGTTGATTTGGAGTTACCAATTTTTGTTTTTGTTTATGCCAACTATAAAAGCGATTGCCAAAAAATGCAGAGGAATGTATTTGAGCAAAAAGCAGTGGGTGAGTTTTTTAACAGAAACTTCTTGAGCGTAAAAATCAATCTTCAAACCGAAGATGGCTTTAAGTTTAACAATGATTATTCCCTAAGAGATTACCCTTCATACTTGTTTTTTCACCCAAACGGGGAATTGGTTTATCAATCATCGGGGCATATGGATGCCGAATCATTTCTTGCTTTGAGTTCTAAAGCATTATCTTTATGCCAAACAAAAGCTAAGATTTTAAAGGTAGCTGTCTCCCACGAAGGTGAGATGGAATTTAACGTTGCTGACAAATATGATAATTTGTATAAAAAATTGATTGAGAGCAATGTGAAATATGGAAATGGATACTATAATCCCGATTTTTTATACGAATATGCCTATTTGCTTAAAAAATTCAATGTCCCTTATCAGCATGTAGCTAACCAATATCTTGACGTACTTCCCAAAAATGAACTCTCCTCCACTAAAAATGTAGAGTTTGTTTGTGATTTCGCTGACAATATTCAGTCTGCGGCTTTTAACTTGCTAATAAAAAATCTTAACTATTATTCCGTCATTGCAGATGAGGAATTAGTGAATAAGCGAATTAAAGAAGCGGTTAAAATGTCTGTTATTTTAGCAGCAGCCAACAGAAATACCAAAGAGTTGGAACAAGCTATTTCAGTAATTAAATCGGCTAATTTGCCTGATGTTGAAGAGTTTGAGTTTTTAATGCGCACAACCTATTTTGAAAAGCTGGAAAGATGGCAAGAGTTTAGCACTTTAGCCATTGCATATTTTAAGGATGGAAACGGGGCTGATCCTAATATGCTCAATGTATTTTCAAGAAAATTTGCCGTTTATATTTCAAACGAGCTTAAATTAGAAAAAGCCTTAGTTTGGGCAAAGACATTGGTGAACGATAAGCCGAGCAATTTTAAATACAGGGAAACTTATTCGGCGTTACTTTATCGGTTAGATAAAACATCCAAATCATTAAAAGAAGCAGAAGTTGCAAAGGCCTTGGCTCAAAAAAAAGGTTTAGATTACTCCTCAACTCTTTATTTGATGGAATCAATTAGAACGCAAAAGAAGTTGAGTCCTAGCATAATTGAAGAATAACACTATAACATACCTGCTTTCGTCGTGTGTCAAGTTTTGACATGGAGCGTGATTAACAGGCTGTCTTGATTGTAGGCTGACCCGGTTTAAAGCCGGGTCTTTTTTTAATCCCATTTATGGAAATGAGGCACTAGAACGCCGACTAAAGCCCCAACAGCATAGCCTGTTATCACATCGGTTAAGTAGTGTTTACCGCCACGAACACGTAGATATCCGGTTATAGCAGGAAATAAAGCGGCACCGGCCCATAAGTAGGGTTTGTATTTGGAATTGGGGTGGTAATCGGCATACATTTTAGCGGCCATAAAAGTAGCAGCAGCACTTGCAGAAGTGTGGCCTGAAAAAAATGAGGAAGTGGCATCAGCAGCTGTTTTCTTGTGCATAGGCGCATTGGGATTGTAAACATAAGGCCGTTTGCGTTGTATAATCTCTTTGGTTAACCCGGTTAGTGCTGCATTGATGAGGTATGTTTCTAAACCTATCAATGCCAGTTTTGGTGTATGCTTGCGCATATCAGGGTCGGCAAGTAGTAAAACCGGCAATGCAACAGATGTATATAATAACACATCACTGGCTTTTTGAGCCGGTGGAGACCAAACACGAGCAGCATAACGGTCAAAACGGGGAATTGATTCAATAGACAGCAGTGCGATTTCATCGGGAGTAAGATGCACTTTCTTATTTTTCATCCATTCAGAAAGTCCGACACCGCCTATCCCTATGACAGTAACCGGCACATCTATCTGCCATTTCAACTTGTAAGGATTAGGGCTATTTTGAGCTTCTATGGGAGCGTTAAATGGAATGTTAAATAATGCTAAATACAACCAAAATACCAAAAAGCATTGAAAGTTTTTTTTCATTTTACGTGGTGATTTTGAGTGCAATTTAACAACAAAATCCCCGCAATTTAAAATAATCCCTTGAAGAATAAGCACAATTATCACAACCTTTGATGAAAATGAAGTATGCCAAATCCGTTTGATGAATTAATAATTACTTTTAACCTGCAACAAAGCAGTTGAAAAAACGGTTTCTTATCGTAATTTTGCATCCATGAGTTTTCTATATCCCTCTTTTTTATTTGCACTCAGTGCAATTGCTATTCCCATCATTGTCCATCTTTTTTACTTTAGGCGGTTTAAGCGTGTCTATTTTACCAATGTAAAGTTTTTGCGTGAACTTAAAGACGAGCGTTCTTCACGCAATAAGTTGAAACATCTGTTGGTTTTGTTGAGCCGAATTTTAGCACTTGCCTTACTGGTTTTCGCTTTTGCACAACCTTATATTCCAAAGTCTGATTCAAAGATTGTACAAGGAAGCAAGGCGGTCAGTGTTTATGTTGATAACTCATTTAGCATGAACGCAGGAAGTGGTGTCATGCTTTTTGAACGCGCTCGCCGTAAAGCTGAAGAAATTGTTCAGGCCTATGGTCCCGAAGACCGTTTTCAATTATTGACCAACGATTTTGAAGGGAAGCACCAACGTTTGGTCAACAAAGACGAGTTTTTAGCATACTTAGAGGAGATTTCCGTAAGTCCGGCGGTCAAAACGCTAAACGATGTTGTATTGCGTCAGAAAGATGCCCTCAAAGAGGCAGATGTACTTCAAAAGAACTTGTTCTTAATTTCAGATTTTCAAAAAAACATCGTCAATTTTGAAAACGATACTGCATACAACTTCTTTTTGATACCCTTGCAAGCAGCCGAAGGACAAAATGTATATATTGATTCGGTTTGGTTTGAAAACCCCGCCCGAACCCTCAATGAGCAAGCACAATTATTGGTTCGTATAAAAAATAGCGGAATAAACGCCGTACAAAACGGAAAACTCGAACTGCGCATCAATGAACAGGTAAAATCAATTCGCGATTTTACTGTGCCTGCAAATTCTCAAACTATTGATACTTTGGGATTTTCAGTTACGGAAGCCGGTTGGCAAAAGGCCGTAGCCCAAATAACCGAATCCACAACAATAGAATTTGATAACACCTACTACTTTACTTTTGAAGTAGCAGAAAGAGTAAATGTACTGGTAATCAACCCCTCATCGGGGGGTAATAATTACCTCAACGCCGTTTTTAAGCAATTGACCGGATTTATGGTTCAAAACCAAGCGGAAAATCAAATTGATTATGGTAAACTTCCTGCCAATCAACTCATCATTCTCAACCAGCTAAGAAGCCTTTCAACCGGATTAAGTGCAGAATTACAACAGTATGTCAATAATGGCGGGAGTTTACTTCTTTTCCCTTCTGCCAATGCCGACCTCACTACCTATAATAACTTGCTGAAATTGTTGCGGGTTAACACCTATACAGCTTTTAATAAAAACCGGCGAGAAACCGAATTCATCAATACCAGAGAAGACGTTTTCAAAGATGTGTTTGAGCGCATTCCCCAGAACTTGGACTTGCCTTATGCTAACAGCAGCTTTGACATGACCTCCTATGCCAATACCGGCGAAGAAGTGCTTTTGCGTTTTAGAGGAGGGGCATCGTTGCTAAGTAAATACAACGTGGGCAATGGTAAGGTCTATCTCTGTGCCGTACCTTTAGAGTCTCAATCATCAAACTTGATTTCGCACGCCATTTTTCTTCCAATGGTTTATAAGATTTCCATTTTGGGAAGCAAAGGGCAAATGAAGGCATACATTATCGGTAAAAATAACAGTATCGAAACAGATATTGCCCAACTCACCACTTCTGCGGATGAAGTCTTTAAACTACAAGGAGCTGAGGAGGAATTTATACCACAACAAAAAACAGTAGGCTCAAAATTATACTTAAGTGTTGATAACCAACTCAAACAAGCAGGCATATACACTTTATTTAAAAAAATTGCTGAACCCTTAGCTTCATTTGGGTTTAACTACAACAGGCTGGAATCGGTCTTGGAATATATCAGCCTAGCCGATCTTCGCAAACAATACAGTTTGCCCAATGTTAAATTCTTGGAAGACAATACAGAACTCACAGTTCTTGTCGGGCAAATAGATAGAGGTGTAACTTTGTGGAAATGGTGTTTAATTTTTGCACTGGCATTTTTACTATTTGAAGTGCTACTGCTCAGATATTGGCGAACCTAATTCAATCAACAATTCATTAGAATACTTTGCATTATGCTTTCTGAAAACATTGGTATAAGATACGGACTATTTTTGGGTCTGGGTTTGGTGATTTTGTTTGGAGTTTTGTATGCAATAAATCCAATTTACATGTTTAATACATGGTTGGGATTAGGGCTTTTCCCAACAATGATTGTAGTGATGGTTCTTGCTGCCCGTCAAACTAAAAAAGATTTGGGTGGATATGCTACCTTTACTCAATTAGTATCGCCTGCTTTTGCAGTAATGGTCATTGCTCAACTTTTCAGTAGTTTGTTTAACTATGTGCTGTACAATTTCATTGATCCCTCTCTTACAGAAACTTTGCGGAATTTTACGATAGAATCTACTTACAATATGCTCAGCATGTTTGGTACACCGGAGGAGGAAATTGAAAAAGCCATTGATGCGGTAGAAACACAAGACTTCAGTGTAACATTGAGCAGTACTTTGTTGGGATATGCAGTTTATGCTATTTTTGCGTTTTTGGTTGCCGCAGTTATCGCACTTATCCTAAGAAAAAACCCTCCGGCTTATTTGAGAGAAGAAAATAAGGTTGAAGAAGCAGAGGTGTAATACAGCAAAAGCGATTACATTTTATCCATTAAGGTTGACCAAATTTTTCTCATCAATTTTGGCAACCACCCAAGCTCGAAAATCAAAGTAAGCAAATACTCGTTTTTCAAAGCTATCTTCTGCCAACTGCTCGAGTGGTAATTGTAACTCAGCGATAAGGATCAAAAAGTCGGCTTCGGTAGTAGTGGTATTTATTTTGCGAAGTAACTGCAAAATGATGGCTTCCAATTTGTATTGTCTTTCTTTATTGAGCAAAAACCGATAGACCGATTTTACGGTATTTTTTACCAACAGCTTATCACCCATTTCATAAGTAGTTAGCAAGGTTAGGATTTTTGCGAAGGCAACTACGTCTTTGCGAATTTCGGTGTTTTGATATTCCAATACACGCATCAGCCAATAATGTGCCCGTTCATACTGTTCTGCCCCGAAACAAATATGGAAAGCGTAAAAACACAGCATGACCATTCCCATTCCGTCTATTTGTTCGGCAAAACGGATAAGCCCTTCTTCTAAATCGTTGATGCAGTTTAAGCCGCTATAATACTCACCTTGCGAAATGTATAGGGTCATTCGGTGGTAATAGTACGCTTCAAATAATTTCAACTTAATTGCTTCAGATGAATGTTTGCCTTCATCGTTGAGCATCAATTGAAGTTTGCCCAAGTACTCTTCGCGCTCTTCTTGTTTGTTCAATGCCGCTGTTGTATTGAGCAGATTGTTGATGGCATTAATATAGGTAACAGGTTCCAAATGAAGCAATTCGGTTCGTTCTTCCAATAAGGAAACCAGTTTTTTACTATATTCATAACAAGCCGGCAGGTTTCGAATAATGAAATAACAGTTAGCCAACGTTTTGTATCGCAACAATTTCGCTTCATAGCTTGAAGGTTGAACCTCCTCCTGAAGCAAAGGAGTATTGACCAATTGGGCGATTTTACCTAAATCATCTCGATTACCGGTGATGCCGTGTTTTGTGTGATAGTATTGTAAATGAGCATGAAGTAGCCAATATTGATTGATTTCAAGCAGTTGATGTAACAGTTTTTCACTGTCTGCTTGTAGTTGGGTTAAATTGGTTTCGTTTTGGTTATTAAAGGAGTCTGCTTCAATCAAGTGCTTCTCCCAATTTAAAATCAGAAGGGTTGTGTTATTCTTTTCAAACTCGATGGATAGCTTTTTGGCTTTACTCACCATTTTCAGTGCCTGATCGTAAATACCCTTTTGGTATAAAAAGGCTATTGTTCCCAACATTTCACGCAGTTGAGCATCTATGGAGTTTTGAGTATGGTAAACGTTCATACTTCTCAATATCAATTCGTACAAGTACGATTTTGCAACCGGCAATCTGTTGGAAAACTTTTTCCCTGCAAACTTTTTAAGCAGGGCTTCTTCATTGTAAGTCATCTGATTATCAATAGCATCAAACAGTTCGACATAGTTATTCTGCTCCCCAATCACATGCCGGGAAGAGTAAATTTTGAAAAACCGCTTTTCTGATTTGCTCAAACTTTTTATTAGTCTAAAAAGGTTGTCTTTCTTTTTCATATTCCGATGATGCTAATCGGTTTCATTGATTGAAATCTCGTCGAACTCTACCGTTTGAATGTCTTCCACAAACAAACCCATGTTTTTAAAAGACTTGTCTGTATCTAAGGTTCCTTCATAAACTTTTTTACCATTAGCCAAATAGGTGAACCGTATTCCCCTAACTCTAACTTCAAACACATCACTTCCGTCTTCAGTGGTAGATTTGAAACCGCCAATGTAATTAATCAAATCATCCTGCCACTCGCCATTTTTCTTAACATTAATAGACGCATATCCGTTTTGGGTTAAACTAAAACGATAGTAGTTGACACTATCCATACTCAATATCAAGCCATAATATTTATCAGACCTCCCCGACTTGTGATTGGCTTTTAAGATGATGTCGTAATTTGCTGCTTCTCTTTCCATCGGAAGCCACGACCACCAAAAGTACCCTTTTTCTTTATAGTCAATAATAAACTTGCCATCGTAAATAATTTTCATTCCATGTTTTCGCAGTTGTGTGTCCCATCGGTTGACATTATCATCAAAGGTGTCTTTAAAAATCAAGCGGCTATTTTTACTTGTCGTGTTATTAGGGCTTTGTTGATCATTTATGGTTAACGCATTAACCCCTTCTTGAACTTGCTGTTCTAAAGTAGCAATCCTAATTTTTAGCTCATTCATCTGTGATTTGTAAAAGAGATAACAAATTAGTAGTCCCAAAAAAAGGCCCATTAGAAATATGGCAACGATTGGAGGATTATTACGCATGTAGGTGGAATGTTTAGTCCTTTAAAATGTTGGGATAAAGTTACACCAATTCACCCTATAAAACAGTTTTTTGCTTTTTATTGATAGTGTTCATGCTCGAAACGGCTTTAATATCAAATGAAGATCGTTTTTATCAGCGATTTCAACTAAAAGAGTTCCTGCTTTTCGATTTCTTGGCATAAGGATCTAATTTCAATTTACATTAAACAGATGATATTGCTTGCCATTATAGATTACCCCAACCAATCAAACCAACTTATTGGTACTTCTTTTGAACGGGACTGTACACTTTTCTAAACAGTTGTGGCTAAAATAGTGAGCACAAAAAATATTTTTAGTTAAATTTGCTAAATTTATTTGCGTAATTGAAACTAATTGCTTTAATTTGCACCGTCATAGAGTGTACTTATCTTAAACAACAGAAATTAGGAACCAATTTCTTTGTTTGATGAAATAGCACAGTAATCAGTTTCGTTAAGCAAAGAAGTTGTATTGACCTTCAAAACCGGGCAAAGACAAGTAAACGACATAAGTATTTACCATTTGCTTTCCTACTTAAACTTTAGACGAATTTGATTGTTTTTATCATCATATTGGTTCTTAACATTCGGTTATAGGAAGTATTCTACATGTAGGTTTGTTTGCTAAAATGGCACGATATTTGAACAGCACATTATCAATCAAGAGGAAAAACTAAGCACCATGAAAAATTACCTTATCGCCCTATCAGTAATTCTACTGTTATTAAGTGGGTTTGCTACAAAAACAATTAAAGCAAATCCAATGATGGGTGTTGATGAACCTAAATCCACTGTTGATGTAGATTTAGAAACGTCAAATCAAACAATTAGCAATATCGCTCAAAAGATTAATCTTGTATTGATAGGCATTGTAGTAGATAAAAAAACCTTGTTGCCTGTGGAAGGAATAAGAGTTGAAATTATGGAAAGCAATAGCAATTCAAATCAATGGTTTATTACCAAACAAGACGGAAATTTCTATTTTAAATTGGAAAGTGATAAAGAATATAGTCTTTCAGCTATCAATAAGAATGGTAGAAGGGAAGATAATAAGGTCATCTCTACCGACAATAAGAGGAAGTCTGAAATAATGCGTTCGGTTATCGAAATAACAGTACCTGAAGTCAAAATAGAACCTGTCATTGCCGACTTTAAAATTGAAAAATCAAATCCAACTGCATCTGCTAATTATAACTTGGTATTTAAAATACAGTTAGGTGCTTTTAGACAGCCAATTAGTACAAAATCCACTTTTTACTCCAATGTTGCCAAAGATTTTACCATAGAAACCGAGAATACAGCCAGCGGGTATATTCGCTATTTAGTGGGCAATTATACAGATATTTCAAAGGCCAGAGAAGTTGAATCTACCCTTCAACAAAAGGGTTATCCCAAAGCTCTTATTGTACCTTATCTCAACAATCAAAGGCATAATATTCCTGTTGAAGTTGCATGGCAAAAATACGGAAGCAAATAAAACTTTAAACGATAGCTTATTTCATACAAAAGGGGCAGTTGCTGAATATTCAGCAACTGCCCCTTTTGACATTTACACCAATCAAGCACTTCTATTCTTTCAAACCATGGTAATAGGTTTAACAAATCAATTTACATTTTACATTTAGCACCAAAAAGCATTATCTTTGCACTCGTTTTTGACAAACAATGAAAGGATTTGTCTTTTTATCAAATCAAAAGTGCTTAAATATCCATTATGTACAGAACACACACCTGTGGTGAATTGAGAATAACACATGCTACACAACAAGTTACCCTTAGCGGCTGGGTTCAGCGTGTCAGACAATTAGGCGGCATGACATTTATTGACTTGAGAGACCGCTATGGCATCACTCAATTGGTATTTGATATGAGCATAGACCCCGAATTATTTGCTTCAGCCAATAAACTCGGTAGGGAATTTGTCATTCAGGTAATTGGAGAAGTGCGAGAAAGAAGCAGTAAAAACGCTCATTTGCCTACAGGAGACATAGAGATAGATGCTAAACAATTAACCATTTTAAACGCTTCAAAAGTACCTCCATTTACCATCGAACCCGATTCGGATGGTGGTGATGAGCTTCGAATGAAGTACCGTTACCTTGATTTACGTCGCCCCACGGTTCAACAAAACATCATCATCCGTCACGAATTAGCACAAGCTACAAGACGCTATTTAAACAACCTCCAGTTTTTGGAAGTGGAAACTCCTGTGTTGATTAAAAGCACTCCCGAAGGTGCTCGCGACTTTGTAGTTCCTTCCCGTTTAAACCCGGGTCAGTTTTATGCTTTACCTCAATCGCCTCAAACCTTTAAGCAATTGCTGATGGTTTCGGGATTTGACCGTTATTATCAAATCGTCCGATGCTTTAGAGATGAAGACTTGCGAGCCGACCGTCAGCCTGAGTTTACTCAAATAGACTGCGAAATGGCATTTGTTACCCGTGAAGATGTGCTACAAACCTTTGAAGGGTTACTCCGCTTTTTATTGAAAGAAATAAAGGGGTATGACTTGGGAACAGTAGAAAGGATGAGTTATGACGATGCCATGCGTTTATATGGCAGCGACAAACCCGATATTCGTTTTGGAATGGCTTTTACCGAACTGACCGACCTTGTAAAAGGGCATGGGTTTGCTGTTTTTGACGATGCCGAACTGATTGCCGGAATTTGTGTAGAAGGTTGTGCCGATTATACCCGCAAACAAATTGACGAATTAACCGATTGGGTAAAAAGACCTCAAATTGGAGCGAAGGGATTGGTCTATGTAAGGTATAATCCTGACGGAACTTTAAAATCGTCCATAGATAAGTTTTACACCGCCGATCAATTAAAAGCTTGGGCAGATAAAATGAACGCTAAACCCGGCGACTTGCTCTTGATTTTATCGGGGACGGTGGATAAAACCCGTAAACAGTTGGGCGAATTGCGCATGGAATTAGGTAAACGTCTTAGTTTGCGCAATCCAAACGAATTTAAGGCATTATGGGTACTTGATTTCCCTCTTTTAGAATGGATAGAGGAAGACCAACGTTGGATAGCCTGTCATCACCCATTTACCCGCCCTCGCAACCAAAACTTAGACCAAATTAACGAAGCTGATTGGGGCAACCTTCGTGCAGAAGCGTATGACCTTTGTCTTAACGGAAACGAAATTGCCGGTGGCTCTATTCGTATTCACGAGCGCGATTTGCAAGAGAAAATGTTTGACCTGCTCGGCATGACCAAAGATGAAGCACAACAAAAGTTTGGGTTCTTAATGGGTGCTTTTGAGTATGGTGCTCCTCCTCACGGTGGCATCGCTTTTGGTTTTGACCGCCTCTGTGCTATTTTAGGTGGACAAGAATCTATCAGAGATTTCATTGCTTTCCCCAAAAACAACAGTGGCAGGGATGTGATGATTGATGCGCCTTCGCCTATTGATGACAAACAATATCGCGAACTGCATATCAATAAGATGACTCCCAATTAGCATCTTTCGATAAGCTATTCGACTTAGAGTATTGATCGCCTTAGTTAGTTGTAAAGTGTACTGCTTTTGCCAACTCAAATACTAAGGAAGGCGATTTTTCTAAAACATTACCCACCACGACTAAGTCGGCACCTGCCTGACAGAGCAATGCCGCTTGTTCAGGGGTGCGGATACCGCCACCAACAATAAGCGGGAGGTTTACATGTTGTTTTACCTCCTTTACCATTTCTACTGAAACATGGTGAAGTGCGCCGCTTCCGGAGTCCAGATAGATTATTTTCATGCCCAAAAGTTGGGCAGCTATTGCTGTACAGACGGCAATTTGAGGTTTGTCGGCAGGGATAGGTGTGCTATTGCTGATGTAAGAGACCGTTGTCGGTTTGCCACCATCTATGAGCAAATAGCCTGTTGGCATTATTTCTAAGTTCGATTGGTACAACAAGGGAGCTGCCAAGACATGCTGACCAATGAGCAAATCGGGATTACGACCCGATACTAAGGAAAGAAAAAAAAGTGCATCTGCTGCATGGGTTATTTGAAAAACGCTGCCGGGGAACAATATGACCGGAATGTCGCTCATTGCTTTTATATTGGCTACCCAATTCTCGGTTTGGTTATTCATCACCAAACTACCGCCAACAAAAAAAAAGTCCACCCCAGCCAAAACAGCATTGTTAACCAATTCTGCTACTTGGGCTGAGTTTACCTTATCGGGGTCTATCAGTATCGCTAATTGCTTTTTATTTTTTTGTTGAGCATCGCACAAACGCCGGTAGATGCCGTTGTCTTTCATGTAAACGGTTTTGGCAAAGGTAACGGTTTTGCCGGTTTTTTTATCGAAAAGGATAGCGGAAAACGCCATGTATGGCAGTGTTTCCGCTATCCTTTTGTTTGAAAGACTTAGTCTCCCGTATGTATTGCTACTTTATTGCCTTCTGTGTCAATAAAATAAGCAACTGAACCTACATCAGCAGAAACGAATGTACGAGGCATGATGACTTGTCCACCGGCCTCTATCACTCGCGTAAGTGTTTCGTCAAAATCATTCGGGCGATAAAAATAAACGGTTGTGCCGTAAGGTGAAGGCACTGCATCGGGGTGCTCTATTAATGCGCCACTGACAACATTTGGTACATTGGGGAAAAAGGCCATTCTCATTCCGCCAAACAAGCTCGGCACTATAGGCGCATCGAACACGTAGGAGTAAAAAGCGGCTGCCCTGTCTAAATTTGAAGTCGGGATTTCAAACCAAGAAATTACATAGTCCATGATAAAAACATTGAAGGTTAGATAATCAATACCGATGCTAAGATATTGCCTTTCGGTTGTTTATACCTTCTTTGCAGTAAATAATTTTAATCAAATCGCAAATTCATCCAACTTTAATAATTGACACAACCCTTATGTTGCAAACCTTTTGTAGATAGTCTTTTAAGAAGCCTAAGTAAAAAGGTCTTTTCTGATGATTTTCGATGTTTATTAGAAGCAAAACACGATTCATTGGATAGCCATCATGATTCATCAAACAAGCTCAAACATTTATCATTATTACAAGACCATCCATCATTAAGCCATCAACATCCATCATTAAGGCTCAAACATTTATCATTATTACAAGACCATCCATCATTAAGCCATCAACATCCATCATTAAGGCTCAAACATTTATCATTATTGCAAGATTATCCATCAAATAGGTTCAAACATTTATCATTATTGCAAGATCATCCATCATTAAGGCTCAAACATTTATCATTATTGCAAGACCATCCATCATTAAGGCTCAAACATTTATCATTATTGCAAGACCATCCATCATTAAGGCTCAAACATTTATCATTATTGCAAGACCATCCATCATTAAGGTTCAAACATTTATCATTATTACAAGATTATCCATCAAATAGCCGTCAGTATTCATCAAATACGCCTCTTGATTGATCAAAATTGCACTAACGCTTATCCAACTTACAATGAGTTTAAATGGAAAGCCCGATCAATGCCCTGAAACTTGAGGCTTGTTCCACAAACCAATCAGGTTAAGGCATTTTTGGGCATTCGGAAGGCAAAAATTGAGGGGTAAATCGGCTCAATCTGTCTAAAACACATCGGAACACGTCTTTTATACGCTATTCTATGCTTTTGAGGTGTTATATCTTTTAAACTTTTTTATATTTGCCGTCAGTCTTCTAATTCAATCATCTATTATACTTTGCCCATGAGACACAACATTTACACACTACTTCTTTTTGTGCTTCTTCTTACCGGGCTGCCTGCTTTGGCTCAACACCAACTTTACCAAAGCGGCCAATTATTTGTTCAGTTTGACAACGAGTGTTCGTTCGATTGGCAACACGACAATATTCAGCGAACCCGCGAGTTGGGTAACGATTTCCCCGATCTGCTTCAACTCTTACAAACTTTCCGCGCAACCGAACTGAAACGCGCATTTACTTTGCCCAATCCGCGTTTGCAACATATTTACGTGCTTCACTATGAACAAGATCAACTACTAAAGGATGAACTTTTTCAAGAACTGAACCAATTGAACTATGTGCGATATGCAGAGCGGGTTCCCTTGTATCATTTGTTTGATTGCACCCCCAACGATCCGCTTTTTGCACAACAGTGGAGCATGACGAATACCAATATGCCCGCTGCTTTAGAGCTATTCCTCAATGGCAATACTTGCAACTTTAACAACGTGCCCATTTGTAATGAAGGGGTCGTGTTGGCAATGGTAGATGATGCCGTGCTTACTACACACGAAGATATTGCCCCTATGTTGTGGGTGAACCCGGGAGAAATTGCGGGGAATGGAATTGATGACGATGCAAACGGATATATTGACGACATCAACGGTTGGGATGTTGCTTTTAACGACAACAACCCCTATCCCGATGTTTTGACCGATACGCATGGAACGCATTGCGCCGGCATTGCAGCAGGGAGCACTAACAATGGCATCGGTGTTGCCTCGCCTGCCGGCAGCATTGTTCAGTTGATGGCTGTTAAAACGGCATCGTTTGGTTCTTTGGTAGCACCGTATCAAGGAGTACAATATGCAATGGCTTCGGGCGCAGATGTCATCAGTATGTCTTGGGGAGGAGGAGGTTTTTCTCAGACCTATCAAACGCTTTTTGATGTGGCTTATAGCATGGGGATTGTTTGTGTGGCCGCTGCGGGAAATGATCATGTTGATATTCCTATGTATCCCGCTTCTTACGACCATGTTATTTCGGTTGCTGCAACAGATAATGCCGATCAATTGGCTATTTTTTCAAACTTTGGTACAACGATAGATATTGCTGCACCGGGGGTAGATATTATGAGTTGTCTTGCGGACAATAACAGTGCTTATGGACAAATGAGCGGGACTTCCATGGCTTGTCCCTTTGTGAGCAGTGTTTGTGCTTTGATGCTTTACCTAAACCCTGCCCTCACCCCAGATGCGGTATTGAGTTGTTTGCAAAATACAGCAACGGATGTGAGTGCCCTCAATCCCGATTATGTCGGAATGATGGGTGCTGGGGTTGTCAATGTGCAAGGGGTGTTTCAATGTCTGGAAAATGTGCCTATTGTCGGGTTTTCTTATCAATATGATGTGTATTGCCCCGGACAGCCAATTGCATTGACCGATGAAAGCGTGAGTTGTCAAATTAGTGCTTGGCAATGGAGTTTCCCCGGTGGAACACCTGCAAGTTCCAATGTCCCAAACCCGACTGTCAGTTTTCCGGCGGGAACTTATAACATCTCGTTGACCGTTACCAATGTTTATGGCAGTAGCACCCTTTCTCAAACGGTGCTTGTCGGTTCGCCTACAGTTACACTTGGCGGTGGAGGCAATATTGTTGAAGGCTCTATGCTAAGTTTGCAACTCACTTACAACGGTTCCCTGCCTTACGATGTAACTTATACCGATGGCACCGACACTTACAACATTAATGGCATTAACGAAAACCCTTACTTTTTTAGTGTTACCCCCTCCGATACAACAACTTACACCTTGTTGAGTGCCAACAATGCTTTTTGCTCGGCGAATATTAGCGGTGAGGCAGTTGTCAATGTGTTATTGGTATCAGGCAACGAGCAGATTTGCAAGTTTGGGAATGTTTATGGCAATGCAGGCGATAATGGTTTGAACCGATTAACTTCTTATAACCCCGTTACCGAAACCGTTCATATCGGAACCGGCGATCCACACCTTACCGTTATTAATACCGCAAGTGGTGATGTGGTTACTGCCAAAACTTATACCGGCCTCGATTGGCCGGGGATAAACTATACCAATACGCCTAACGGCGACTTGATTGGTATTCGCAGCGATACTTGGGGGCCTAACTCTAAGTGGTATGCCAATCGCATTGATGCGGCCGGTAATTTAATATGGGCGGTGCGGTATGAAGGTGCCGGAAGACAACAAGTGCCCAATATTATTCCATCCATTGGCGAGACTTATTTTATTGCCGGATGGTATAATAACTATGGCGGCAGTTCGGACGATTTTGGGGTCATTAAGATTGATGGGAGCGGTAATGTCATTGCTTCGGTAGCCCTCAACAAAGGGGATGACCAAATGGGGCAAATTACCCCCGATGGTATGGGAGGATTATATATGATTGGGGAAGTGGAACACGATTATACCGTTACGTTTGTCCACCTCGACCAAAACTTGGCTGTTTTGCAAACTCATCAATACATTCCCAATGTTTTATATTATAATGAAGGGCGTTCAGTTATCCCCACTTCCGATGGAGGATATGCGCTGACTATTTACCAAAACACGAGCGGCACATCACAATATGGCGTGTTGATGAAAATTGATGCAGCTTATAATATACAATGGGTCAAACGGTTTTCACCTGCTGTTGCTTATACTACCTGTTACCCAAATGACTTGTTGGAAGACTCGTCAGGCAATATTTATGTGAGTGGTGATATATTTTTAAGCGGTACTAATTACCGAGCTTTCTTCGCTAAGTTTTCATCGGCGGGTACGCTTTTGGCCTCCAAGGTAATTGCCAATGCAGGCGGTACACCTATTAATGGCCGGTATGGAGCCATACAATACAATCCCAACTCTGCTTTTGCACCGATGATTTTGGGTGCTTACATACCGGGCGGTCCTTTTGGGCAGCACGATTTTTGCATTGTCAGAACGACAGAAGACTTGGACGAGTGTATGTTGGCAGATTTTGCGCTCACAGTAATTGATGATGGATGGAGTTACCTGCCACTAACAATGGCTGATGCACCTATCTCGCTAATTGCCCAACCGCTCACCGGCACTACCACTGACGAAACCATCAATCGTCAAAGTGATTGCTTGGATTGCGTGGTCAGTAACTGTACACTTGCTTGCAGTTTTACCGTTCCTGCTACAGATATTTGTAGCGGCAGTTCCGTTTTGCTGAGTGCCGATTGTTCAGGCACGTCCTATTTGTGGTTTGTCAACGACAATGTAGTGAGTACAGATAGTTCATTTACCCAATTCTTTGGTTCTCTCGGCATTTACGACATCCAACTCTTTGTAAACAACGACACTTGTACGGTCATGGCGGAGGGTTCAATCAATGTAGTTTCTGCTTCAGGAGATGCGGGACCTGACCTTATCATTTGTCCCGATGAGCAGGGACAATTGTTGGCAAGTGGTGGGATTGCTTATAATTGGTGGCCAACTGCCGAGTTGAATGACCCGAACATTGCCAACCCGATTGTAACCCCTACAATCTCTGCTACCTACTATGTTGCCATTACCAACGCTTTGGGCTGTGTGGTCATGGATAGTGTGGATGTTTGGTTAGCTCCTCCGCCGGTGCTTTTGCCTTTGCAACTCGATACGACTATTTGCCAAAGTGACACTTTGGTTTACCAAATATGGAACGGAAGCCCTATTTCGGATTACACTTACGCATGGAGTCCTCCCACCGGATTGAGTTGTACCGATTGTCCAAATCCAACAGCAACCACCAATTCAAGCATTGTCTATACGCTTACCGTCAGCAATAGTTTTGGATGCTCTGCTGCTCAAACGTTTACCGTCAACATTGACAATCCTTTGGTTACGACCGATACACTGTTTCAAACCACCTGTCTTTTATTGGAAGTCGGCTACTTTACCGACACCCTTGCCAACCAATATGGGTGTGACAGCATCGTCAACCGTTTAGTGACCCTCTTACCTTCCAATGCCGACACAATCTATCAAACCACTTGCTTGCCGGACGAGGAAGGGGTGCAAATCTTGACGGTTCCTAACCAATATGGCTGCGATAGCACCACGACTATTATCACCGAGTTGCTGCCAAGTTCCGAAACTACCCTTAACCTTTTAACTTGCGCAGAAGACTCGTTGGGTACTGTAACAGAAACTTTTGTGGCGGTGAATGGTTGCGACAGTACGGTCATCAGCATTACCACCTTAGACCCCGATTGCCCCGAATATAAGGTTGTCATGCCCAATGCCTTTTCGCCCAATCAGGATGGGATAAATGACGTGTTTTTTGTGCGAAGCCCAGACATGGCAACCCTCTACATTGCTGTTTACAACCGTTGGGGGCAAAAGGTGTTTGAAACCGAAAACATCACCGGTACTTGGGACGGACGCTTTAAAGACAAAGACTGTGAAATTGGCGTGTATGTCTATTTCACCTCCGGCACCTTCACCAACGGTGAACCTTTTGCTAATAAGGGAAACATTACCCTGATTAGATAGGAAAGGAACGAAGTTTGGAGGAGGAATTCCGATTCAATGTTTTAAGCGGCAATTTCATTTGAGGTGTGCCGTTCTAAACCGTAAAAGGGTGGTAATTGCTTGTATTAGGCTTCTTATCTCTCACCTTCTATCTTATTTTTTCTATAAAACAAACAATTTTCAATCTCATAGCCAACGCTTTTACTGTTATCTTCGTTTAACAATTCAGCTATCAGCTACGAAAAGCAGAACGGAAAACTATTTAATGGAACAAGTTGCCGTAAAAGTGCATAAAAAGCCCCTTACAATATCTGAACCCGATTGGAGTATCATCGAAGGGTGTCAGAGGAACGACAGGCTTTGCCAGAAAAAATTCTATGAATTTTTCTATGGCAAGATGATGGGCATTTGTATGCGTTATACCAACGGCGCAGACGAAGCTAAAGACATTCTGCACGAAGGGTTCATGAAAGTTTTCCAGAACATTGCAAATTTCACTCCTACGGTATCTATTGAATTTTGGGTAAAGCGCATCATGATTAACACTGCAATAGACCATTTCCGGCGCAACAAAAAAATACTCAATCAGGTAGATATCGAGTTTGCCGCAGGTGAAGCGGACGATGATTCCTTTGGCATTCTGGACGAACTTTCGTCAGAGGAAATCCTGAAATTAGTACAGAAACTATCTACTGCTTACCGCACAACCTTTAACCTTTTTGTGGTAGAAGGGTATAACCACCGCGAAATTTCCGAAATGCTTGGGGTCAGTCAAGGCACAACCAAATCAAATTTGGCCAAAGCACGCCAACAACTGCGTGAAATGATTCGCAAACTATATCCCAAATACAATAATTATTTAGACAACGACAAATAGTAAACACTGTTTCATTTTAATCATAAGCCCTATCCAGAATAGAGTAAATCAACATTTCAATAGAAAAGAGTAACAACATGAATAACCCTGAACATAATTTTGACAATCGCATCAAACAGGCTTTGGAAAACTACCAAGCCCCATATCAGCCCGATGACTGGTTGATAATGCAGGACAAATTAGACGGGAATGACAAAAAGAGCCGGCCTAAGTTTGCCATATTTCCGTTCAAAATAACCCTTGGTTTGCTTTTCGTTGCCTTTGCTGCATTGATTGGCACTGCGGGCATCGGTTTCCAACAATGGCAAGAACTCCCTTCTACTGCTTCTAAAAGCAATGTGTCATCCCTGCAAGAAAATGCTACATCGGCAAATACAGATTTAAGCAGTGCCGAAATCAACTCCGGTATTAACCAAGCAGGATTTACCATGCCATCTTCCAAATCCGTTGATTTGGCAACGGCAACCGACTTTGAGCTGGTTACTGATATTGATCCCGTTTTAACCAATGCTGTTCCGATACAGAAAAGCCAATCGCTTTTGCCGGTTGCTACGGCAGACATTCGAGCTACTGCTCCTGCCACACCTGTCATTCCTGTCGTGTTGCAACCTTCAGACCGGCTTCCATTACCCGCAACCGTTAAAGGGGCAACCCTGCCTTTCTTATCTGCCATTTCAGGCAAGCTGATTGATGACCAATTGCCCGAAACAGTGAAGGAACTGCAATTGTTTGAATTGCCCGAACTGCCTGTATCGGAGGAAACTGAAACATCGGCACCTGCACCACAGATGCCTCCGCGTTTACCCCTCATCACTTTGAATACCGTAACCGCAGCCGATGCAAACGGTTTGGGAATAGATGCACCGGTAACAGCGGGTTTTTCGACCGGTTTGATGGCTTCTTACCGTTTGAGCAAACATTTTAAGGTTACTACGGGTGCTTTGTTTAGCTATAAAAATCTGCAAATAGATTATCAGCCTACACAAAGCACGTATGAAAATAGCATAACCATCAATGACGTGCCCTACTTGCAGACAAACAATGCCCAACAGCGCGGTTTCTTGGAAATGAACATGGTAGAGATACCGCTTTCGATACAATATCAATTGCTGCCCACTAAAAAGATTAGCCCATACGTGCGTGCCGGCGTGTCGGCATACCTGCCGTTTAAGAATATGGTCAGTTACAATAGGAACAGCAATGGCTTGTTTGTTCAGACCGGTTCAAACCAAACTATTTTGGCCAATTTCCCATTTGTCCCTAACCCAAGACCGACTACTTTGGGCAATTCAACCGACCCTTTGTTGGCTCAGCCCATTATTGAAGACATCGAAAACACAGATATTCCATTTCCGACCAATTACGACAGTCCCTTGCAAAGCTATTGGGTAAACAGTCAGCCCGATTACCAAACCAACTTAACAGCTACCCAATACGTACAAATTGAGAATGCCCCCGGCATTAACCGTCCGATTTGGGACATCGTGCACTTGTCTCTTGGCATGAACTATCAAATCAACCGTCATTGGGGCATTATGGCTGAAACACAGGTGAAGGGCAGTCTGCTTCGACATCGTTTTGATACCAAATTACCCATTCAATTACAGGCAGACGGAGGTCAAAGACTCTTTACTGCATCTATGCAACTTGGCGTGGCTTATTCATTCAAATAGACGGATTATCAGTTTCAACTGCTCCGGCAAACTTCCCGGTTACCAAAAAGGCACTAAGACTAATAGAAAGTCTCAGTGCCTTTTTTGGTGTATAAACTATGCTTCGGGTTAATCAATATGCAGTCCCTGACCTTCTTGGTCCATCACTTCGGGTTTGTTGAACACGTACCAAAGCACGCCTTCCTTGATGGCATAACCGGAGTAAAACAACTGTTGGATACGAAGCCGTTCCAACACTAATTTCACCAATTGATAAGTTACAACGATGAGTTGAGCGCGTTCGGGTTCTAAACCACGAATGTTCATTCTTTCTTCCAGATTGCTGAACAAGAGGTGTTCGCCAAGACGGCGGGTGGTGTCGAGGTCAATTTGAAAGAGATGTTCGCTATTGTCCAATTTGAGGTCTTGGGCTGCGGCGGTCATTTTGTTGATACTGCTAAATGTGCCGGATGTTCCGATAAGGGTGTTTATATCTGTAAACCCGGCGGCGGCTTCCCAAAGTGGTTGCAGTTCGTCTATCAGGTAGCGGGTCAGGTTGGTTAAGGCATCAGGGGTAATTGGCTCTTCGGTGTGAAACATTTGTTTCAACACCGTGCCGCCTAACGGAAAACTTCGTTTCCAGAAAATTTGCTCGTGGTTGGCAATGATGAACTCGGTGCTGCCGCCGCCGATGTCCATCAGTAAATGGGGTTTGGAAGATAAATCTGCCACCTGCATGATGCCGTGGTAAATAAAGGTGGCCTCCATATCGCCCGATATTCGGCGGATGGCAATGTCGTATCGCTCTTTTACCTCTGCTATTAACTGCTCGCTGTTGTTGGCGCGCCGCATTCCTTCTGTTGCAAAGGCATATACTTCGGTGGCATGATAGTGGTTGATCTTGCTTCTGAATTTTTTCATGGCAGCAAGTGCCCTTCCATAGGCTTCATTGCCAATAAAGTCTATGCCTGTTTTGGCCAGTTTTACATAAACTTTATCTTCGTACACCGATTTGAACATCATGATACTGTCCGGCACGGCGATAAGCAGTCGAAAAGTGTTGGTTCCTAAGTCAATAATGGCAATGGTGCGCTTTCTTTTGTTGGGCATAAAGAAGGTGGAAAATTGATTTGCAAGGGATGTGAACGCGGTTGCAAAAGGTATGGCTAATAGGGGACGGGTAAAAATAACCAAATTCCCCTTACCTTAGCATCGTTTTCTAAGATTAAAGATTAAAGACGTTAGATTTTAGACTTAAGACATAAGACTTAAGACATAAGACTAAAGATTTAAGACATGGGACTTTGTATTTAAGACTTTAGATGCAAGAACTATGACTTAAGATTTAAGTCCTAAGACCTAAAACAATTACCTGATGCTTGTTTCTATTTGATCTTTCCTTTGTTTCTTAGCATTCGTCATAAGCGTAACATCTTGCTTCTAATATCTTTCATCTTAAGTCTAAAATCTTACATCTAAAAACCCCATCACCATGCCCTTTAAAATCTTGTCTTTACCCCTGTTAGTACTTGCCCTGTTATTTGCCTCGTGTAGTAGCGGCGGCGATAAACAAGCTTCCGAACTCAAAGAAGCACTGGGCGGTGTGTTTTACGGCGGCATGTTCAACAGCAACGAAACCGAATACTTTCAATCACTTTATCCGCTCAATGTGGGCGAAGTGGTGGGTCATCGGATTACCAACCAAATATACGAGGGCTTGGTTACGCTTGACCAAGAGAAACTCACCCTGCAACCTTGTTTGGCTACCCGTTGGGAAGTAGATGCAGAGGCAAAGGTCTATACATTTACCATCCGCAAGGGGGTTCGGTTTCACGACGATGCTTGTTTTGCAGACGGAAAGGGGCGGGAATTGACCGTACAGGATGTAAAATACTGTTTAGATCATTTGTGTACCTACGATACCAACAACAAGGGTTTTGAATTTGTAACGGGCAGGATACTCGGTGCAGATGCGTATCACGAAGCCACCCGCAATAAGACCGCTCCCGAAGGAGGGGTGGAAGGAGTCAAGGTGTTGAACGACAGCACGATACAGGTGAAATTGGAACAACCGTTCAGCAGCTTTTTATATGTTTTGGCCATGCCCTTCGGGTTCATTTACCCCAAAGAAGCCTTCGATAAGTATGGTGCCGAAATGCGTCAGCAAACCGTTGGAACAGGACCTTTTTATCTGAAAACGCTTCGCGAAAACGAAACGGTGGTCATGCTTCGCAATCCTAACTATTGGGGGAAAGACAAAAGCGGTAACCAACTCCCCTATTTGTCGGGTGTAAAGGTGATGTTTATAAAAGACGAGATGACTTGGTTGCGCGAGTTTCGGGATGGCAAGTTCGACTTGAAATACCGGCTTCCGTTGGAGATTGCCGATGAGGTGGTGGACGAGAAAGGGAACCTGAAAGAGAATTACAAACAATATACTTACCAAGCGAATCCTTCGCTTAACATTCAATATTACGGCTTCCTGAATACCGGAAAGATATTTAACAACAAAAAACTGCGGCAAGCCTTTTGCTATGCGGTTGACCGCCAAAAATTGGTGGATTATACGCTGAAAGGGGCGGGTGTACCGGGCATTTATGGCATCGTTCCGCCCGCGTTTACCAACTATCCCAGCAGCCGGATTAAAGGGTATAACTTCGATCCTCAAAAAGCCAAACAATTGCTTGCCGAGGCCGGATTCCCGGATGGCAAAGGCCTTCCCGAAATTTCACTTCAACTGAACAGTGGAGGGAAACGCAACGAACAAGTGGCAGAAGTCCTTCAAAAAATGTTAAAAGACAACTTGAACATTCAGGTAAAGATTGTTCAAATGCCATGGCCCCAACACTTGGAAACCATTGAGAGTGCTAAGGTGGACTTTTGGAGATATGCTTGGATAGCAGACTATCCCGATCCTGAAAACTTCCTTTCCCTATTTGCAAGCCGCACCTTGCCAAAAGACGATAACGAAAAAACGTACCTCAACACCGTTCGTTATCGCAACCCTGTTTATGACCAATATCTGGAACAGGCACTCAAAACACCAGACGAGAAAGAACGCAACGAGCTATACTTGAAAGCTGACCAAACAGCTATGGACGATGCGCCTATTTTACCCCTTTATTACGACAAAGACCAACGGCTGTTGCAACCTTACGTCAAAAATTTTCCGCAAAACGCGATGGAGTACCGCAATTTTAGGGAAGTGTATTTTGATAGGCATTAATTGTTAGTCATAAAATTTTCGTTTTATCGGGTGTGTTCCTAAAACCTCCCTTTTGTATAGAAGTGTTTAAAGGCAACTTACAGGACAACTCTTGCCTTCTCACTTGCTTGACCAATCCTTTTTTGACCCACCCTTGGCCTCGTCCTTAGAACAAACCCGAACAGACTTTTTGAGTAACCAATAAAATTTGTCTGACCGATTTGTTTCAGGGAGGGGGAGTCATGATTCCCCTATTTACTAACTGATGTTACGCAGCAGTTTCTTATCCGGCTTTACGGGCATTGAGCTTGTCGAAATGCAAACTTTTTACTGCGGAGTTTCGCGAAGTATTTCGCAAGTAACGCAATGAGAATATTAGAACGCGGATGACGCGGATGCAAGCAACGCGGATGAACACAGATTTTTATAGCAAGAAAGACAAAAATCCGCGTTCATCCGCGTTTAAAAATCCGTTTCATCCGCGTTCCAAAAAATAATAGAACGAGGAGGACGCAGGGCTTTTACCTCAGAGCTGAGGTTGGCACTATGTATTTTCGACATGATTAGAACTTGCGTAACATCAGTTACTAATAATAACGTGAGATTGATGTTTAATCGGGTTGCCGTTACAAGTTTTAAGGTCCTGATAAACAATGAAACTGCCCGGTTATCCTGAAGGGAGAATATATTTATAGGATTTACCGGTTCAAAAGCGGGTTCAACCCCGAAGGGGGAAGTGTATTCCGCTCAATAAACCTTTTATAAATGTCTGAACCCATCGGGTTCGCTAAGCAGTTGCTTATAATTGTTACTTCATCAATCAAGAAGCCTGCCGGCGGACCTCCATACGGTTCGTATAGGAGCATCCTGGAATTTTGGGAGGGTCTGTCCGGTCTGTCAGAGCATCACTTTTTTTCCAGTGATGGTCTGTCCGGTCTGTCAGAGCTTCACTTTATTTCCAGTGACGGTCTGTCCGACCTGTCAGAGCATCACTTTTTTTCCAGTGACGGTCTGTCCGACCTGTCAGAGCATCACTTTTTTTCCAGTGACGGTCTGTCCGATCTGTCAGAGCATCACTTTTTTTCAAGTGACGGTCCTTCCGATCGGACAGACCATCAAATTAATTCTTAAACATACAAAATCAGCTTCTTATAGCCTTTCTAAATAAACTTGTAGAAAATTATATGCCGACCTCATGCCTAATAATGTCTTGTTAACACAAACATTATCCAAGTCAATCTCTTTGGATTTGGTATTGGCATTGTTCTGTTACAGTATTTTTAATACCTTTATGAGCGATGGAAGCAGAACCGAACTTCACACCTATTTAATTCCTTCTACCAACCCTATACTATGCAACCAAGTTGTAATAATTATTGTCGTTTATTTGTCATCAACTGATACCCTCATTTTGCAATACCACTAATGTCGCTTTTATCCACCCTCTTAAATACTGATTATGAAAAGATGGTTACACTTTGTTTTATTGGTAAATGCTTTTTTGATTTTTCATACTTTGCACGCTCAACCGGGACCCTGTACGGCTACAACAGACCCGTCTCAAACAATATGTTTGGGTGGATGTGTAACGTTTTCCGCTTATGGAGGCGGAGGGTTTACTTCTTATAATTACCAATGGAGTACTGGTGCTACAACACAATCTATAAACGTATGCCCTGACACAACCACTACTTATACTGTTACTGTTACGGCTTCAGGTGGTTGCACAGCAACAGCCAATCAAATAGTAATTGTAAGTACCTTAACTCCATTTGACATAACCGCATCACCTTCCAGCGTTGGCACTAACAATACCTTACTTACTGCTACAAGTTCTAGTACATCTTTTTTTGATTGCATTTGGAGTACCGGAAATTCTACCTTTTTTGTAAATGTATCACCATTATCTACTACTACCTACTGCGTCACCTGTACCAATTCAAGTGGGTGTACTGCTTCAGCCTGCGAAACGGTTCAACCAATGTTTACCATCAATGCTACCTGTGGCGAATGTAACGGCAGCCTCAACTTACCCAATGCCGGTACTTATTGGTTATCGGGACCGGGAATTGCCGACCAAATCGTTATCGGACCGGGCACTATCAATGGACTTTGTCCTGGCAATACTTATGTTCTGCTCAATCCTAACAGCACTTACAATAATATTGTCGTTCAAAACATCAACCTCCCCTTCACCGCCGATGCCGGTTTTACCACCACCATTGGCAACGCCGATGTATTGTATGCCTGCAACGGACAAGCCATACAGTTTACCGCGCCCGATGGGAACCTGTCGGTGCAATGGGATTTTGGCGAGCCGATTTCGATGTTCAATACCTCCAATCTTCCCAATACTACCTATACTTACCAAAACACCGGCACCTATATTGTTACCCTCTATGCGCAAGGCTGCATCGATGCCGATACCCTGCAACGCACCGTTGTAGTAGAACAAGGCATTGCGCCCGATATTGAGTGCGCTTCGTTAGTTTGTCCGGGCGATGAGCAAATTTATACTACCCCCGTAGTGTGCGATACTTATAATTGGACGGTTATAGGCGGCAGCATTACCGCAGGTCAAAATACTGCACAGATTACCGTTGTTTGGAACAATGTGGCAATGGGTACGGTCGAGCTTACCGTAGGCGACTGCGATGGCAGTGTTATCTGTAACCCCATTGGCAGTATTCAAGTGCCCATTGTAAGCGGCAACCTGCCCATTAGCGGACTCGATGTGGTTTGCCATAACACCCTTGCCGTGTATAGCGTGCCGCAGTATGGCGGGGTACAATACACGTGGTCGGTAACACCGCCGGCATCGGGCACGGTGGTATGGCAACAGTTCAATCAGGTTGGCGTGCAGTGGAACACTGCCGATGGCACTATTCAGGTTAATGCCAACAGCAGTCTGGCGGGTTGCAGTTCGGTGAGCAGTATGCCGGTTCAGGTCAATCCAATCTACAGTCTATCGGGTCCTGATTTAGTTTGTCCCGGTTCGCAAGTAACCTATTCCGCCAGTTCCGGCTTGCACAACTGGCAGGTATCTGGCAATGCCGCTATTGTTGGCAACAGCACCAATACCAACAGCATTACCGTAGAAGCGGGTTTGGGTTTGGGAGGTTTTACCATCAGCGCCATGCCCAATAACCTCAATTTTTATTGCAATTACCCGCAAACCCTTTCGGCGAACGTGGGCGAACAGCCTGCGCCACCGCTCGTTGTTGATTTGGGGTTTGTCTGTCCCGGAAATGGTTATATTTATGAAATTGCCTCGCCTGCTTCGGGCGTTAGTTATTTTTGGAACATCACCGGCGGCACACCCGCATCCGGTTCGGGTCCGGTTTTGGGCATTACTTGGTTAGTGGGCAGTCCCACTTACCAAATAGCCGTAACCGCCCAAAGCAACACTGCTCCTTATTGCTCTGCTACGGGTGCCATGTTGACAGTATTACCCCTGTCCACATTGTTGATTTCGGGCAATGATAATCTTTGTGCCGGCGATAAAGACCTTTACCTTGCCGCTCCCTTTTTGCTCGATTTAACCTATACTTGGGCAATAGACCCGCCCCTTGCCGGCAGCATCATCAACGGGCAAGGCACTCATCAGGCAGAAGTGCAGTGGAACGCCGGTTATCCGCTTGCCACCCTTAGCGTGAGCGCATGCAACATCAGCGCACAGTTGCCGGTGGTAGTCAATCAGTTGCCCAATCCCGTCATTACCCCATCGGGAAATTTATGTGACGGCAGCAGCATCTCGTTAAGTGTTTCCCCTTCAGGTTTTACTCAGTACCAATGGCAAAACGGCAGTTCGTCATCGAGCATCAACATTTCATTGGGCGGCAGTTATTTGGTAACGGTTACCGATGTAAACGGTTGCACGGGTAATACTGCCACCAATATCGAACAACTCGATTTGCCAACCGCCAAGATTTTTGCCGAAAATGATGAAACTATCTGCCTGCCCACTCCACACAACGTCATCCTTAGCGCATTACAAAATGAAGGTTACACTTACCAATGGTTGTTAAACGGTACGCCCATTGCCAATACTACGCCCAACCATTTGCATGTGGCTACCGGTGTGGTCAATAACTTTACCTATCGGATACTTATTACCGATGCCAACGGCTGTTCCCTAATCTCCAATGCCATTACGGTTTATCAAATCAATTGTTCCGGCGGCGGCGGAGATCCGCCAACTTCCGGTTGTTTACTGGCTGCGGGGTCTTGGGTAGATTTCAACATTGTACCGCCTGTATGCCATACCGTTACCGTAGAAAACCTGTCGGCAGGAGCAAACTATTATGTTTGGGATTTTAACGAGATAGGCACTCCCATAACCGTACCTGATACCGCACCGCAAACCTATACCTACTCACAAGCCGGTTTTTACAACATAGAACTGACAGGCAATTTCACCAACTTAACGCCACCGTCCGCTACTTGTAATTGGTTAGTTCGCAAAAAGGTAAACATCCCCATAGAGGCAGATTTTACTTATTCCAGTCCCTGCTTGGGTGCTGCCACTCAGTTTACAAATCAATCCGTAACCACCAATGGTTTTGTCATTACTTACTTCGATTGGGATTTTGGCGATGGCAACACCGCCAACATAGCCAACCCCCTGCATACTTATGCCGCATCGGGCAGTTATACAGTTACCCTCACAGTTGGTAATGCCGCTTGCTCTCACAGTATGACCAAAACGGTGGTGATAAACACGTTGCCCAATGCTGCATTTACTTCCCCACCCGAAGTATGTGAAGGTATAGCCGCCGCATTATTACCCGATAATATCCCCGCCAACATACGTTGGGATTGGGATTTTGGCGATGGGTCAACAATTACCACCCAATACCCGCAAAAAACCTACAATGCTGCGGGCGATTATACCATACAACTCATCGTAACCGATAACCAAGGCTGCACCAACACGGGCAGCCAAAACATGACCGTGCTACCGGTAAACAGCGGGGTTATTGCTCCTGCTTCGCTCACTGCTTGCATCGGGCAAAGCATTAGCCTTACAGCACCAACGGGATCGGGTTTCCTTTGGTCGGAAGGCTCAGTCGGAAATCCGATGTTAGCCACCCAGACAGGCAGTTATGCCGTAACCGTTACGCAAGCCAATGGCTGCACATTTAAAACCCCGCCCATCCAACTCAATTTTTTCCCCGTGCCGCCGGCTGACATTAGTCCGTCTGCTACACCGGTCAATCTTTGTCCGGGCAATAGCCTTACCCTTCAAGCCAACGCCGGAAGTAATTACGCCTACGCTTGGAGTACGGGGCAAAGTGCCGCCGCCATTACCATTGCACATAACGCCGTGCCCGTTTCCGGTTTATCCATAACCCTAACGGTTACCGATGCGCAAACGGGATGCAGCAATACATCAATGGCAGTGGAGGTAAACGCCATCAACTTGCCCCCGCCTGCCATTACCCCCAACGCATATACCGACCTTCAACTTTGCGAGGGCGAGAGCCTTACCCTTACTGCCACTCACCCCACCCTCAGTAATTTTAGCTGGAACACCGGCACATCGGGCAGCACCCTAACCGTATCGGGTGGAGGCAACTACGCCGTCATGGTAACCGATGCCAACGGCTGCACCAATGGCGCAAGCGTAACGGTAGGTGTTAACGAAGGAGGTAATATGGCTGCTATTCCGGTAGGTTGTTACGATTACTGCGAGTTGCAGCCATTTAGTGTGCCTAATATATACGGCGGCTACCAATGGTTGCTAAACGGAACGCCAATAGCCGGCGCAAACGGCAACGAGTTCACCCCGCCACAAACCGGCGATTACCAACTGCAAATAACCACGATCTGGGGTTGCCAAGATACCTCCGATGTGTTGAGCTTTAACCTCATTGACTGCTTGGAGTGTCTTGTTACAGCCGATTTTACCTATTCTATTACCTGTTCCACCATAGAACTCAACGCATCGGGTTCATCGGGTAATGGCACTTTGTCTTACAGTTGGGATATGGGCGATGGTAATGCTGCTACCGACATGAATGTTACCCATAATTTTACCGCAGCGGGCAATTATACCGTTTGCCTAACGGTTTCCAACCTTTCCGCCGATGCCGATGTCTGTACCGATACCAATTGTTTTGATATACAAGTATTCAACGCCGCTCAGTTAAACATCATTACCGATGATGTAACGAATGCCTCTTGCGGCGAAGCAGACGGCAGCATCAGTCTTACGGTTCAGGGGAATATACCGCCCTACACCTACGAATGGGCAGACGGCAACCCCAACGAAGACCTAATCAACCTGAGTCAGGGAGTTTACGACCTCAGCGTTACAGATGCGGTTGGCTGTACTACCACCGCAAGTTTTACCATCGCCGAGTTGCCCTTAGCAGAGTCAACTCTCATCTGCACCGGTTCTACTCCGTCAGAAATCAGCGTAATGTGGTTTCCAGTAGGCGATGCTACCGGGTATGAACTGAATATCAACGGCGGCTCGCCCGTTACCATTTTGCCCGATATTACCGGCATAACTGCCTACACATTTACCGGTTTAGAACCCGGTACCGATTATACCGTTTCATTGGTCGTACTTGCGCCCTCCCCCTGTATCAACAGTCAACCCACGCAAGTAACTTGCACCACATTGCCTGTGCCCTGTCCGCCCAATACACCCGACATAGTCTCACAGGCGCAACCCACCCTTTGCGGTAATGCCACCGGCAGCATCAGCTTATTGGTAAGCGGAGGCACAGTGCCTTATACCTATCTTTGGAGCAACCAAAGCACCGATGAAGCGGTTGCCAACCTGCCCGCGGGCAACTACACCGTTACTGTTACCGATGCCCTTGGTTGCAGCAATACCGCTATGGCAACAGTAGAAGCCTTTTTTGACCAACCGGTTATTACCTGCACCACCGCCGATGATAATTCCATCACCGTAACTTGGGAAACCGTAGTGGGCGCAGCCGGCTACCAATTGTCGTTGAACAATGACAGCATAATTACACTTCCTTCCAATGAAACCGGCTACACTTTTACCAACCTGCTGCCCGATACATCCTACCTCATTGGCATCATCGCCTTGTCATCATTAGACTGCGGTGCTAACGCTTCCGAAATTACCTGTTCAACAGACCTGTATGAATGTATCACCGAAGAAATAGCCGCCCTATTAACTTCCGATGTAGATATGGTCATACTCTCCGAGCCGGCAACCCTTACTGTAACCACCTCCGGTTTGCCGGGCGATTTACTGTTTGAATGGACTGCCAACGGCATACCCATAGCCTGTAACGACAGCGTTTGCGTGTTTACGCCCGAAGTACCCACCATCTACACCGTAACAGTTACCGATATATACGGTTGCACTACCACTGCCGAAATAGCCATTGATGTGCGGATGCCCAACAAAGTCATTGCCCCTAACGCTTTTTCGCCCAATGGCGATGCGGTAAACAGCATCTTCCGGCTTACCGGATTTAATGTGGCCGAACTGCAATTTAGTGTTTGGAACCGATGGGGACAAATGGTCTATGACAGTGGCACTACTTCCGACCTGCAACAAGGCTGGGACGGCAGATACGAGGGCAAAGACTGCGAAATAGGCGTTTATACCTTTAAAGCATCCGTAAGTTTTACAGACGGCAACAATGAATGGTTGCAAGGGAATATAACGTTGATTAGGTAAAAGATTGGAAGGCAGAGGTAATGCTGTTTTGTGAATAGGGTGGCAGGGTAATACCCTATTCACAATTCACCATTCACAATTCACAAAGTATGGTCGGCATTTGGTAAAACAAACCTATTGCCGTAACTTTGAATTGCGATACAAGATGCAAGACACAAAAAAGACAGAGTACTAACTTTTTAATGTTTAACTGTTATTATTTCACCCGGTATAATACAATAGATGCAAAGTTCAAAACACCTTAGCAATTTGCAGTTGGAACTACTTCAAATTTTTAGCTACGATTTAGACCAAACACAGTTGCAAGAAATAAAGCCATTACTTTCTGCTTATTTTGCCCAAAAAGCTACCGAAGGCATTGACAAACTTTTTGAAGATAATAGCTGGGGCGAAGAGAAAATAAACGAATGGTCGCAAGAGCATTTGCGGACAAAATACAAAGCGAATTAAACCACATTGATTTTCCGCCATTAGCAGTTATGAGTGCCGATGAAGTTTTAGCATGAGTGATGCAGTTGTAAGAGCGCTTTGCCGGTTTTAACTTAGCCGATCTTTCACTAACAAATCAAAACAAACGATGGAAACCAACGCCCCATTAAGCAATTTACAGCTTGAATTATTGAAGCTTTACGCTCATAACGTGAGCGATGAAGACCTTTTAGTAATTAAACACTATTTGGCACAGTATTTTATAAACAGAGCAATTCAAGAAGCCGACCAAGTCTGGGTTGATAAAGGATATGATAACAAACTGATGGAGGAATGGATAAAGGAATGAAAGTGGTAATCCCATTGGTTGCAAATGAACGTATCTCTGATAAGGTAAAATTAGGTTAAGGAGTATCTTTTACTAACAAATCAAACGAACGATGGAAATCAACGCCCCTTTAAGTAATTATGAATTGAACGATAAAGAAAAAACATCCGCCGTTTACAAAGAAATCAGCGAAACGAGCAAATCAATCAGAGAGAAATATCCGTTTTTGAAACATCAAAACGCGATTGGGTTCAGCATTTTTGCGCTTTGCGTTTCTATGATCTTGTGGTCGGTTTACGGTTATTTGACCGCACAATGGAACACTTGGTTCGTGGTCTTTTGGATTGCTTTTTGGACATCCATTTTGCACGAACTGGAACATGACCTCATTCACCGGCTCTATTTTAAAGACAACCCGGTGATGCACAACCTGATGATGTTCGGCGTTTGGTTGTTTCGACCCTTGACCTTAAATCCTTGGTTTAGAAGGCAATTACATTTGCATCACCACAAATATTCGGGAACGGCGACCGATATGGAGGAACGAGGGGTGAACAATGGTCAACCCTGGGGGTTCTTGCGGCTCATTATGACCCCCGACTTGATATTTGCGGGCATTTTGCGTTCCAAAAAGATGCGGGCAGAGGTACGACAGCTTTATTACGAAGGCAAATTTACCAAAGACGATATTGACAACCTTCGCAAAACAAGCCTTTACGGGTTTTGGCCGTTTGGCATCCCGCTCCATTTGATGTGGTATTCCTTTGTGATGTACTATGCCGTCTTTGCGGTGATGAGTGTCGTTGCTCCGTTGGCAGAAATGCCCGCTTGGGTGCAGGCTTATATCGGATTTATCTCGCCCGTGGTGATTTTGTTTGTGGTACCGAATTTAATCAGGCAGTTTTGCCTTCATTTCATCACCTCCAACATGCACTATTACGGGGACGTGGAACGCGGCAACATCATGCAACAAACCCAAGTGCTCAATGTGTGGTGGCTGTTTCCCTTCCAATTATTTTGTTTCAACTTCGGCAGCACCCACACCATCCACCATTTTATGGTACAGGAAACCTTTTACATCAGACAACTCACCGCCCCCGCCGCACATAGAGTACTGCAAAAGTATGGGGTTCGCTTCAACGACTTGGGTACGTTTTTCCGCGCCAACAGGTTTAACAAGGAAGAGGCGGCTTCTTAATAATGGTTAATTGTTAATGGTTAGTGGTTAATGAGAACAAGAAAATTAACCACTAACCATTAACCTTTACTTACTCATCCCATACTCACTCTCTCGAAAATGCTGCAACTTGATTGGTTTATGGCAGGTTTTGTCAAAAGCATTTTTGGCAAAGAGGAGGTATTCTTACCCGTGCATCAAACAAATCGGCCAATAACATACTCTTTGAAACGACACACCTCTTTACCGATTTGTTTTAGTGAGAGGCTGGGGGGTGGGTCATGAAGGCTGCCAGTAGAAAACCATCAAAAACAAAGATTTTGAAACTAAAGTCATCCAAATCTCAAGTTAAAATTGTTAAAAGTATGAGCAACAACGATTCATTTATGAGCAACAACGATTCATTTATGAGCAACAACGTTTCGTTTATGAGCAACAACGTTTCGTTTATGAGCAAAAACGTTTCATTTATGAGCAAAAACGTTTCATTTATGAGCAAAAACGTTTCATTTATGAGCAAAAACGTTTCGTTTATGAGCAACAACGATTCATTTATGAGCAACAACGATTCATTTATGAGC
>CALCIK010000182.1 GCA_937907475.1 uncultured Bacteroidota bacterium | reverse complement strand
TTGTACTGCCTCTTTTACTGAGTAGCTATCAAAATTTTGTCCAAAGTCTAAATAAATTAAGTTTGACGATTTGCTATTTAGGAATAGCAATAAAAGTCTTAGAACTTCATGGTCTATTATATAAACGTAGCTCTGTTGGATTGACAATCATTTACAACTCTCCTTAGAATAAACTCTAAAAGTTGAGCAGAATAAAAAAAAGTGTAAATGAAACAAAAATACAGGTGGTTTGGTTATTTTTGCGCCCTATTACCACTATTCGGGGTGTAGCGCAGTTGGTAGCGTACTACGTTCGGGACGTAGAGGTCGCTGGTTCAAGTCCAGTCACCCCGACTTTACTTTGAAAATTTCATCGCCTCCTTAGCTCAGCGGTAGAGCAGCTCACTCGTAATGAGCAGGTCGTGGGTTCAATTCCCATGGGAGGCTCATCTCAAAACAAAAAGCCGATTGAAACTAAATACTTCAATCGGCTTTTAGTTTTTTTGCAAAGTCTGTTTGAGATGACTTGCTCTGCGGCTACATTTCTAAGGATTAGTACCTAATGCCACTTATTCCTATAATTCCGGCATTTGCAGCATGAAGGTTAAAATCTTCTACGGTAATTTGACCGTCTAAGTTTGCATCGGAACGATAGTAACCGTTCATAGCGGATTGTTGGTTCATGTAGCTGTTAAAGTCGGAAAGGGTGATTACGCCATTGGCATATAAATCACCGCCATACATAGCAAACATTTGGATTTCAGGTGTGCTGACATCTACTAATGTCCACTCGCCAAGTTCAACATTGTCCCTATTCGTTAAGTCAATCATTGGGCTATTGCCGATGGAATGGGTACTACTGCTCATGATAGCCACGTGGTTTCTCGACCGAACGACTATGAAATAGTTGGCATCGGGGTTTGCATTATAAAAATTAACCCCAACATTCCCTCTTACATCTATCAACATGCCATCGTTTCTCACAAGAGCAGCCCGTCTGTCGGCTACGACATTGGGGTAATCAGAATGGCGAAGCTCGACTAAGACCCAATCGGTAATTTCGGGCAATATACTTTGAGGGTCGGCAATGGTTTCTGTACCGGTGTAATTCCAAGGAGCGGTGGTAAAAGGTTGTTGTGTCGGTATCCATCCGTTTGCACTCAAGTCGGTACGCATATAACCCAATAACGGTTCATAAGCCCCCTGAAGCATCACTCGGATGGATGCGGTGAGATATGGGAAGCGGCAATTATCAACAACCATTCCGTTAATCTCTTCATAATTATTATTAACGGCGACCACTATGTTTTCAATGCAAATCTCCTCATCAATTACTTCTGAGTAATAAACTCTAAAAATAGGAGTGGGGTCTAAATACCGCTCTAATATACTTTCATCATAAGAAAACCCCAGAATTAAACCGGAGGAGTTATATCTTAAGTCAATATTGTAACCGGCATCGGGAACTAAACTTTCAATACTGCTGATGACCATTCCTCCCATTTGAATTTGATACCCCAAAACATGAGAAAGTGGATTGATCAAATAAACATCGACATATTTTAAAGCCGGATTGTAGTTGCCGATACTAAAATGAGCCTCCTCTAAAAAGTTATTTATATTGAATGTGGCAAGATTGCAAAAATCTCTCCACTCTCCACCGGGGTGAGGTAATTCGGCTTGTTCTCTAATACAAGCATTAACTAAAATAGCGTCTGTGAGGGAAATATCAGAATCTATATTGGCATCTTTACAAGTGCTGTAAGTTATCGTGCCATTTATTATTCCATTTAAGTAACCCTCTACATCGGTATTCTCGTATTGGAAATTGGTATTCATATCGCCCACTTTAAATGGTCCGTTGCATATCCCGCTACAATCAGGTTGAGCATCTCCGAAAATTTCACCGATACAGTCGGTATAAGGATTACAGGTACTCACCACACTGACCGAAGCACTACTGGTACCTTGAGTTATTTGAATACATACCTGTGCCCAATTGTTGTTATAGCTTAATTCATGCCGTCCCAATTTATCAGGTGATTGATCCCAGTTTGTTCTGACAACCAAAGTATAGGTACCGGAAGGAACGTTTGTAATATCAATCCACTGACAGTTTAAAGTATGAGTGTAATAGTCCCCACAACCGGCGGTAATACCTTGGTTGCTACAATTGAATTTTGCTACACCGCCACCGCTACATTCCAAATCCATCACACAAAAACCGTTTTTAAATCCTACCGGCATCGCCACCCCTTCACTATCGTAGAGGATATATTCGGCATATCCTTCGTAGTGCCAATGCTGATGACAGGCATCCCATTCCCATTGCGGGTCTATTGCAGTTTGAGAAGCGGGTGGCACACCTATATAGTAATCTTGGTTGCCAATGTTCCTAATATGGGTCGTAAAACGCAATATCCGGCGAGTACCATAGCCTGACATACAACCTTCGTTTACAAAGCAAGTACTACTGTTGGATTTGTTTTGCGCATAAATTGAACTTGCCAATACGCTCGACAAAACGGTGAGGTCAGGACCATCAGGGCAATTGGCATTTGGTTGATAAAGGCAGGAAGCGGGGTCGTGTTGTGTGGCTAATGGTTCGTAGTTACAAGCGGTTGGATCCATACAACCTATAATGGGGCCAATATACATCAGCCCCCATTGGACTGATGTTCCCTCACAATCAGTATCATCGTCTCCAATACGAATATAGTAAAGATGGTCTGCAAAAAGGTTTATATAGAGCAATGCCTGATCGCCGGTTCCATTAGGACATCCAATACTTGTATAGCTAATTGCTCCTTCTTGGCTTTCATCGTAATGTAACCCATGACAATGATCGTACACCCAAATACCGGTATTGCAAGTAGCAAAACAAGTGGTGATAGCATATTGTCCATTTTGTGTTGGTGTAAATTCATACCAAGTATCAGGTTCCGGAGCGGTATAAATAACACTGGGCGCAGCAGGTAATGGGAATGTACAAGATATTCCCGGAGGACATCCTCCAAACTGAACATGGGCTTCATATCCAAAATTTACCCCAGTATCTATTAAAACATCATTGTAATACACGGAATAACTACCTGCACCCGACGAACTGTAAAGACCATCGCCATAGGTATCGGTGATTTCAAATACAAGACAAGTTGTGTTTGGTACACACAAAGTAACGCCACTGGTACTGCCAGATGCCAGTAAATTGTCGTCCATGTCATGTAAGTACCAATCCGTTTCTGAGGCAGCATAATTATCGGGTACTATCACCACTTGTACCTCTGACTGCCCGGCCGGACATTGCGCAAATATTGTTTGTAAATTTGAACAATAACAGATGAAGAGAACGGTTAAAAGAGTGAAAAAATGTTTCATAGTTGCAGTTTATGTAAAGAGTTTGAAATTGACACATAAAGTTGATGCTTTTCTCCCAGCTTTTCTTTATTTTATGCAATTTAAAGGCGAAAAAATGTTCAATATATAATTTCGTGCCTATAATTTGCTGATTTCAAATGCATAACCCACATAAAAAGTAGGACCTATAATAGGAGAACCATAAGCTTGTTGTATTTCTTGGTTTAAAATGTTTGACGCTCCCACTCGAACAACAGAATACTGTTTAGGGAAATTATAGCTCAACTGAGCATCGAGTAAAAAGTAAGAAGGCAGGTCGCCATTCCCAAATGGACTTTCCCAATATACTTTGTCCACCCATTTACCATTGACCGCAAAACCTAGGTTTTTCCAAACATCGTTGCCTTGAAAACCAATGTTAATTTTATGTGCCGGAGTATTAAACCCTGCAATCAGCGGGTCTTTAACCTCTGCCGTATCAATAGCAGTATAAGTATAGTTAGCCAAGGCGGTAAAACCTTTACCAAAATAATAAGCAAGCCCCAAAGTAGCACCATAACTATTAACCCGTTCTTTTGAATTGATTGGCGTTTGCATTAATGTATAGGCACCCGTTAGGATGGCATCAGTTCCGCTATCTTGTCCGGCAACGGCATCGCCATTGGGTTTGTAAAACCGGTAATCGCCTATGAAGTCTTTGTATGCCGAATAGTAGGCGGTTGCATCTATGTAAATGGCATTTTGGTAAATGCCTCGATAACCTAACTCAAACGACCGGACTTGCTCCGGCCTGACAGCCTCTAAGGTAGTTGCCGTCAGCAAAGATGGGTCTATATCAAACGTTTCTTCATAGTTATCTAAAAAGTCGCTGACTGATTGAAAGGTATAAGCATTATTTTGGCCGCTTAGGTTACCTTCCAATACTATTGCTCCAAGGTTTAGGTAGATGTATTGATTTTGAAGTGTCGGACTTCTAAAAGCCGATTGTGCCGACACCCGAAAGTTATGGTTACCCTTTGTATAGATAGCCGATAAACGTGGAGACCATTGCAAATCGTAGTTTTGGTTTTTATCGGCACGAATTGAGCCTATCAGTCGTAGTTTATCTTGTAACAACTTTTTTGAGGCTTGTAAAAAACCGCCATATTCCCACACCGATATGTCTTTGTATTCACCGGTTTCAACAATCAGCGTATCGCTAAAGATGGTGCCGAAAGACTGCGGGTCGTAACGCCGGGTTGAAGCCCCGACTATTACATCGGCAAATTGCCAATCAAAATTATATTGTCCTTCTGCATGTGCTAACCAAGACTTGTCCTGAAATCTTGATCCGGTATTCAAATCGGGGTCGGAGGTAATTTTATTAAACAAGGAGTCATACTGTGAAGTGCTGGGTTGATACCAAGTGGCATGGGCGGCATCAAATGCTTCTTGTCTCGCGGTTGCTATTTGCCCATCATTGACACTGTTGTCAAAATCATTGGTCAGTTCTCTTAAGGTATTGAAATACTCCTCTAAATAGGTAGGGATAAAATTGTCGGCTATGCTTGCTCTTGCAATATTGATGGCTGTAAAGACCATATCATAAGAGTCGCCGGCATCTTCTTGGGTGGTGTAAGCCTTCACCATCCATCTATTGCCCTGAAACTCTAATTTGTGTTGATGAAAATTGATATTATTGATACTATAACGATTGCTGCCTTGGTAAACAGCCGTTCCGTTACCGAATTTATAGAGATAAGAACCCCGAACATTGTTGTTAAATTTATAAAACAAACCGGCACCCAGTTTAAGACTTTGGGCGTTGTTGTCCGACAAATCGGTTTCTAAGTAGCCGGGAGATTCGATGAGCAGTTTAGGCGGGTTAGCTTTGGGGTTAAAATCGAGCCAACCGTTTATAGCGGTAAAGGTTTCTGCTACTTCAGGATCATCAGAGTATTGTAATTCACGACTTATGTAAGCCAAGTTCTGTTCGGTACTAATGTCGCCATAAGTATTGGCAATGACATTATCGGCTTGCCAATCGTCAATTCGGCTAAAAGCTCCTGTTAGTTTAAAGGCTAGCTTTTTGTTTTTACCCAACGCCTGAGCATACCTAAACTGAGCATCTGCATAACGCCGGTTTCCTCCTTTGAGCGAGATGCCTAATCCCGGACTGGTATAAGGATCGCGAGAAGTCATACTCACTACCCCTTGAAAAGCATTTGCACCATACAAAGCAGATGCGGCACCTGAAATAACTTCAACGCTTTGTAAATCAATATCAGGAGCACCAACCAAGTTGCCGACCGGAAAATTTAACCCCGGTGCTTGATTATCTATCCCATCTATGAATTGAACAATCCGAACGGGCGCAGTGGTATTAAACCCGCGCATGTTAATGACTTTCATCCCTAAGCTTGAAGTTACAATATCAATGCCTGATAAATTACCCAATCCTTGATAGAAATCGCCCGACGGGGAAGACTTTATCTCTTTGATGGTCATCTTTTGTATCGAAACCGGCGAAGATAAAATGGTTTCACTCACCCGCGAACCTGTAATAACAATTTCTTTGCCGATAATGAGTGAAGGAGCTAATCTTACTTCAATCAAATTTGTATTGCTAATCGTCAACTCTTGTTGATCATAACCAATATAACTAACGATTATTACAACAGGAAGAGTTTGAGCAATAGTCAATGAAAAATTACCGTCAGTATCACTAGCACTTCCGGTAGCACGATCACTTTTAAGTACTACTGTTGCCCCCGTTAAAGGTTCACCACTTCTTTGGTCAAATACTTGTCCTTTTAAAGTAACCGTTTGAGCCGAGGCCGGTAAAGTGGAAACGAAAAAACAAAACAAAAATACCCAACACACTAAATAAGTTGCTTTAACACAACTCGAAATAAGTAATGACTTCACCATAAGCATTGTTAGTTTAGGCTTGCAAAAATGAAAAGTAGATAACCAAAATTAATTGCCTAAATATAGGAACTATTCTAACCCAAGACTTGAGATTTCGCAAAAAATCCCTTTTTTTGTGAGGATTATCTAACTATCAACCAAAAACAATGAATAAAGATATTTACATGGCCGCCACCGGTCAACATATTGGTAAAACGACCACTACACTAGGCATCTTGCATGCTTTAAAACTGCGTGGAATTGATGTTGGTTATTGCAAACCTGTTGGGCAAGAATTTACCAGTTGGAAAGAAGCCTATAAGGTGGATAAGGACTCCCTCCTTTTTTCCGAAGCCATGCGTTTTGAATTAGAGCCTCATATTCATAGCCCGGTCATTGTGTTACCCGGTTATACCGAACAATATATTAACCATCCGGAAAAAGAAATAAACTATGCCAAACTGGATATCGCTTCAGAAGTGTTGAGAAAAAGGCACGAAGTTGTTTTATACGAAGGAACGGGACATCCGGGGGTTGGAAGTGTGATTGATATGTCCAATGCAGATGTGGCCAAGCGGTTAGATGCCGGGGTAATTATTGTCGTAAAAGGAGGAATAGGCGATACTTTTGACCATCTCATGCTTGCTAAAACCTATTTTGATGCGGTGGGAGCAAGGGTTCATGGTGTGATTATCAACAAAGTATTGCGGCATAAAATGGATAAGATAAGAGCAGCCCTTGAAAAGAAAATTGCACAGACAGGCTTAGAAATTTTTGGCTTTATTCCTTTTGAAGAAGAATTGGCTTATCCGTTAGTTTCAACCATTGCACGCGAATTGCAAGGGGAGGTGTTATGCAATCCTGATAAGTTAACCAATTTAGTGGAAGGAACGATAGCAGGCTCATTGGTAGATTTGGAATCGCTCAACCCCCTAAAACAATACCTATTAGTGGTGAGTATTCGAAGGTTGAACGACGCACTTTCTAAACTCCAAGGAATTTGGGACGAACATGGCATTGCCCCTAATTTAGCCGGCATCATTCTAACCGGACAAGCTTTGGTTCCCCCTGAAAATTTGTTGTTTATGCAAACCCACCAAATTCCGGCCATCAGAACCCATTACGACACCTACGAATCAATTATCAAATTAAGCAAATTGGATGTGAAACTCAACACCAAAGCCCCTCATAAGATTCAAAAAGCTATCGAAATAGTCGAAGAGTATGTCAATATTGAACGGATTTGTGAATTGATGGGGGTATGTTAAAGGGGTGTTGCTGATTTAACTTGTCGTAATGCTCGGGTCTTCCCTATTTTTTGCCATGTTGATTTTCAAGAATTTGGCGCACTCTGTTCTCGTTTAGTTTTAAGGCTTTGGCTATCAATTCGATTGATACTCCATTTTCAAACAGTCCTAAAACGGCTTCCTCTTTTCCTTCCACTTTCCCTTCTTCTTTGCCGAGCATTATTGCCTTATCTAATCTTGCCCGTTCATCTTCCTCGCGCATAAATGCGTAATCGTAAGCGTCTAATTCTTCCTGTGTCCATGTCTGAACATTGGCTTCTTCATAAGCCGATTTTAAACCTTCGTCATGTATGTTTTCAGGCATGACTTCGAGATTTTCAGCATTTTTGATAAAGTAAACCCATTTTTCAGTCAAGGTTTTGAGTTCATGAAGTTCCAATTTGAATTTCGGCAACTCTACAAAAGTGAACTCTATATCCTTTATTGTTTGTTCTCCCGTCTCGATATCTTGTACTTGGTTGCGGCTAATGTACTTATTATTTTTGGTTTGCTCAAAGTCAAGTATGCCGATAAAAATAACGGGGCGTAATTTTCTATAAAAATCCGCCCGTTTGATTTGGTCGGAATAACTTTTAGCGGAGTAATAAAGCACTCGTTTCTCGAAACCGTCAATATCACCTACTTGCATTTCGACTAAATAAGTTCGCCCTGCTTGGTCGGTAGCTTTCACGTCAATTATGGTTACTTTACCGCCTTTGAGGCGGGGCAGTTGGTATGGATTGAGAATGTTAACTTGCGTGATGCGATAATCACCATGAAAATCTAGCACGGCGTTCAAAAAGGAAATGAGCGTTTCCTTTCGATTTTCGTTGCCAAAAATCTTGCGAAAGGCAATATCATTCTTTACATCTACGAATTTCATCTTATTGATTTTAATGTAAAATAAGCAGTTTATCCTAGTAAAATGCGCATATTTGGTTTTTATTTTTGAATCTGTACTTGTATCAATCTGTCTATGATCATCCTTTTTATTGTGAAGTTATTCTTTTACAAATTTAGCTTCATCGGCACTTGTAAAATATGGCATTAAAGGAGAAAACAAGATAAGGGTTATTTTTAAAGTTACCAAAATATTTAAAACTTTATTTGACGGCATTACCACTACGTATCTGTCCTGCTCCTTTTCATCATCAAATACCTTTAAAAGTAAATTTGAACCACCAATCAAATTAACCCACCCAAACACTAAAAAAACAAGGGTCAGCATTTAAAAAAACACCTACCTTTACAAGGAATATGGCAGGCAACCCCCCCCCCCACCCCCACCACCAAACCACACAAACCCCCACACAAAACAATATAAAAAACAAACAACAA
>CALCIK010000181.1 GCA_937907475.1 uncultured Bacteroidota bacterium | reverse complement strand
CATCAAAACCTGACAGACCAGAATTTTAATCCGATTTAAAACCTACCTCACGTTTATATTATATTAGCACCCCCCTTTGCAACTACCACCTGCTCCGGTCATGCAAAAACAGCAAATTATACCCTTGACAAAGCACCCTTGCAGGTTGACAATTTGATAAAACAGGTTGACAATGCTTCATTGCAGAGGCGTTTTTGAATAAAACAAAGGCGCAAAAGACCCTTGCAGGTTGGCCATTCGATAAAACAGGGTGACAATGCTTCATTGCAGAGGCGTTTTCGAATAAAACAGGGGGAGTGAAAACATTTACCAAAGCGATTTCCCCCAAAACAGGGATGACAATACCCCATTGCAGAGGCGTTTTGATTCATTGCAGGGGGGCTTTGATTCTTTGCAGGGGAGCAAGGCATGTTTGCAAGGGTGCAATTTGACCCTCAAAACCCCAAATCTTCCTCCCATCCCCCGGCAAAAGCCGAGGGTTATTGATAGCTTAGCCATATTGAAATCATCATTAGCCTCCTGCTTTAGCCGGGGGATATGGGCAGACAATGGAGAATAGGCGGGTAAGTCATAAGTCATAAGTCATAAGTCATAAGTCATAAGTCATAAGTCGTAAGTCGTAAGTTGAGGCACCCTTCGAAACAAAAGATGACTGTGGGGATAAAGACATCGGGCTTGAGTGGGCAACCCTGCCCGCGTTTAGACGGCTGTTATATACGAACGCGGACAGGGTTTTAAACGTTTTAGCGCCAACAAATAAAAATCCGCCGGAAGTAATCAATGCCACCACAGGTAACTTTTCAGGCGGAGGAAGAGGGAAAAGACATCGGATGTCTCGCAGACATCCGATGTCTAACCACTATAATCTCTGACAAAAACTCACTTTGTTTTTTTAAAAATACCTTCGTCTGCCGAAAAGTGCTTAATTTTGCAGAAATATATTCTGTTTGAGTGAAATTTTCAGAAAACTTCTATGGGGAGTTTTTATATTTGCCTTTTGAACTCAGAAATGCTAAATCCTATTTCCCTCACCCTCCTCTCTTAATTAATCCCTACGTAGGTCATTCCCTGTTTGGACAGATACTTAAGCCGATGATAAAAGCCGAGGTATCGAACCGACACAAGACCCTCCTAACTCTTAAAAAAACTCCGACAATATGAAAAAGCTAATACTCCTTGCTACCCTAATCTTAGCCTCTTGTTGTTCTTCTTATCTTGCTGTGGCGCAAACTCCTGCAATCATCGGCACCCCTTTTGGCAGTCCTACATCTACTGCTACAACAACAACAATTGGTAGAGCAGCCGGTGCTACCTATACCGTTAACACAGGGACTTCTACATCCTGCTATGCGTGGGGCATTCCTAAAAGCGGTTTGGGAGGGGCTTCTTATAGCACTCCAAATCCTCCTAATAATTTTACGTTTAGTTCTGTATCTGGAAACCTTGTCACATACACTGCACCCAATACAAATGCTATTCCTTGTTCTACCGGTAATTTTGCCTTAATCAATGTCCGATGTGAAATAACGTTTTCATCTGGTGGTGGTGCGATAACCAATGGTACTAGTGATGTAGTCAAAGCATTAGGGACAACTTTTACGGTGAATGTGAAAATTACGGCAGAAGCACCTTCCGGTCCTTTATATAATTCCGGTTATGTTGCAGGTCAAAGATACGCAATTTGGGATTTGTTCGATAATATGCATGCAACGGCTGCTGCTGGGGGGCTTCTTCGAACAAGTTTTAACCCCACCCCTTGGTATTCTTTATATCCCGTCCCAGTTGTTACCAATGCAACAATTGGTCCGCTTTGTGTTGGGGGGGCGATTACCTATGCTGTAACAAATTCACCAAATGCATGGGCATGGTCCCCGGCCACGAACATCAGTAGCACAACTGTACAAAATCCAACGATGAATGCTGCGGCGGGATCTCAGGCTTATAATGTAACAGTAACTACGTCAAATCAATGTAAGGGCACAGGAACTATTACTGTATCTTCGGTAGTAGCAGACCCTATCATTACTGTAAATCCAGTTTCACAGGATGTTTGTGTAGGGGCGAGTACCCCACTAACAGCGGGAGGATCGGGAGGTGAGCCGGCGAATACATTCACTTTCCAATGGTATTCTAATACGGTCAATAATAATACCACCGGAACAACTTTAGGGTCTTTTAATGGAGCAAACACATCTTCTTTTACACCGGCTACCTCCACTCCCGGCACTACATACTACTACGCTATATTGAGTCAGTCAGGAGCGGGTTGTGGGCCAATTACTACCAATACGGCTACTTACACAGTGGTGGCTGACCCAACAATCGGCACACAGCCACTTACTACACAAACCGTTTGTCAAAATGCGGCGAGTACGGTGTTAACATTTACGAATAATGGCGGTACTGGTTCTATCTCTTACCAGTGGTTTTCGAATACAGCAAATTCAAATACGGGAGGAACCAACTTGGGATCCGGCAACGGAGCACAAACCATCTCCTATACGCCTCCTACCAACGTAGCGGGCACCTTGTTCTATTATTGTACGGTTACTCGCGGCGGCTCGGGTTGCGGCTCGGTTTCTACCAATACCGCACAAGTGATTGTGAACCCTACGCCAACTATTTCGAACCAATCCCTTACGGTCTGTAGCGGAACACCGTTTAATATAACCCCTTCGGGTTCTGCAACCTATCAGTGGGCTACACCAACGGGTAGCGGATTTTCGGGCGGCGCAGCGGGAGGCCCGGGAGCAGCGAGCATCACAGGCACTTTGACAGCCACCTCGGTAGCAACCGCTACCTATACGGTAACGCCCACCACCGGTTCGTGTTCGGGTGCTACTTTTACCCTGACGGTTACGGTCAATCCGTTGCCTATTCCGGTGATTACCATCAGCGGCGAGAGCTCAGGTGTTACCAATGACGGAATACTTTGTGCCGGTACCGGTATTACGCTGACGGCATCGGGCGGCTCGACTTATAGTTGGACTACCCCGACCGGACCCAACGGTTCCAATCCAATTATCATCACCAATGCTACAACTGCCAATTCGGGTAGTTATACGGTAACGGTTACAAGTGCTCTCAATTGTTCGGCGAGTGCCACGCAAAGTGTAACGGTCAATCCGTTGCCAACCGGCGGCACGATCAGCCCAATCAGTTTTTGTCCGGGCGGCTCGGCACTGATGACGGTAACGGGAGTGAGCAATGCCACTCAATATAGTTGGAGTTTGCCCGCCCAATTGTCGGGCAGTTCTACTACCAATGCGATTAACATCAGTGGCAGCACTTCGGGAACTTATACTGTAACGGTAACGCCCATCAATTTCCCAAACACTTCATCCTGTCCGGGCACCCCCGTTACGGGAACGGTAACGGTGAAGGCCATTCCTACGGTAACGACTGTGAATAATAACCCGACAATCTGTTCGGGAGCAAATGCCGATATTACTTTAAGCCCCTTGCCTGCCAATGTCGGCGGAACGCAATTCGATTGGATCCGGGATAATACCATCAACGTTACGGGTGATTTTTCGGAAAACAGTGTGTCCGGCCCCATTATCGAAGCCTTGACCAATACGACCAACACCCCACAAACGGTAGTGTTTACCATTACTCCCAAAGCAGATGGCTGTCCGGGTACAGCGGTTCAGGTATCGGTAGTGGTCAACCCGACCCCGAATGTAACCATCACCAATAATTCGCCTTTCATTTGTACAGGCGGAATCACGAACATCACCTTGAACTCAAACGTATCGGGTGCAACATTCAACTGGACACGGTCTAACCCCACAATTACGGGAACAGACTTCCAAAACGGCATTACCGGTCCGATTGCCGTAACCTTGACGAACGCCACTATTTCAGACCTGACGACTGTTTTCACCGTTACGCCGATAGCGAATGGTTGTACGGGAAGCAGTCAAAACACCTCAGTCGGCGTAGGCGCATTGCCCACGACCGGGCACACGCTTACTGCATCACCGACAACGGTGTGCGAAGGTCAGACGGCTACGGTAACGGTTAACACTTCGCAAGCGAACGTTGTCTATCAATTGCGCCGTGCCGACAATAGTTTGGTCAGTGGTGCTTTTGTGAGCGGTGCGGGATCGGGTCCAAAGGTGATCAACGTTCCGGCATCGGCTTTGACCGTTGCGGGGTCGCCCCATACCTTTAATATATTAGCCACCACCCCGGCTCCTTATGGTTGTTCGGCACAGTTGGTCAATACCGTAACGATTACGGTGCATCAGCCCTCCACCGCCCCGACTACTGCTACTGCCGATGGTCAATCGTCATTGACAATTTGTCCCGGATTTAGCGGCAACATTACCTTTGCCGCTTCCGGCGGTTTCCTCGGTTCGGGTTCTGTGGTCAATTGGTATTCCGGCGGATGTGCATCGGGTCCGATATTGGCCACGGGTGCATCGGTAGTTTTAGCCGCCCCTGTTGCTACCACCACCTACTATGTAAACTATTCGGGTTCTGAGTGTACACCCACCGGTTGCGCCACGGTAACGGTGATTGTCGAAGACATCACCCCGCCAACGATTACCTGCCCCGCGCCGATTTCGGTCAATACTTCACCGGGACTTTGCAGTGCGGTGGTTACTTACTCAGTAACAGCATCCGATAATTGCCCGAATTACAATTTAGTTCAAGCCCCCCCATTATTTCCAAGTGGCAGTACTTTTCCGCTAGGCGTAACCACCAACACTTTTACCGTAACCGATGCCAGCAACAATTCCGTTTCTTGCAGTTTTACGGTAACCGTTACCGATAACCAAGCCCCTGTGCCTGCGGCGAACGGATCGAGCACGGTAGCCTGCCCCGATTATGCCATACCGCCTACGGTTCCAACGGCATTAGATAATTGTAACGGCACGATTACAGGGGTACATGTTAGTACGGTAAACACCCCAATGTTCCTCACTTGCGAAGGCACCCGCGTTTATACGTATTCTTATACCGATGCATCAAACAATGTATCTTACTGGACTTACACCTATACTATAGAGTGGGAACCCTTTACCATCAGCACACCAAATGGAGCAGTGGATGTTACCTGTCCCGACGATACCGATTTTCCGCCCACCGCCTATTTGCCGGTGGAAGTTAAAGACAACTGCGACAATACGCTAACCCCCGTTTTGCACAACGTAACCGCCAAACCCACTTGCTTCGGCGATCGCACCTATACTTATAGATATACGGATTGCGAAGGAAATTTCCAAGACTGGTCTTTTACTTATTATGTTCAATACGATGTTTCTTTCACCGGCCCGGCAGATGGCGGTGCAATCGTTTCGTGCCCCAATGCTACGGATACTCCTCCAACCCTGCCCATTGTAACGGATAACTGTGATGTAGTCCTCATACCGGATTTGCAAAACGTAACCGCCAAACCCACCTGCGAAGGAACCCGTACCTACACCTATCTTTATGAAGATTGCGTGGGAAACCAAGCGGAATGGAACTTTACCTATACAGTAGAATATGATGACTTTACCCTACCCGCCCCGGGAGGTTCAATAGTGGCTTGCCCCAATGCGACCGATTTTGCCCCAACCCTTCCCGTCTTTACGGATAATTGCGGTGTGGTACTCACCCCATCCCCATCGGTACCGGTAATCAGCAGCAAACCCGTTTGCGAGGGCACCCGTACCTACACCTATACTTTAACCGACTGCGAAGGTAATAACCACAATTGGGTTTATACCTATACCGTAGAGCGGCTGGACTTTACCCCACCCGCCCCGGGAGGTTCGACCATCGCTTGTGCTTCGTTAGCAACAGCCCCCACCTTGCCCACCGTTACCGACAACTGTGGTGCTACCTTGACCCCCAGTGCCCCCGCCATGAGTGGCACCTATTCCGGTTGCGAAGGCACCATTATTTATACCTATACTTATACAGACTGTGAGTTGAACACCCACGATTGGGTTTATACCTATACCGTAGAGCGGGAAGACTTCACGATGCCCGGCAACGGAAGTTCCACCGTGGCTTGCGCTGCGGCAGCCACGCCACCTACTGTGCCTGCTGTTACGGATCATTGCAACAACCCCATTACCCCCACGGGACCCTTTATGAGCGGCACATATTCCGGTTGTGAAGGCACGATTATTTACACTTATACCTTTACGGACTGTGAGTTGAACACGCACAACTGGACTTATACCTATACGGTAGAAGTATTGGACTTTACCGTTCCCGCCAATGGAAGTTCGACCGTTACCTGTATTGCAGCAGCCGTTGCACCCACTTTGCCCACCGTAACTTCCAACTGTGGCATCACTTTAAACCCAAGTGCTCCGGCTATGAGCGGCACTTACGATGGTTGCGAAGGCACAAGAATTTATACCTATACTTATACGGACTGTGAAGGCAATATCCAACCATGGTCTTATACCTATACCATAGATTATAGTGGTGTCTTAACTGCACCAACGAGTACGGCTTCTACGGTCAGTTGCCCTGCGGCTGCGGTGAACCCCGGCGCACCGGCTAATATTACCGATGCCTGCGGAAGCACCGTCAGTCCCGTATTGATAGGCTCGACCCAAACCCCAGACCCCGTAACCTGCGAAGGCACCGTGGTATGGACGTATCGCTATACGGCTTGCGATGGCAGCACATTCGCCGATTGGACCCATACTTATACGATAAATTACAGTGGCGGGTTAACACCGCCTGCGAGTACAACCGCTACGGTCAGTTGCCCGGTGGCTGCGGTGAACCCCGGCGCACCGGCTAACATTACCGATGCCTGCGGACGCACGGTTAGTCCGGTACTGATTGGTTCTACTCAAACGCCCGACCCCGTTACCTGCGAAGGCACGGTGGTATGGACGTACCGCTACACAGCTTGCGATGGCACGACCACTGCCGATTGGACCCATACCTATACGATAAATTACAGTGGCGGGTTAACGGCACCAACGAGTACGACCGCTACGGTCAGTTGCCCTGCCAATGCCACAAACCCCGGCGCACCTGCTAATATTACCGATGCCTGCGGTCGCACGGTGAGTCCCGTTTTGATAGGCTCTACCCAAACCCCCGACCCCGTAACCTGCGAAGGAACGATAGTTTGGACGTACCGCTACACAGCTTGTGATGGCACGACCACTGCCGATTGGACACATACTTACACTATTAATTACAGTGGCGGGTTAACGGCACCAACGAGTACGACCGCTACGGTCAGTTGCCCTGCCAATGCCACAAACCCCGGCGCACCTGCTAATATTACCGATGCCTGCGGACGCACGGTCAGTCCGGTATTGATTGGCTCGACCCAAACCCCTGACCCCGTTACCTGCGAAGGTACGGTGGTATGGACGTACCGCTACACAGCTTGCGATGGCACGACCACTGCCGATTGGACCCATACCTATACGATAAATTACAGTGGCGGGTTAACGGCACCAACGAGTACGACCGCTACGGTCAGTTGCCCTGCCAATGCCACAAACCCCGGCGCACCTGCTAATATTACCGATGCCTGCGGACGCACGGTCAGTCCGGTATTGATTGGCTCGACCCAAACCCCCGACCCCGTAACCTGCGAAGGAACAGTGGTATGGACGTACCGCTACACAGCTTGCGACGGCACGACCACTGCCGATTGGACTCATACTTACACGATAGATTATAGTGGCGGGTTAACGCCCCCCGTGAGTACCACGGCTACGGTCAATTGCCCTGCCAATGCCACAAACCCCGGCGCACCGGCTAATATTACCGATGCCTGCGGACGCACGGTAAGTCCCGTTTTGATAGGCTCGACCCAAACCCCCGACCCAGTAACCTGCGAAGGCACGGTGGTATGGACATATCGCTACACGGCTTGCGATAACACCACGATTGCCGATTGGACACATACCTATACCATCGAGCGGCAAGACTTTTCTATGCCGTCAGATGCCGGAACGACCGTAGCTTGTATTGCTTTGGCAGTTGCCCCTTCACCGCCGGCGGTGAACGACAATTGCAACAACCCGATTACCCCCACGGGTCCGGCACAAGGCGGCACTTATGACGGTTGTGAAGGCACACGCACTTATACTTATACCTATACGGACTGTGAGTTGAACACCCACAACTGGGTTTATACCTATACCATCGAGCGGGTACCCTTTACCGTTCCCGGCGGCGGCAGTTCGACCGTTGACTGTGCATCCGATGCCACCGCTCCGGTATTGCCCAATGTTACCGATAACTGTGGCAACACGTTAAACCCAACCGGCCCGGTGATGGGCGGCACTTACAACGGCTGCCAAGGCACCATTATTTATACCTATACCTATACCGACTGCGAGTTGAACTCCCAAAATTGGGCTTATACCTATACAATTGTACCGCAAGACTTTACCGTTCCGGCAAATGGCAGTAAAACCGTAGCTTGTGAAGCAGAAGCGATTGCCCCGCCGACACCCGACGTTGACTCCGACTGCGGCATCGCCTTAACGCCCACCGGTCCGGTAATGGGCGGCGATTTCAACGGTTGCGAAGGCACCATCATCTATACCTATAATTATACGGATTGTGCCGGCTTTAGCCACAATTGGTCTTATATCTATACAGTAGAAGTACTGGACTTCGATATGCCCGATGATGAAGGAAGCATCGTAGCTTGTCCCGATAATACCGATACGCCGCCAACCTTGCCTGTAGTAGAGGATTATTGTGGTAATACGCTTACGCCTTCGGCACCGGTCATCAGTACCAAACCCGTCTGCGAAGGAGATCGAACCTATACCTATACTTATACGGACTGCGAAGGAACCAGCCACAATTGGGTTTATACCTATACCGTAGAGCGGTTAGATTTTACTATTATTCCTGCAACTGCAGGTTCGACCGTTTCCTGCCCCGATGCGACCGATACCGCACCAACCTTACCCGTTGTAACGGATAATTGCGGAAACGTGTTGACCGCTTCGGCACCGGTCATCAGCACCAAACCACTATGCGAAGGCACACGCACCTATACCTATACCTATACGGACTGCGAATTGAACACCCACAATTGGGTTTATACCTATACCGTTGATTACAGCGGCGGGTTAACGCCACCGGCAAGCACCACCTCCACGATCAGTTGCCCTGCCAATGCCACAAATCCCGGCGCACCGGCTGATATTACGGATGCCTGCGGACGCACGGTGAGTGCCGTATTGGTAGGATCCTCTGCTCCGGTATCTTGTGAGGGAACATTGGTATGGACGTACCGCTACACAGCTTGCGATAACACCACATTTGCGGATTGGACACATACTTACACGATAGATTACAGTGGCGGGTTGGCGGCGGTGCCTGCAAGCACCACCTCTACGGTGAGTTGCCCTGCCAATGCTACAAACCCCGGCGCACCTGCCGATATTTTGGATGCTTGTAATCGCACGGTCAGCCCTGTATTAATAGGCTCTACCCAAACACCGAACCCTGTCCTTTGCGAGGGAACAATCGTTTGGACCTACCGCTACACGGCTTGCGATAACACCACGTTTGCGGATTGGACACATACCTATACGATAGATTACAGTGGCGGGTTAGCGGCGGTGCCTGCAAGCACGACTGCTACGGTCAGTTGCCCTGCCAATGCCACAAATCCCGGCGCACCTGCCAATATTTTGGATGCCTGCGGACGCACGGTCAGTCCGGTATTGATAGGCTCGACCCAAACGCCCGACCCCGTCACCTGCGAAGGAACAGTGGTATGGACTTATCGCTACACGGCTTGTGATGGCACATTCGCCGATTGGACTCATACTTATACGATAAATTACAGTGGCGGGTTAACGCCCCCTGCAAGTACGACCGCTACGGTCAGTTGTCCTGCCAATGCCGCAAACCCCGGCGCACCTGCTAATATTACCGATGCCTGCGGACGAACGGTCAGTCCGGTATTGATAGGCTCTACCCAAACCCCCGACCCCGTAACCTGCGAGGGCACGGTTGTATGGACGTACCGTTACACAGCTTGTGATGGCACAACAGCCGATTGGACTCATACTTATACTATAAATTACAGTGGCGGGTTAACGCCCCCTACGAGTACGACCGCTACGGTGAGTTGCCCTGCCAATGCCACAAACCCCGGCGCACCTGCTAATATTACCGATGCCTGCGGACGCACGGTTAGTCCCGTTTTGATAGGCTCTACCCAAACCCCTGACCCCGTAACCTGCGAGGGCACGGTTGTTTGGACGTACCGCTACACAGCTTGTGATGGCACGACCACTGCCGATTGGACTCATACTTATACCATAGATTACAGTGGTGGGTTAACAGCACCTACGAGTACGACCTCCACGGTCAGTTGCCCTGCCAATGCCACAAACCCCGGTGCACCGGCTAATATTACCGATGCCTGCGGACGCACGGTTAGTCCCGTTTTGATAGGTTCCTCTGCTCCGGTTACCTGCGAGGGAACAATCGTTTGGACGTACCGCTACACAGCTTGTGATGGCACGACCACTGCCGATTGGACTCATACCTATACGATAAATTACAGTGGCGGTTTAACGGCGGCACCTGCAAGTACGACCTCCACGGTCAGTTGCCCTGCCAATGCTACAAATCCCGGCGCACCTGCCGATATTTTGGATGCCTGCGGACGCGCGGTCAGTCCGGTATTGATAGGTTCTACCCAAACCCCCGACCCCGTAACCTGCGAAGGAACAATCGTTTGGACCTATCGCTACACAGCTTGCGATGGCACGACTGCCGATTGGACACATACTTATACCATAAATTACAGTGGCGGGTTAACGGCAGTGCCTGCAAGCACGACCTCCACGGTCAGTTGCCCTGCCAATGCCACAAACCCCGGCGCACCTGCTAATATTACCGATGCCTGCGGACGCACGGTCAGTCCCGTATTGATTGGTGCTACTCAAACCCCCGACCCAGTAACCTGCGAGGGAACAGTGGTATGGACTTACCGCTACACAGCTTGCGATGGCACGACTGCCGATTGGACACATACTTATACCATAGATTACAGTGGCGGGTTAACGGCGGTGCCTGCAAGCACCACCTCTACGGTCAGTTGTCCTGCCAATGCCACAAACCCCGGCGCACCTGCCGCTATTTTGGATGCCTGCGGTCGCACGGTTAGTCCGGTATTGATTGGTTCTACCCAAACGCCCGACCCCGTAACTTGCGAGGGCACGGTTGTATGGACCTACCGCTACACAGCTTGTGATGGCACATTCGCCGATTGGACTCATACTTATACGATAAATTACAGTGGCGGGTTAACGCCCCCTACGAGTACGACCGCTACGGTGAGTTGCCCTGCGGCTGCAGTAAATCCCGGCGCACCCGCCAATATTACCGATGCCTGCGGACGCACGGTTAGTCCCGTTTTGATTGGCTCTACCCAATCCCCCGACCCTGTTACCTGCGAAGGAACAGTGGTTTGGACCTACCGCTACACAGCTTGCGATAACACCACGATTGCCGATTGGACACATACTTATACGATAGATTACAGTGGCGGGTTAACAGCACCTACGAGTACGACCTCCACGGTCAGTTGCCCTGCCAATGCCA
>CALCIK010000180.1 GCA_937907475.1 uncultured Bacteroidota bacterium | reverse complement strand
TTGAAACGGGTCGGGATGGCGTTGAAACGGGTCGTGGTGGCGTTGAAACGGGTCGTGGTGGCGTTGAAACGGGTCGGGATGGCGTTGAAACGGGTCGGGGTAGCGTTGAAACAGGTCGGGGTGGCATTGAAACGGGTCGGGGTGGCATTGAAATGGGTCGGGGTGACGTTGAAACGGGTCGGGGTAGTGTTGAAATGGGTCGGGGTAGCGTTGAAGTGAATTGTAGCTCTATTGAATGGGGGGGTAATAGCTTTGTGGTAAGTTGAAACAAAATCTAAATAAGTTGTTACTATATTTTTGGTATGTATTGTGGCATTTGTGATTGTTGAAGGGAGTGGGACTTGTGTAGTTATTGGGGCTGATGAGGGGGAAGTGGGACTTGTGGGACTATTTGGGACAGATGGGACTGTTTTTGGGAGTTTAAGTTGTGTGGTTATTGTGGCTAATGTGGGGAAAGTGGGACTTTTGGGACTCTTTGGGACTAGTGTGGGAGAGAGACCGTTGGGAAGAGTGGGACTTTGAGGACTTGTGGGACTAGTGTTAGGAAGTGGGATTGGAGAGGCTGTTGGGATTGTTGGGGAGAGTGGGTTTTGGGGGTTATTGGGGCTGTTGGGGAGAGTGGGTCTATTGGGACTTTGGGGGCTTTTGGCTATAAAAGACAAAAGTGTCCGAAATGGGAATGTTTTGCTTATCTTTGTTCTCTAAATCAAAATTGAATGTTTTCGAAGGCTTGTGAATATGGTATTCGGGCGGCTATTTACATTGCCCATCAATCAAAACTTCAAGTTCGGGTTGGTCTTAAAGACATTTCACGGGAAATAGACTCGCCTGAAGCATTTACCGCTAAAATTCTTCAGCAGTTGGTTAAGCATGACATCATAACCTCGGTGAAAGGTCCTGCGGGTGGTTTTGAAATGAACAGGGAAAGCATTGACCAAATCAATCTATACCATATCGTTTGTGCTATTGATGGCGACCAAATTCTTCAAGGTTGCGCTTTGGGGTTAAAAGAATGTAATCCGCAACATCCTTGTCCGGTGCATCATCCCTTTAAGGTTATTCGAGACCAACTCAAAATCATGCTGGAAACCTCTTCTATTGTTGGTTTGGCTTCTGAAATTAAAAGTGGGTTAAGCCATTTGAAACTAAACCCGATAAATGATACCCCGATATGAAAACAACAGAAATTATCACCCTTCAAGATATTGAGCAGCTTGTCAACACTTTCTATGCAAAGGTTCGGGAAGACGAATTGCTTTCACCCATATTTAACCATGTGATTCAAGACCGATGGCCGGCGCATTTGGAAAAAATGTACCGGTTTTGGCAAACCATTTTATTGGAGGAACATACGTATTTTGGCAGCCCGTTCTTACCACATGCACAACTTCCCGTTGCTCACGAACATTTTGAAAGATGGATAAAGCTGTTTTACGAAAACATTGATGAACAGTTTACCGGTGAGAAAGCTATTGAGGCGAAGTGGAGAGCGGGTAAAATGGCGCAAATGTTTGAATACAAAATTGCCTACTATCAATCTAAAAAGAGTGATTCTTTGATTTGAAATAAGTGATGCATCTAACCAACTAAAACAATATCAACATCATGGAGCAAGAAAACATTATCAATGCTATCAACGAAAAATATACTCAACTTGGTGAAAACCCCGATACTTACTTGAAAGGTCTTCTGCAAGCGAAGCCTATTAACTATTGGGATTACGTAGGGTTGGAAACCTTGCTAAGTTTGCAAAAGCCGAGAACAAATTTTAAGGACGAAGAGATATTTATCATGTACCATCAAGTTACCGAGTTGGTGCTGAAATTAATGCTTCACGAAATCAAACAGGTTTTTGAGAACGAAAGCACTACGGAAGCCTTTTTGCTCACAAAATTTAATCGCCTGAACCGCTATACGGGAATGCTCATCAACTCTTTCGACATTATGAAAGAAGGGATGGATTATGACGATTACAATACCTTTAGAAGTACGTTAGCACCGGCAAGCGGTTTTCAAAGTGCGCAGTTTAGATATATCGAAATCTATTGTACCCGATTGGAGAATTTGGTTAACGAGGAAGGTAAAAAGCATTTGCCCGCAAATCCGACAATAGAAGACTTCTTTAAACATATCTATTGGCAAGATGCCGGCTTGAACAAAAAAACAGGTGAGAAAACCCTTACCCTTCGTCAGTTTGAAGAGAAATATATGGATAGCTTTGTGGCTTTAGCCAACAAAACGAGAGGCAAAACGATTGAAGATAAGATTTTACAGATGACGGGCATATCGGAAGAGGTACAAGAAAGGTTGAGGGGGTTTGACCATTTGTATAATGTAGCGTGGCCTTTGGTTCACTTAAATACTGCCAAACATTATTTGGACAGCAAAGGTGAAAACCAAGCCGCCACCGGTGGGTCGGAATGGAAAAAATACTTGCATCCCAAATTCCAGCAACGTAAATTCTTTCCCACCTTGTGGTCGGAGACGGAAAGGCGAGAATGGGGGGAATAAAGTGTGTTTCATCAATAGGGATGTCTGATGTTAGTTTTAAGAAGTAGCGTATTCCTAAAATATATTGTATATTTAGTGCGGGGTTTTATTAGGCATTTTTGCCCCCCCCCACAAACTACTACTTCATTAAGTTAGGAATCTTAAATTCTAATTGAATGGCAACCCCTATAGTTGATTAACTGCCCTAACCTAAACAGTATTTCGTCCTAGTTTTATCGGAAAATCCCCCTAACCCCCTTTGAAAAAGGGGGAATTTCGAATATATCTCCATCTGATTCACCATTATAACTAACTAATTTTGATCCAAAATGTCCAATATAAAAGGTAGGCTTTAGGAACACTTCAAAGAAGACTCTATTGTTCTCAAAATAATTGCCCATTCATTTTATTTGTAGTTTTATACTTTCACCATTGGTATTCGTTTACTTCACCACAACCCACCCCCATCATGCCCACCCCAATAAAAAGACATAAAGCCCTTCAACCTTTAAGTAGGGAGCATCACCAAGGGTTGCTGCTTTGTTGGAAAATAAGAACAGGATTCTCTAAAGGCATTGATGCCCAACGGATAAAAGCATATTCGGATTGGTTTTATGCCAACCATTTATTACCACATTTCAAAGAGGAGGAAAGCTATTTGTTTCCGCTACTTGGGAATGATCACGAATTGGTTGTCAAAGCCATTGGTGAACATCATAGGCTTAAAGAACTGTTTGAAGAAAAGATTTCCTTTGAAGATGCCTTACATCATATTGAAAAAGAATTGGAACAACATATCCGATTTGAAGAGCGGGTTTTATTCAATGAAATTCAAAGCTATGCAACAGAGGAAGACTTGAAGGGATATGAAATACAATTCCCGGAAACTCCATATTCATACGATTGGGGAGACCCGTTTTGGATATGATTCCATCCATCTTGAGATAAAATTTACAAACCCCATTTTAAACAAAAACGCACCCACTGATAAGATGGGTGCGTTTTGTATTTTAAATCACTAAATTGTTATCACCATTTTAGTTGGCGACCATTAACCGTTTTGTAACGGTATGTCCGTTGCTGCTGATGGTATAAAGATATACACCTGATGGTAATTCGGAAGTATTGACACGGATGTTGTGACTTCCTGCTTGCATGTTATTGAGCGAGCGTTGTTCAATTGTTCGGCCGGTGATATCGGTTAGGGTAAATGCTACATTGGCAACTACCGGTAGGGTATATTCAATAAGTGCTTGGCTGGTAGAGGGATTGGGATATGCTTCTTGAAGGGTAAATCCTGAGTTATTGGGAGTTGAAATACCAACCGGGAAATCGGTTTTTTTCACAATCACTCTGATGTATAAATCAGATGCATCGCCGGAACGGTAAGGAGCCCAAGCATCGCCCAAAATCTCATAAGAACGACGAGAATAAGGAGGATCTAATTCGGTTGCCAATTGAATACCGCCTGCACCCATCAACCATGACACGTAAATTCCTCCATCGTCAATTCGCGGTGGGGCATCAAAGTTCACCCTGTTCCACGACAATGACAACACTTGAGCCGGATCCACATCTTTACTGGCAATTGACAGTCCGGGACTGTTTGCAGGTCCGTTATCATCTTGCACTTTTGCTCTAAAACCTGAGACAGCATCGGTTGTTGCTACATAATATTCAGCACCGATTACATTGACGGGATAGAAAGGAGGCTCGACATAAATACCTGCACCGTCATTAAAGCCTGAACCGCCTGTCCATGAAACAGCACCTTGGTTAGCCGTTTGCACAACATACGAAAGCATAATTTCACCATTTGGAAGCGAATCGACAACAACTAATTCCGAAACGTTGAAGTCGTTATTAGGGTTTATATCGTCTGTCGTGGTGGTAGATACTTCATAAGTGTATGAACCTGTAAACAATGCGGGGAATGGCGTATCGAAAGTAACCAATTCGCTTTGTCCTTGACTTAATCCGGGCAAAACTTCACTGTCAATTACAAAAGGCATACCACTTGGATCAAAAACTGTGGTGTTAACAGTTATTGGCGTAGAAACATCTATACTACCCACGTTTTTCACATTAGTTTGCAGATTAAATATCTCATTCTTAAACACAAAGAAACCACCGTTTTCGGGATTTTGGTTGAAAGTAGGTGCTACGTCTTTTACATCAATCAACGGCACATTGGGCGGGTCGAATCGCAAACAAGAATTTGAGGGAGGCATTGCGGTGTTGCTAACTTGGATGCCTATATCTCCGGTGATGTTTTCAATACCGACCATTACCGGGTTTTGAGAAGTTGCATACTCGGTTGTTAAGTTTGGCTCCATAGCCAAATAGTTAAATGTAATAGAGGAGTCTAAAGCGGAAAAGATAACCTGAAATGTATTACTTCCTACCCATTGGAAAGTGTTGTTAGTCCATTGGGGTACTTGCAAGTAGGTAACGATGAACCTTTCGGCATCGTTATAGACATAACACTTGCCCGGATTGTTTACCCCTCCAAAGGTAAGGTCAGCCAAACAAGGGGCAACAAAATTGTTGCGTTCGTCTGGCGTGGGAATAAAGGAAAAAGCTACTGTGCCGACAGAGGAAATTTGTATATCATCAAAGGCGACATAGCCATTAGAGCCGATATACACTTGGTTCTCTGTTGTCCAATAATATTGGAAATCAATTCCCATTGGAATAGGTCCCACAAAATTATCATCGGCAAGGCCGGTAATTTCTGTACCAATATCGGTAATGTCCACCCATTCGCAATTTAACCCTTCGTCTGATGTAATATAGCTGTAACCATAATCATCGGCAACACTCAATACAAAGGCGTAATTGAGTACAGAAAAATTGGCAATAGTACCCGATTGGTTGGTAGTGCCTGTTTCGTACACCAACAAAGGATAACGAGAGGCTTCGTCGTACCATTCATAACGGATTGATTCACGCTCAAAATACTGAGCTGGGTTGGGGGTAGTATCCCGATAGGTTTCTTCGATACGTACTCGCAATACGTTTTCATAGTTTCCATTTGGAAGGGTTAACGTACCATAACCATCAGCAATCACATCGCGGGTTAATCGTGAGCCTACTATTGCCCCCACATTATATTGTCGGTCGCCAATATCGGAAAAGGTAGAGCTGTAAGTAAAGGGGTAATTAAGTTGTATCAATGGGTCAGAAAAGGTAATAGCCGTTCCGTTATTGTCGGCACCTACCCAACTGGATGCGCTACTTGTTACATCATAATAGGCGACAAAAGTACCGCTGATGTTAGCAACGTCTGATGTCGGAAACATGCTTCCCATGGTAGTCGTATTAGGTGCAACATGAGTGCCGCTGGTAGCACCGGAAGTAGGGACTAAAGAGGCAAAATTCCAAAATACATTTGCACCGGCAGCACCGGGCAAGATGGCACTGGGATTGGCGTTAATTCGGTTAAATTCATCGCCTACTTGAGGGAAATTGGCCGACGTGAGTGTAGGTTGTGCGACTGCGAAAACAGATGCCAAAACCAATGCCACCGAAGCCAAAGTTTTTAATAGTGTAAACTTTTTAGATTGCATAGTTTGTTTTGTTTATGGTTTATGATTTGATTTATTGATGTTCAATTAAATTTGTTTTTCAATATTTGTTATGTAAATAGAAACAAACTTCCTTAAATAATGTTAGCTCATAGACATGTAACGCTAAGAGTGTCTTGGAAATGACCTAAGTGTTATTTGATTTACTGCCATAAAGTTGAAACGCCAACGCATTCACCGCAAATTTCGTTCTATTTAATAAAGTTTCGGTAAAAGTAAGAATAATTTTAACCCTCACAAACATGTTTATCATGAAATCAGTTTACTACCTCCTAATTTTTATGCTGACATTGCTACCTATGGCAATGCCAAAAGCAAATGCTCAACCGGGTTTACCCTGTGATGTTCAGAACCCAATAACTGAACTGCCCTTCTTAAGTCAGATGGCAAACGGCATCTGTGAACCATGGTCTTGTTTAAATTCTATTTCGCAAGGTTGGTATAACGGACAATATGTCTTTTTTACCACCCCCAGTCCATTTTGTGCTGATTTTCCCTCAGAGGTGTTTTCCTGCGACGGCACGCTCATCTGCTCTTCGGGCGGATTTGGAGGGCCCATCGGCGATTGCCCACTTTTTTATGAAACGGTAACAGATGTAATTGTCATTGCAAATGCAGCAATTATATGCGGTGCCGATAATTGTTTTGACCCTGCTCTGGTCAACATCACTTTTTGCATAGACATTTATGATCCCGTTTGCGGGTGTGATGGTAATACTTATTCAAACGGATGTTATGCTGCTAATAGTGGAATAACCTCTTACACACCCGGAGAATGTGGTATCATTCCCGGATGTTTTAATCCCGACCAAACAGGAATTGGCCCTTGCCCTTCTATCTATGCTCCTGTATGCGGTTGTGACGGTGTTACTTACGACAACGATTGTATAGCACGATTTTCTGGCATTACGACTTTTATTCCCGGTGCTTGCGAAGACCCTTCATTTTTTCAGCCTTGTGTGGTACCTGAATTGATTAATTATAACCCCTGTCCCAGTATTTACGAACCTGTTTGTGGTTGTAATGGTATATCTTATGCAAATGCTTGTTTAGCTTCTCGCGAAGGGGTCATGTCCTATACTGATGGAGAATGTCAACTTAGCAGTTACAATACTTGCATCGGTGTTGGGGTAGAAATCGGAGTAACTTTTTCACCCAATACCATATATATATGGAGTCCCTCTGAGGGATTGAGTTGCTCCAATTGTCCTAACCCAATTGCTGCGCCTGATGAAAATACCACTTACACTCTTACCACCTTGACGACAGTAGGCGGTGGTCCGGTAGTGAGTCATTTTGCAGTGATTGTAGAAAACTGCGGCATCCCTACCTATAATTTTACCATTTGCAATGGTGATAGCATAGAACTTGGCGGCATTTTTATACCCAACACCCTTTATACTTGGTCGCCCACTACGGCGCTAAGTTGTGTGAACTGCCCAAATCCATTAGCTTGGCCTACGGAAAACACCACTTATACACTCACCATGTTTACCACCTTTGGAGGTGGACCTTATTACGAAATATACGTAGTAACGGTTGAAAATTGTGTTGTTGCCGACACCCTTTATTATAATCTATGTTTAGGAAATAGTGTCCAACTCATTCCTTCAGAATATCCCGACATTCCGGAAACAACATTTGAATGGACACCTACCGAGGGATTGAGTTGTAGTGATTGCTCCGAACCGTTTGCTTCACCGACTGATACCACGCTTTACACGTTTACTGCTACCGATTGGGGAACCGGTGAAATAGTTGCCACCTCATTGCATTGGGTTTATGTGGATGTATGTGAATCCCAAAACGATATGGATTTGACATTATCTAAACGTTTACATATTTATCCCAATCCCTCCCAATCCGATGACCTATTCATCCAAATACCTCAAAGAATTGTCGGCTCAATGACTGTAAAGCTATATGATGTGTATGGAAGGGTAATTTATTCGCAGGACCAAGTAAACCAAATGGGCACAATAAACGTCAAAGTAAGCAATATCCCCACAGGGTTATACTTTGTACAATTACACACTGAAATTGGCATTTTTAGCGCATCTTTTCTTAAGCAATAATTAGTCTTGTAGTTACATTGTTGGTTGTAAATGGGTAACCCCCGACCTTTCTTTAAGGTTGGGGGTTTTTTTATGTGCTTTATCCATCGTGAGATACAATTTTAAAAGCTATAAAACTGTTAAGTATCCTGTTAAAATCAAAAAATGCTTATGAAATCTTTGTTTACCACGCTAATTTTTATCTGTGTTGCAGGACAATTCACTAACTCTCAAAATTTATTCGATGAAGAAGATGTACCGGAATTAAGTGGTAATTCCATTCGGCAAGAGCAAATGGAACAGTTTGCAAACGCCGGTACAGATGAGCCAACAGACAGTAATAGCATGACCACCTTATTGATGCAATACCTTCAATCCGGGTTTTCGTCCAACAAACGTTCCTCTCGATGTGCATTAAGCAAGGAAGTATATGGGTATCACCCTTTTTGGTATGGTTCGGCTTATTACAACTATTATGATTTCAGCTTATTAAGCACTTTTAGCTATTTTTCTTATGAATTGAATCCCAATACCGGAGGTTATAAAACTGTGCATAGTTGGGCAACCACCAATGCTATTACTTATGCCCAAATGGCAGGTTGCAAAGTCGAACTTTGTGTAACCAATTTTGGATTTGACAACAATACCCGGTTTTTACGCAACCCAAAGGCTTGGAATAATCTCGCGGATCAGTTAATCAAATTACTCAATCAACGCCGTGCCGACGGCATAAACCTAGACTTTGAACAAATTTACAAAGCCGACAAACCTAACTTAACGAAATTTGTAGCCTACCTGCACAACCGTTTTAATACGGAAAGACCCGGTACAACCATTACGATGGCTGTACCGGCAATTGATCATCAGGGAGCATTTGATGTTTTGGCATTGAACCCATATATCAAACTCTTTATTATAATGGGCTATGATTATTTTTGTGCCGGCAGCAAACATGCCGGACCGGTCGCACCATTAGAAGGTAAATATTCTCAAAAGGCCACCCTCAATACATACCTAAATTCAGGGGTTCATCCCGAACATTTTATTTTAGCCGTACCCTATTACGGCCGTGAATGGACAACACAAAGCAGCACGGTTCCTTCTAATACCACCGCATATATTCAATCTCCAACCTACTCTCAAATCAAAAATACTTATTCAAGCAAGTACAAAGAACGGTGGGATAACAGAAGTGCGACACCTTATATCATAAAAGGTCCGAAAGAAAAAATCACCCAATGTTGGTTCGAAAATACAGAAAGTTTAAACCAAAAATACGACCTTGCTTATGAATATCAATTAGGTGGAGTAGGTATTTGGGCACTTGGTTATGACAACGGACATACCGACCTTTGGGACTTGTTGGAACTTAAATTTATGGATTGTAGCGGAAACAGTAGCGGTGCCAAAAGAAAACCGTACTACCAAAAACTAATTGAAGATTATTTTAAGAATTAATTCAACCCGATGTATGTCGTTTATACATCGGAAAGCATTAGTCTATAAGGTGTTCTGTTGCATCAACTGTTGACTTTTTCGAGGGAACTTTAAAAATCAATAGGGAAGGTTCCGTTGATTGGGATTAAGATTTTATCGAAATCGGCAAACACTCTACTCTATCAACCCATTATTGTTTATCTCTCCTTGCTCCGGCAGGGCGCTTCTGTTAAAAATTTTACGGTTAACAAAAAACAAACTGCTCTTTGCAAAAAACGTTTCAAAAGGGAGCAACAACGTTTCATTGATGAGCAAGAACGTTTCATTTATGAGTAAAAATGATTCGTTTATGAGCAAAAATGATTCGTTTATGAGCAAAAACGATTCATTTATGAGCAAGAACGTTTCATTTATGAGCAACAACGTTTCATTTATGAGCAACAACGTTTCATTTCTGAGCAACAACGTTTCATTTCTGAGCAACAACGATTCATTTCTGAGCAACAACGATTCATTTCTGAGCAACAACGTTTCATTTCTGAGCAACAACGTTTCATTTATGAGCAACAACGTTTCATTTATGAGCAACAACGTTTCATTTATGAGCAACAACGTTTCATTTCTGAGCAACAACGTTTCATTTATGAGCAACAACGTTTCATTTCTGAGCAACAACGTTTCATTTCTGAGCAACAACGATTCATTTCTGAGCAACAACGATTCATTTCTGAGCAACAACGATTCATTTCTGAGCAAGAACGTTTCATTTATGAGCAACAACGTTTCATTTATGAGCAACAACGTTTCGTTTATGAGCAACAACGATTCGTTTATGAGCAACAACGTTTCGTTTATGAGCAACAACGTTTCGTTTATGAGCAACAACGATTCGTTTATGAGCAACAACGATTCGTTTATGAGC
>CALCIK010000179.1 GCA_937907475.1 uncultured Bacteroidota bacterium | reverse complement strand
TTAGCCCCCAAATCAATTTCGGGGGCTTGAAGCGTTTGTCCAAAGTCTAAATTCATTTAGGTTGTTAAAAAAGCCCGACATTTACAGTTGAATTACCATAAATCGTGTCCACATAAGTAACAATACAAGTTTTACCTGTGCCGGTTTATGGTTTCCAAAAGGGTTGAGTTTGTTTTATATCAGAAAAGTATATTTTTTTGTTAACCTTTAGAACTAAAAATTTCTTACAATGACCAATCTATTTTCACGCCTTGTATTATTTACGTTGGTATGCTTGGCTACACTTACAGTGCAGGCACAAGAATACTGGAATTACGAATGGAGCAAGTATAACCTTTCGTTTTCACTTGCCAATGATTTTAAAGAAGTAACCAACACTGCCGATGAGTTTACAGCAGTAGGGGACGGCATGGAGTTTGCCATTTTCCCCTTCAATGATGCGTCAATTGACCATTCGGATATTGCCGTTTACACGCTTTCTATTGCCAAATCTCTTGAATTGGAAGAGTTAGATGATGTGGATGTGTTGGATATGAATGGCTTAAAAGGTGCTTATGTAGAAGGCTATAAAGATGGTGACCGTATCGTGTTGTTAGGGTTTATTGACCCGAGTTCGGAAACTAACTTTTTTGCCACGATTACCTTTGGCGATGATGATTCCGTAGCCGAAGACGAAGCGGTTCGTATGATTACCAGCATCGGGAAAAAATAATAGCCCCTCCCACAGAAGGTTTTTTGCATGGCTGTTTGATACTACTAAAGAACAGGCAGCATATACTCGCTACTTTATCCCTTGTAACGGCATTCAATGCGTCATCATCGGAAAGTGGGAGGTTATGCTGCCTTTGTTTTTTATTATGGCGGGAACGGTAGAAAAGCTCCATACAACGAAAGGTAGTTTAGAACATATTACCTAGACCTCTACCTATCTAATCGCAAATTAGGTGTCGGTAATATAAGTGCTCTACAAATACTTAGCAGTAATATAAATCTGCTCCTTGCGCCCTTTGTCGTCCACACAGGTAATTTTGTTGCGCCCCGGTTTTGGTACAAAAAAGAGTTTACCGGTCGGTAAAATGGGTTGCAGGTATTCGTCGTTGACATACCAATAAACCAACAACACATCGTTGGCAGTGTTGCAGGTAAGGGCAATTTGGCTGTTGTCGGTGGGGTCTAACAAGTATTCCTGCCCGTTTTGTGGTGAGGTGATATAGGGGGCAGTTCCCGAAAAAAGCCGGTCGCATTGCGGGTTATGAGGGGGTAGTTTTTCATAAGGAATGCCTTCCGATTCATAGTAAGCGACAATTTCGGGAGGATAAAGCGGGTAGGATTTCATTTTGTACCCCGTTTCCGGCATACAATTGGTACAATAACTGAAACTGCTATCGGCCGAGACGGGGAATGTTTTTTGGTGCTGACACATTTTATTGCCTGTTGTCATAGGGAGATAGTAATCCATCACGGTTTTTGTGCAATCGGGCTGTGGCAACAATCCCGATTCTGAACAAACCCAACGATAGTCTATTTCGTCGGGCGGAGCAAACCAATCATTGCCCGATGAGTAATCAATACTGTTAAAAATGTCAAACAAAAGCGGTGTTGCAATAGTCGCTCCTCCAAGTTCGGGCACTCCTTCGCCCGAAAAATTACCCACCCAAACACCAATCGTATAGTTGGCATTATACCCAATACTCCATGCGTCTTTGCGCCCGTAAGAAGTGCCCGTTTTCCAGGCTATTTTTGGAAGGTTCTTACTGCTTTCCATGTTCTTAGGCAAATCGGGACGGCTGATTTTGGTTAGGGCATCGGTAAAAATAAAAGCCGATTGTTCCGACATCAACCGTTGCGAAGCCGTATCAGCATCGGCTTTCAACCAACGCATATTGTACTGCAACCCCTTATTGGCAAAAGCAGAATACAAGTTCGTCAATTCTTCCAACCGCACCCCGCACCCTCCAAGTGCTAGTGAAAGTCCCATTTTGTTGCGGTCGGCTTTAATCTGGGTAAACCCTGCCTGAGCAAGTTGGTCTGTAAAATAACTAACCCCTAAATCGTTCAATGTCTTTACCGCAGGTATATTCAACGAATAGGCCAATGCGGTTTCAATCGTAACACTGCCGTTAAAAACATTGTCAAAATTAACGGGCGTGTAGCCCGAAAAGTTAATCGGCACATCGCTAATCTTCATTTTAGGCGTAACCAACCCTTTGTCAAAAGCCAAAGCATACAAATAAGGCTTGAGCGTGCTTCCCGGTGAACGAATGGACTTCACTCCGTCCACTTGTCCCCCATCTTCGGTATTATCAAAATCGGCAGAGCCAATGTATGCCTCTATTTCGTGCGTTCTATTGTTGAGCACTAATACTGCTGCATTGCGAATGCGTTGGTAATAAATGCGTTTGATATAGTTGGCGGTCAGGGTTTCGACTTTCTTTTGAATGTTAAAGCGCAAATTGGTTTTGATAATCGGTTGATTGGGATATTTATCCTTCATCCTAATCGCAAAATGCGGGGCATACTTAGGCGCATCCAAACGACCGGCATCGAGCGGTTCAATCATAGCATCCTCAATGGCAGTTTTGCTAAACAAACGGGCTTTACCAAACCTTTGCAGCCATTTGTTGCGGGCGGTAATCAATTCTTCATTATTTTTACCTATCTGCCAAGAAGTAGGACGGTTTGGAATGATGGCTAATGCGGTGATTTCCGCCAAGCTCAGGTGATTAGGTTGTTTATCGAAAAACAAAACAGAAGCCGACTTCACCCCTTCGATATTACTCCCATAAGGAACCAAATTGAGGTACAACTGCAAAATCTCCGCCTTGCTGTAATGCCATTCTAATTGAACCGCGCGAAAGATTTCGCCGAATTTGTTAAGATAAGTTCGTTCTTTGGGCGATAACAATCTCGCTACTTGCATGGTAATGGTGGAAGCCCCCGAAGTTCGTTTTCCATAGACCAAGTTATTGACCACCGCCCGTATGATGGCAAAAGGGTTAATCCCGTAGTGCAGGTAAAAATATTTGTCTTCCTTGTAAATAATGGCTTTACTCAGTTCGGGGGTAATTTCGTCCAATTCGGTCATCATACGCCATTTATCGTCAGAGGTCAAAAAGGGGTAAAGAATATTATCGTCCCTGTCGCTCACTATTTGCGAGTATTCAATTTGGGTAGAGGTGGGCGGCAAACAAGTGTCGGCAATCAACCCGATACAATATAAGGCAGACAGAACGAATAGTCCTTGTATCGCCCGATGTTCGTGTCGCAGCCAAAGCGTCTTAATATACAGCCTCCAACTGTTGAAGTATCCTTTAAATGTCATACCTTTAACCCTGTTTGAATGATGCAAAGATAAGCGAAATGTTTAGGGCGGATGTCAGACAGGAAGAACTTAACAATCAATAGAGGAACTGTTAGAAATTACCACCTCTTTTTTTTGGTAGTCAATATGGGCATTATCCCGTAGGGATACAATATCGGTAACAAAGCGTAAATAAATAATAAAAATCCCGTAGGGATTCAACTTGCAGTGATGAATTCCTAATAATACCCCATCACACATCTTAAAATACTTCCGGCAATGCGTATCCTTCAACTGTGTAAAAAAAACCCCTACCCTACTTTTGACGGTGAAGCAATTGCCATCCTCTCCATTACCAAAGAACTAAACCGCGCAGGGAATGAAGTAACGCTATTGGCCATGAATACGCCTAAGCACCAGTTTGACATCAACCTATTGCCTGATGAGGTAAAATCAATAGCACGTTTTGAAACCATCTTTGTCAATACGCAACTCCATCCACTTAAAGCAATTGTTCAATTGCTTCGCAACCAATCCTATAATATAGCTCGTTTTACCTCGACCGAGTATCAAAATAAGGTCATTGAGTTATTACAAACACAGCCCTACAATGTCGTATTGATGGAAGGTATTTATCTTGCCCCCTATCTTGCTGCCATCAGAAAATACGCCCCCCAAACACCCGTGTTCATGCGCACCCACAATATTGAGCATATTATATGGCAAAGATTGGCAAACGAGGAAAGAAACCCACTCAAAGGTTTATACCTTAAAATTCTCGCCAAACAGTTCAAAGCTTACGAGGAGCGAATGTTGCCTCTATTTGACGGAATAGTTCCCATTTCACCCATAGATGCCGTTGAGTTAAGGCGGATGGGTTGCAAACAAAAGATGTTTGTCTTACCGGCAGGGGTGGATACCGGTAGTTTCCCTTTTTCAATGCCAGACACACAATCAAAACCCACCCTTTTTTTTATTGGTTCGCTCGATTGGCTGCCCAACCGTCAAGGTTTAGTTTGGTTGATGAACGAAGTCTTACCAATTGTTCGCAAAACATTACTCGATGTTCAACTATTTATAGCCGGCAGAAATGCTCCGTCCGATTTTCTTCAACTTCAATCAAACGGAGTAACCATAGTAGGAGAAGTACCCGATGCCATCAACTTTATGAAGGAGCATACAATCATGGTCGTACCGCTTTTTTCGGGTAGCGGAATGAGGGTTAAGATTATAGAAGCAATGGCACTAGGGAAACCCATCATTGCCACCTCAATAGCCGCAGAAGGTATTGCCTATACGGATGGTGAAAACCTGTTGATTGCAGACACACCTGAAGTTTTTGCTCAAAACATCATCACCTTTTTAAAAAATACGGACTATTGCAAACAAATAAGCCTTAATGCCCGTAACTTTGCCATACAAAACCACGATAACCGCGTTTTGGTAAAAAAACTGATTGAGTTTTTCTTCGAAAAGTGAAGAGTTACTCCTTACTCCTTACCCCTTACCCCTTACCCCTTACTCCTTACGCCTAAAAGCCTTACGCCTAAAAAACTTACAACTTGCTGCTTTTACTACAAATCATATTTTGGGTGTCGGCGGTTGCAGTAGCACACACTTACCTATTTTACCCCTTTTGGTTGCAATGGCGAGCAAAGGGTAAAACCCTGTCCAACGATATTTACTTACCAACAGACCGTCTTCCAAACGTTGTCATACTCATGGCGGTTTACAACGAAGAAAAGGTCATCGCGCAAAAGCTGCAAAGTATCTTTCAAACCACCTATCCCATCGAAAGGATAAAGATTTGGATAGGCTCCGATAATTCTACCGACTCCACTCATCAAATCATTCAGCAATACGCACAAAAATACGGCAACATATCCTTAGAGGTTTTTGTTGGTCGAAATGGTAAACCTCGCATTTTAAACCAATTAATGGGCAAAATGGCCAATCAATTGCCCCACAATAGCATCTTAGTACTCACCGATGCCAATGTCGTGTTTACCCCCGATTTACTCTATCAATTAGTCAAGCGTTTTAAACGCACCGAAGTAGGTGTGGTAGGTGCTAATGTGCTCAATATCGGGGTAAAAGATGTCGGCATCTCTTTTCAGGAAATGTGGTATATCCGGCGAGAAAATGTGTTGAAACATTATGAAAGCATTGTCGGTGGATGTATGATGGGAGCTTTTGGAGCTTGTTATGCCCTACGCAGCAATTTGTTTGAGCCCATTCCAGACAATTTTGTGGTGGATGATTTTTACCTCACGATGGTAGCCCTTGAACGCGGTTTTGCTGCCATTAAAGAATTGGAAGCCATCTGCTACGAAGATGTATCCGATGATTTGAATGAAGAATTTAGGAGAAAAAAGCGTATTTCATCCGGTAACTTTCAAAACCTCCGCCGCTTTTCACACTTGCTTTTGCCTTCCGAGGGCATGATTGCATTCTCCTTTTGGTCGCATAAAGTTTTACGTTGGTTCACCCCTATCTTGCTAATCTTGACCTTTAGCATATCGGGTTATCTGGCTTTCCGAACCAATATTTACTTCTGCTTGTTTCTTATCCAATTTGGTAGTTTATTATTATGGTTCGCCGATTTTCTACTAAGTAAATATAACATCAACATCAAGATATTCCGTTTTACCCGATATTTCTACCTCATGAATCTTGGGTTGTTAATCGGACTATTCAAATACTTAAAAGGCATAGAAAGCAATGTTTGGAAACCCACAAGACGAAACACTTAATTTTACCCTCAACACGATTGAGGAAGCTATTGAAGATATTATCAAAGGTAAACTCGTCATCGTTGTAGATGACGAAGACCGAGAAAACGAAGGCGATTTTATTACCGCCGCCCGAAACGTAACTCCCGAAATCATCAATTTTATGGCCACTTACGGACGCGGGTTAATCTGCGCCCCTATTGCCGAAGAACGATGTGACGAACTTGGGTTAGAATTGATGGTAAGTGCCAATACCGCCACGTATGAAACACCTTTTACCGTTTCGATAGACTTAATCGGGCATGGTTGTTCTACCGGTATATCGGCACACGACCGCGCAAAAACCATCAAAGCACTGATTAACCCCAATACCAAGCCCGAAGAGTTAGGTAAACCCGGTCATATTTTCCCGTTAAGGGCGAAAAGTGGCGGGGTGCTTCGCCGAACCGGTCATACAGAAGCCACTATTGACCTCGCCCGATTAGCAGGATTTGAACCTGCCGGCGTATTAGTCGAAATCATGAATGAAGACGGCAGCATGGCAAGACTACCTCAATTGATGGAAGTTGCCAAACGTTTTGACCTTAAAATTATCGCCATTAAAGACCTCATCGCCTATCGTCTCCAAAAAGAATGTCTTATCAAAAGAGAAGTAAGTGTAAAACTCCCCACCAAATACGGCGATTTCGACCTTCATGCCTTTACCGAAATCCATAACGGCAATGTGCATTTAGCCCTGACAAAAGGAGAATGGCTCGATGACGAACCATTACTTGTCCGTGTTCACTCCTCTTGTTTAACAGGTGATGTACTCGGTTCTTTGCGATGCGACTGCGGCGATCAGCTTCACAGTGCCATGCAAAAAATTGAGGAGGAAGGTAAAGGAGCTATCTTGTATATGAACCAAGAAGGACGCGGGATTGGACTATTGAACAAACTCAAAGCCTATCAACTTCAAGAAAACGGACAAGATACTGTTGAAGCCAACCTTTCTCTTGGGTTCAGTATGGACCAACGCGACTACGGAATCGGTGCTCAAATTCTTCGCGACCTAAACATTTCCAAACTTCGACTGATGACCAATAACCCCAAAAAACGAGTTGGTTTGATTGGTTATGGTTTAGAAATTGTCGAAAACATTTCCATCGAAGTTTGTCCTAACCCACATAACGAAAGCTACCTCCTCACCAAACGAGATAAAATGGGGCACGAAATATTAAAGGATTTGCATCCTGCACTTTAATATCGTGCAAACTATCTGCAAAAGCCTGCCCTTAAAAACTACTATTTGTACTTAACCCTCCATTTTATGCGTTAATCCTGCGCATTTTTAAGCAAAATGCCTTGATTAACTCAATAAAGTAAAACTCCCATGAATCTATTGACCAAAATATCAATTGGTATTCTTCTTCTTCGATTCCAATTTATATTTGCACAAACTGAGTTAATTTCCAATATGCCCGACACGTTTAGGGTAGAGTTGTTCAATAAAGACAACATAGAAAAAATCTCCAACGACATAATTGCCGAGAATCGCAAATTAGCCGACCGGCTTTCAGCATTGGAAAGAGATGCCGTGAACCGAAACGACATTATTACCATCCTAACCAATGCTAACAAAGAAAGATACCAATCATCTGCCAATAATTTAAGTAATCGCTACAAAGCAGGTGAGCAAGTTGTAAACCATATCATCAAAGAAACCAATCAATTTAACCTTTCTTTCAGTCAGTTGCTGCTTCAAAATGAGTTTGCTACCCTCGCAGACCCAACCAATTATACCGAATTTAACCGCGCGATCAATCAAGCTCTAGAAATACTAGGCGACCGAAAATTAGGCATGTTTGCCAATATATTTAACGTGGAAGATCTCAAGCTAATCGCGCCGGTGATGACCAATCCAATCATATCCACCAGTTTTTCTTTGGTTTCTTATTTTTTAGCCAACTATCACAAGAAAGAGAAGCTAAAAACCGATAACTTTAACCGGTTAACCTGTATATTAGATTATACCACACAAGTAAAATCTGAATATCAAATAGTATCTTCGGGGCTTAGAAACTTAAACACCCGTTTAGATGCCTTTAGAGATGCCTCCCGACAATTTTTCTCCGAATACCTCGAAGCGATTGATTATAGCGGAGGTTACGAAAAGTATGTCCGCGACAAAAACAATTTATCGTATGATTTCATGGAACAACAACGCCGGGTATTTTTCAATAACCTTTTAGCAGATACCGAAAAAATAGGCATCACCAACTTTGAAACAGACCGTGACGACAATATACAATTTCATGTAGAGCAGGTGAAGTTTTACTTAAACGAGTATGAATTGTTATTGCTCGAAATAAACGACTTCATCGGTACCTATGAAAAATTCATCGAAAAACAACGACTTATGAACTCGGAAGTCTGCTCAGTCATTTCTGATGAAAACACAGCAATTTTCAAACGCATTCAAAAAACACTGGGAACAGTGAAATACAATTTCGATATCGTTTATCGCGAAAATCGGATAGACAAAAACACAAAACGCATCTTATTCGGGTTTTAATCCTTAAGAACTAAAACCTTTTACAAACAGTAACCTCTGCCCAACAAATGTTAATAGATATTTTACTAGACGATGAACACTTGATAGCAGTTAGTAAGCCGGCAGGTTTATTGGCAATCCCACCTCCTGTTGATGCAAAAGACAATTCAAAAGTGCCGCCAAACCTAAGTAATCAAATACGTCAGTATTTGATGAAACGATACAATAAAACAGGGAGCATTTACTTGGAACTCATCACCGCCCCCGACACAGAAACCAGTGGCATAGCACTCTTTTCAAAAAACACGAGGGATACTCAAAAACTAAAAACCGATTTGCAAAAAGGCGGCATCACCTTTGAATATTGGGCATTGACTGCGAGCAGACCCAAATTAGAAACCGGTAGTTTAGTCCATTTTTTGCGCTACGCCTACGCAAAAGATATCATGCAGGTATTTACCTCCCATCAAGCTAACACTCATAAAGCGGTACTTCGATATGAACTGCTTGCAGCATTGGGTAATAGTAATCTGCTCGTTATCCAATCTTATAGTAACCTAAAACAGCAAGTGCGCGCACAATTGGCAAGAATAGGTTCTCCTGTGAGAGGTGACAAAAAGTATGGCGACACTAAAACTTTATCTGCGAAAATAACTTATGTCCATTTGCGCAAAATCACCTTTATCCACCCTGGCACACATCAATCTACGACTTTAAGCACAAGAATAGACGAGAAAGATCAACTTTGGCGAACTTTTGCCCACTTTGAAGAAAGAAAATGAGATTCTTCGCTTTCCCAATTTAGCTATCACGAAATTCTATGATTATTAAAAGCCTCTACCTTGGTAAGTATTTCATAATTGGATTAGTGTGTATAGCTATATCATTTCTGTTTGCCTACTTCTACCCTATCCTACTGCCTATTTCCAAGATACTTTTATTTGCATTTTGCTTATTAGTCATCATTGATATTTGGCTGTTATACAAAAGCGGCCAAAGCATCGTTGCTCAACGTCATCTATCCGAAAAATTATCAAACGGAGACGAAAATAAAATACAAATCAACCTCGAAAACCGATACCCATTTAAGGTTTCGTTAAAGGTGGTTGATGAAATACCATTTCAGTTCCAGGTGCGCAATGTACTGTTTACCTTGCAGTTAATGCCGGGTATGGTTAAATCGTTGGTTTATGAACTTCGCCCTACTCAACGAGGTGAGTATCAATTTGGGAAGACCAATGTTTATGTTCAGTCTGTTTTGGGTTTGCTGATGAGGCGTTACACTTTTGGAATAGATAAAACCGTTGCAGTTTACCCCTCTTACATTCAAATGAACCGCTATGAACTCATGGCGATATCTAATCGTTTGCACGAATTAGGCGTAAAAAAAATCAGGCGGATGGGGCATAATATTGAGTTCGAACAAATTCGCCAATATGTTTTGGGAGATGACTACCGCACTATTAACTGGAAAGCTACAGCCAGAAAAGGTGATTTGATGGTAAACCAATATCAGGATGAAAAATCACAGGAAGTTTATAGCATCATAGATAAAGGCAGGGTAATGAAAATGCCTTTCAACCACATGAGCCTCTTAGATTATGCTATTAATGCAACATTGGTAATCTCTAACATTGCTATAAAAAAGGGAGATAAAGCAGGGATGATTACTTTTTCAAACTCCATTGACAGCATCATTCCTGCCGGTAACCGTGGAAGGCAAATGCAAGATATTATTGATCGCCTTTACAAAGAAAGCACCCAGTTTTTAGAATCCGATTATGAAAAACTTTATGTAACCGTAAGGAGGAAATTGAACAGACGCAGCTTGATACTGCTATATACTAATTTTGAAACACTATCCGCCTTAAAAAGGCAACTCCCATATCTAAGACGTATTGCACACCAACATTTATTGGTTGTCATCTTTTTTGAAAACACCGAACTACAACACATCATCCATACTCCAACCTCTACAGTTGAAAAAGTTTATCAAAAAACTATAGCAGAAAAATTTGTTTTTGAGAAAAAACTTATTGTAAAGGAGCTACAAAGTCACGGCATTTATAGCATTCTCACTCCTCCCGAAATGTTGACGGTCAACACAATTAACAAATATCTGGAGTTAAAATCGAGAGGGTTAATATAAATATTGCTATATCCATTTTCTTGTAAACAAATTTAGTTGGTAATAAAAAACTGCCGTTTCCTTTTGAGGGGAAACGGCAGTTCTTGCAATTTGCCATTATTGTTTTAATGCTACCACCTACTTAGTAGGAATCTAGGATTAAAGTACAGTAATAGTATAATTTGACCCGGAAACAGTTATTTTAACGATTGGTTTAAATGTATTGGCACCATCGGTAGCATAATCTGGGTCAGAACTGTTTAATGCGTTTGCTTCTGATTGATTATAAACGGTGTTTTCAAAAAGACCTGGTTGAGTAGCATAAACTGTTACGGGAAAACCAATAACACTTCCGTCTGTAGGACGTGCATCATTGACATACAAATTTGCCCATAAGTAGTAATCCCCATCATCCATCCCATCTAATACAAGATGTTCCGGGCAAGCTCCTGTTGCAGCACCATAAATACCCAAGTCATTTTCATCTACATCGAATACATAAACGTCAATATCCACTGCAGTGCATAAAGATACTTCGGTTCCGTCAACAGTTACTGTTCCACCCCAATCGAAAACTAAATCAAGCATAGGAGCTACATAGTTACCTATTTGAACAGTGTGAGTTTGAGGTTCTAAATCTAGGTTACTTAATGAATTGTCACCAATTTGGATTGTAACGGATTCTGTACCTTCCACTTCTGCATCTCCAAATACTTTAAACTCACCTGTACCGGATGTTGCATACGCAGGAATAATAATTTCACCGGTTACATCAAAGTCGCTGCCTTGTGTAGCATTGCCATCTGTTTGGCTGATGAAAATGTGAACGTCTGCAATTTGCGGTTTGTCTAAAGTTACTGTAAAAGTAAAAGTAGTATCAGTTTCTGTTAAAGCTGTGGGTACCGACCAGCTTAAAGTGCCTTTGGCATCCGTTGCGGTTAGCGTGCTGTAACCGGTGTAGTCTTCTTTATTACAAGAAGCTATGGTGGCTAATAATGCCAAAAACAGCAAATATGAAGATATTTTTTTGTTAATCATGAGAACGAGTTTTAGTTTAATACTTGATTTGATTAAAAAGCCGATGTTATTCAACTACTTTTCTCAGAACTTCATACATTTCGCGTGGTCCGGAACCGGTTGTAAAATAACCGTGAGACATAATCAAAATGTCGGCACCTGTTACATCATCGTTCTGAACGTAATCTGAGACACCATCTCCACAGGGGACATTAGTCATATTTGCCGGATCGGATGCGCACGTAATTAAATAACTACCTAAGCCGGTAATGGCTGCACCATCAAATTCTGCTAAATAGTTAATCTTTAAGTCGCTGTCGATAGTAAAGTAGAAAAATGCGCGTGCATCGTCGTTTAATGTAAAAGGTCCGAAACCGGAATGATAGTATGTTGTGGCATCAATAGAACTGATGAATCTAATTGAACCTACCCAATTAGCAGCAGCACTTTGTACTCCTAAACGCCAATAATCACTGGCAATGACTTCATAAACGCCGGCGTAACGAGTAGCAACCGAAACAGTTGTCATAGCAGTAGCAGAGGAATTGGTATGTTTCTTACCTTCGCTGGTAAGTGAAGTGTAAGTCAATTCCCATTTATCTCCAATGCTTAACAATTGATCATCGGCAGGAATTGAACCGCCATTGGCAAAAGTTAAACCGTCTCGCAAACCATCGTAATTGAATTCGTAAGAGACAATAGCCGTTCCTGCATTTTCATCTACATCTACAGTAGCAAGCAATACTCTTCCCGTTGTACCTAAAACACCTTTAAACTGTTTGTAAACTTCAATTGAAGTAGTTTTAACATCCCCTTGAAAAACTTTCACACGGGCAGTGTAATTTTTGTTATCACCAACTATATAGTTAATTGCCGGATTTTGTGGTGCTACTAAACCTCCTTCTACCGCATTTGCGGTAACCATGTCATCTTGCTCTTTGTCACACGCCGTAAAAAATGCCATGACCATTATAAAAAGCAAGGAAAAAAATAATGAGAATTTAATTTTATTCATGATTGAAATAAAATTTAAAGATTTAATAAATTAGTTCATCCACCAAACTTTGGTAGTCAACAAATCCGCGCCCTGACCAGAAACCGCAGCATCGTAGTTGGCTTTATTAACCGACTGCTCAATTGAAGGGTAGGTGAATCGCGAAGGAATTTCGTTAATTACTGCTTCTATAGCCGGTTGAAGCGCCGGGTATCCGGTTCTTCTCCATTCTGTCCATGCTTCAATTCCTTGACAGAATAAACCTAACCAGTTTTGTTCAGCAATTTTTTGTAACCCTGTTGCCTGAGTATATGCTACTGTTCCTTGTGCTAAATAAGCATCTGCATCAGCTTGGCTTAACCCGTTTGCTGCAAATGACGCACTTACACCATTTTGATAGTAAGTTTCGGCACTGCCACTGATATACCCTTTATGAGCAGCTTCTGCCATGAGGAATTGTAATTCAGAATATGACAAGAAGTAACCGGGTGCGGTAGCTTGAAGATAAGCAGATCCTATTGGAGAAACATTACTATAATTATAGTCGTCGTTAGGTACATTTTCAATACCTGCGGGCTTACCACGTATCTCTCCATCTTCATTTGGTGCTGCATATATCGGCAAACGAGGATCGTTTATTCCAGCCATCATGTCAACCATAACAGAATTTACTTTAAACTCTGCTCTATTGCCAAACACAATCGTTTCGAATATTGGATTAGCACTTGGGTCATTAGCCAGATAAATCAATTTGGCTTCGTCGCTATTAGAGCTAAACATAGGTTGGCTCGTCAAAGCTTGTAGTTGCGAAGCTACATTCACTTTTCCTGAAATTCTCATTAAACTACGGAATTTCAAAGAATTTGCAAATTTTTGCCATTTTGAGTAATCGCCTCCATAAAGAATATCCGAATTGGCCAAAATAGTGCCTCCATCTGCAGAAAACAAAGAATTAGCTTCATCTAACATCGCTAAAATGCCGGTATAAACTTCTTCCTGAGTGTCGTATTTTGGTGAAAATATACCTTCATCAGCTCTGATAGCTTCAGAGAAAGGAATACTGCCAAACACATCCGTTAAAAGAGAATAACCGTAGGCTTGCATGACTAACGCTACCCCTTGCATATTTTCATTTCCTTCTGCTACTGCAAGATTTTGCATGGTTTTAGCATCGGAAATAACATCTTCGTAAATGGTTTTCCAAACTAGTACCTCAATGATACTTCCACGAGGTTGATAACGTTCTTCGTCGTTATATTGTACTTTACCCCAGTGTTGTGCCCAACAAGAGCCCATATCTCCCCCAACAAAAGTATCGTAAAGAGAATTACATGCGTTAAATACAACATCGGCGGTTAAAAGCCCGGAAGGCACAGCAATAGGATCATTTGGGTTGTTGTTAATTTCTTCAAAATCTTTGTCACAACCCATAAACAAAACCAATCCTACTGCTAAAGTAAAAATCAGTGATATATTTTTCATAAAATTTTAGATTTACGGTTTAGAAGTTAAAATTCAGGTTAAACCCAATACTTCTGGTTGAAGGTAATTGTCCAAATTCTTGACCTTGCTCGCTGTTTAGGCTGCTAAAACCGGTTTCAGGGTCAATATGAGGAGTATTGCGATGTAAAATGGCTAAGTTACGTCCAACAACACCAATTGAAGCACCTTGGAAAATGTCGTGATCGAACCATTTGTTAGGTAAATCAAAGGTTAATACAACTTGACGCAATTTAACAAAAGATGCATCGAATACAGACCCTTCAGCAATTGCATTACTATATGCTGCTTTGTTATAGCTTTCAGCTCGTACAACGATATCATTGGCTACATAGTTTGGAGCATCTGAAGCACCAATGTTCATAACTCCTTCTCCGACAATACCTGTTTCACGACCTAACAAGGTTTCTTGTAAAACACCTGAATAACGTCCCCAAGTAGTGGTCATTGAGTATATAGAACCGCCTTTTTTAGCATCAAATAGTGTGCTTAGGCTAATAAACTTATATTTTAAGTCTAAAGTTAAACCACCTGTCCAATCGGGTTGGATATCGCCTAATACTTTAAAGGTCGGATCAATTTGAGGTAAGCCATTAACGTGAATTATCTGACCGTCAGGTGATCTTAAATAACCGGGGCCAAATAAAACGCCATAAGGCATGCCTTCGCGAGCTTGTAATGTTACGTTCCATTGACCACCCAAAGTAAGGGCTTCCAAACCTCCGAGAGAAACAACCTCGTTATTATTTTTTGCCCAGTTTACGCGAGCATCAAAACTAAAATCTTTCGTTTTGACGATGTTAGCACCTAATTGAAGCTCAATACCTTTGTTTGACATTTCGCCTACATTTTGCAAAGCAAAAATATAGCCTGATGATGCAGAAACTTCTACCGGTACAATTAAGTCTTCACTTGTCTGATTGTAATAAGTGGCATCAATTTTCAACCGGTTTTTAAATAATCGCAAGTCCAAACCTAATTCTATACCTGTTGTAGATTCGGAAATAAGATTAGGATTGTTGAGTTGTTGCGGATTAAAAGGCAATGAAGTCGTGCCCCAACCATCAGCTCTGAATTGGAATACTTGCTGTAAATTATAAGGATCTAAGTCCCCAATACCACCAACTTTTGACCAACCACCTCTTACTTTTGCAAACGAAAGTACATCAGAGTTAAGTCCTAACAAATCAGTAATGACTACACTAAGTGTTGCCGAAGGATAGAAAAATGAGTTATTATCCTTGGGTAAAACGCTTGCCCAATCGTTACGTCCGGTTAAATCCAAATAAATAGCATCTTTAATGCCTATTTGAGCAAAACCATAAATACTGTTGATTCTGTTTTTCTCAATTCTGTTGGTAAGTACAACCGGAACACCTGATTTAACATTTGACAAATTATATAAACCCGGAAGTTCTAATTGTTGTGCTTCGCCAGTCAAGATATGATATCTTCTATCCATTCTGTTTGCTCCAATGCTGGCACTTAATTCAACAACATCATTGCTTAAGCGTTTGTTAAAGTTAAGTAAGATGTCGGAGTTTTGTTCAGTATAAGTTCTAGCTATCTCCCGATAGTAACCTTCTTGAAACTCGTTGCTACCAATTGCTTTTTGCTCAGTAACTAAAGATGACCAATAATCGGTACCGGTTTTAGCAGATAATGTCAAGTAGTCTGTAATTTTATAGGACATGTTAACATTACCTATCACACGGTCTTTGTCCAACTTGTTTAGGTTGTTATTCAGCACCCAATATGGATTATTTTGGAATACTGTATTCCAATTTAAAGGCGTACCTTCAGCAGCAGTTCCAACAGGTGCAAGCGGTAAGTTTTCATAGTCTTTTAACAATGAAAAATCAACATTTCTTCCTGACCAAATCATTTGTTGAACAGGGTTCTCGTTGTCGTAACCACCTGTAGGTAAGTTTCCGCTTTTTGCCTTTGTGTAATTGATTGATAGTCCTGCTTTCAATCTACTGGAAATATTGAAATCGGTACTACCGGCTACATTGTATCTACTATAATCGGTGTTGGGTACAATACCTTTTTGTTTCAAATTACCCAATGAAAGACGGTAGCCCATCAAGTTATTTCCTCCGGAAAAAGAGATGTTGTTATTGTTGGTCATACCGGTGTCATAGAAATCTTTGATATTATCGGGTTGAGATACCCAAGGCAATGGTTTTCCATCAACAGTATAACTGTTCCATTGGGTGAATTCTAATCCGACATCCAAAGGAGGACCCCAACTTTCATCTACTCCACCATCATCAGTAGAGCCATTTTCCCAATAAAAGTAATTGGGGTCTGGGCCTTGTCCATAAGAATTTTGGAAATCGGGTAAAACCAATGGTTTTTCAAAAGTTGTAGAAGAGTTAAAAGATACTCCAAAACCTTTTTTCCCACTTGTGCCTTTTTTGGTAGTGATAACGATTACTCCGTTAGCAGCACGTAATCCATATAATGCAGCAGCATTTGGGCCTTTTAACACTGTAATAGAAGCAATATCATCGGGGTTGATGTCTGCTACACCATTGGGCATGTCAAAACCACCGCCATCACCGGCTGCGCTATAATTGGCATTGTCAATTGGAATACCATCAACAACAAAAAGCGGAGACACTGAACCTGTGATAGAGGCTGCACCGCGAAGCGTAATTCGTGAAGAAGCCCCAACAGCACCCGAACTATTGTTAATCTGCACACCGGCAACTTGCCCGCTGAGCGAATTAATAATATTGGATTCTCTTGCTTTAACAAAGCCTTCTCCACCTAATTCTTGAGTAGCATAGCCGACTGATTTTTGGGCTTTTGTAATACCCAAAGCTGTTACTACAACTTCATTGAGCACTTCGCCCTCTTTAAGAACCACATCCACAACATTTGAATTATTGTTGAGCGTTATGGTTTGGGATTCATATCCCACAAAAGAAAAAACGAGTACATTGCCACTTGCAGGGACTTTCAGGTTGTACTTTCCGTCCAAGTCTGTTACAGTACCTGTTGTGGATCCCTCAATCAACACGTTTACCCCAATCATGGGGTCGCCCGTATTGGCATCCGTTACTTTCCCTGTAATTGTGCGTTGGGCAAAAAGTTGCCCTGTTGCAACTGTTACGAACAGGATGAGTAAAAAAATCTTTTTCATACGTACATGGTTTTGTTAATAAATAATGTTTGTTTATTTGCTATCAAAAAAACTTTGGCAATTTAGGTATCTTTTGGTTACGTAGTAATGTTTGGATTATTTTTTTGTAAATCGGCAATAAGTTTATGCTTGATTAATGCTATGCTAATTGTTTAAGGTATAGTTGGATTGTGTTTTCTAATCCATAATACAAGGCATCGCATATTAACGCATGTCCTATTGATACCTCTAGCAGATTGGGTAGATTTTGTTTTAGAAATTTCAAATTATCGAGGTTCAGGTCATGTCCAGCGTTTAACCCTAAACCCAATTCACCGGCAATTTTAGAAGCTATTATATAAGGTATGATAGACGATGATGGATTTAGATAAAATTGATCGGCATAAGGCCCTGTATATAGTTCTATTCTATGAGCACCGGTAGTTGCAGCGTGGCGTATCATTTGTTCATCTGTTTCAACAAACAAAGACACCCTAATACCGGCATATTTTAATTTCGCTATAGTTTGTTTAAGGAAATCACCATGTTTAATGGTATCCCATCCGGCGTTTGAAGTTAGTACTCCGGGAGGGTCCGGCACTAAGGTGCATTGATGAGGCTTAACCTCTAATACCATTTTCAAAAATCGTTCATCAGGATAACCTTCAATGTTAAATTCAGTAGTTACAATTGGCTTAAGGTCATACACATCTTTATACTTAATATGCCTTTCATCGGGTCGTGGGTGTACGGTAATCCCCTCAGCCCCAAATCGTTCACAATCCATTGCTACCTGCACAAGATTGGGCAATTTGCCTTCTCTTGCATTTCGCAACAATGCTACTTTGTTTATATTTACACTTAACCGAGTTTTTTCCATATTGATAACATTAGCCTCAAAGCCCACTACTTTTAAACTTTTGGCAGAAAGCTGAAATCTGTCTTTTGGATTTTACCAATTAAATGCAAACTTAGAAAATTTACAGCAAACTTTTATCAATAAAAATGGACTCGTTTTTTTGCAACTTTTTTACAGGCAACGAATTGATTTGTTAAAAATTCAGCCGTTCCTTGCTTGCAAATATTCAATTCTTTATTTCCGAATGCTGTTTTATAAGTTACGGAAGAGTTGCTATTTATCCGAATCCTGTCACATAAGATGCGGAAGCGTTAGACTGTAAGCTAATCCTGTTTTATAACTTACGGAAGTGTTAGACTGTAAGCTAATCCTGTTTTATAACCTACGAGAGGGTTAGACTGTAAGCTAATCCTGTTTTATAACCTACGCGAGGATTAGATTGTAAGCTAATCCTGTTTTATAACCTACGCGAGGATTAGACTGTAAGCTAATCCTGTTTTATAACCTACGCGAGGATTAGACTGTAAGCTAATCCTGTTTTATAACCTACGGAAGTGTTAGACTGTAAGCTAATCCTGTTTTATAACCTAGGAGAGGGTTAGGCTGTAAGCTAATTCGGTTTTATAACCTACGGAAGTGTTAGACTGTAAGCTAATCCTGTTTTATAACCTACGAGAGGGTTAGGCTGTAAGCTAATTCGGTTGAGAGATACGAAATGGCTTTATTTTCTAATCAAAACCAACTAAAAAAGCCCTTGCCGGCATTGAAGCGACAAGGGCTTTAATATATGACCCGTTTGAAAACGGATTTGCTATTGCTTATTCAAATTTTAATAGCGGTAGTATTCAGGTTTATAAGGACCTTCCGGTGTTACACCAATATATTGTGCTTGTTGTGGGGTAAGTTCATCCAGTTCTACACCTATTTTGGATAAATGTAATCGTGCTACTTTTTCATCTAAATGTTTGGGCAGAACATACACTTTGTTTTCATATTTATCGGCATGATTCCAAAGCTCTAATTGAGCCAGAACCTGATTGGTAAAAGAGTTAGACATCACAAAAGAGGGATGCCCCATAGCGCATCCAAGATTGACCAATCGTCCTTCTGCCAAAACAAGAATATCTTTCCCTTCAATTGTATATTTGTCAACTTGGGGTTTAATTTCGACTTTGGTCTGTCCATAGTTGGCATTGAGCCAAGCCATATCAATTTCATTGTCAAAATGCCCGATATTGCAAACAATAGCTTTATCTTTTAGAAGCCTAAAGTGCTCTTCTGATAAGATATTATAGCAACCGGTTGCGGTTACAACTATATCGGCTCTTGGAACGGCATTTACCATTTTCTTTACTTCGTATCCATCCATTGCAGCTTGCAAAGCACAAATGGGATCTATTTCAGTAACAATTACACGTGCGCCGGCACCTTTTAAAGAAGCAGCAGAACCTTTTCCTACATCACCGTAACCCGCAACAACAGCCACTTTACCGGCCATCATAATATCCGTAGCACGGCGGATAGCATCTACTAAAGATTCTTTGCAACCGTATTTATTGTCAAATTTAGACTTGGTAACTGAATCGTTAACATTGATAGCAGGTATCGGCAAGGTTCCTTTTTCTATACGTTCATATAATCTGTGAACACCGGTGGTGGTTTCTTCCGAAATGCCGCGAATGTTTTTAACCAATTCCGGATATCTGTCAAGCACCATATTGGTTAAATCGCCTCCATCATCCAAAATCATATTGAGCGGGCGGTCAAAACTGCCAAAAAACAGTGTTTGCTCTATACACCAATCAAATTCTTCGTTGTTCATTCCTTTCCAAGCAAATACACCGCCATGTTTTGCAGCAATGGCTGCGGCGGCATGATCTTGGGTAGAGAAAATATTGCAGGAAGACCATTTTACCTCCGCTCCTAAATCTATAAGCGTTTCTATCAAAACGGCTGTTTGAATGGTCATGTGTAAGCACCCTGCAATTCGAGCACCTTTAAATGGCTTTTGCCCCTTAAATTCTTCACGCAATGCCATAAGTCCGGGCATCTCGGCTTCTGCTAATTCTATTTCTTTACGTCCCCATTCGGACTGAGAAATATCTTTAACTTTGTAAGCAAGGCTTAAATCTACTGATGAAGTTACAGTATTCATTTTGCAAATTATGGTGATTAAATGTATGATTGACACTACACAAAAAAAAGAAAATTCAGTGGCGTTATTTTCTCCACAAATTCACCTGTTTATTGTCCCAAAAACTCTTGTGTATTATTCAGGTCGAAAAATTATACTTACCAAACACATTGGCTCTACAAAAGTTTATTCCGAATTAAAAGGTAAAGTTTTCTAAGAAGGATGTATTAAAATTGCCTTCCCTAAACTGTTGATTTTTCATTAATTGCTGATGAAAAGGGATAGTGGTCTTGATACCGGTTATAAAAAACTCGTCTAATGCTCTACTCATTTTGGTGATGGCTTCATCTCTTGTGGCTGCCCGGCATATTACTTTAGCTAATAGAGAGTCGTAATAAGACGGCACCGTATAACCGGCATAAATATGGGTATCTACTCTAACACCATGCCCTTTTGGAGTATGGAGTTCACCAATTTTACCGGCATTGGGTCTGAAATTGTTGTGCGGGTCTTCTGCATTAATTCGACACTCAATAGCATGTCCGTTCGGGATATATGATCTGCCCGAAATGGGCACACCGGCTGCAATTTTAATTTGTTCCTTAACCAAATCAAAATCCATGACCTCTTCTGTTACCGGATGTTCAACTTGAATGCGGGTATTCATTTCCATAAAGTAAAAGTTCTTGTACTTATCTACTAAGAACTCAATTGTGCCAAGGCTTTCATATTGAATGGCATCGGCTACTTTTACGGCTGCTTTGCCCATTTTTTGACGCAATTTTTCATCAACAAAAGGCGAAGGGGCTTCTTCTACTAATTTTTGATGCCGCCGTTGTATGCTGCAATCTCTTTCAGATAAGTGGCAAACTTTTCCGTATTGGTCGCCGGCTATTTGAATTTCTATGTGTCGAGGTTCTTCTATGAACTTCTCAATATAAATTCCATCGTTTCCAAAAGCTGCCAATGCTTCTTGTCTTGCTGCCCCCCAATGTGTTTCAAAATCATGTTCACTCCAAACAATCCTCATTCCTTTACCACCTCCCCCTGCTGTCGCTTTGAGAATAACAGGATAGCCTATTTCTTTAGAAACAGATTTGCCCTCTGCTATATCATTCACCAATCCATCTGAACCGGGAATAACCGGAACACCGGCATTGCGTACAGTAGTTTTTGCTGTGATTTTGTCACCCATTTGACGTATCATTTCAGCAGTCGGGCCAATAAACTTGATATTGTAATCAGAACAGACATCGGCAAAAGAGGCGTTTTCGGCTAAAAAACCATAACCCGGGTGGATAGCGTCTGCATTCGTAATTTCAGCAGCAGCCATAATGCTGGCTCTATTCAAATATGATTTAGCACTTTGTGGCGGGCCGATACAAACTGCTTCATCAGCAAAGCGAACATGCAGGCTGTCGCGGTCGGCTGTGGAATAAACAGCTACTGTTTTAATGCCCATTTCTTTACAGGTCCTAATAATGCGTAGGGCTATTTCCCCTCTGTTCGCTATGAGTATTTTTCTGAACATAAATGATTGACTTATTTGCTAATGCACAAAACCATATAATCTATTCGGCAAGATGATACAGGCTTAATTAAATCGGGGCAGTATTAATTATAGCTAACCCTGTTAAAAATTATTGGCCTTATTACCAATGATAACCTTTTCTGTAGTTTTTAAATACCGGATTTCTTAAGCCGGCTCAACTAAAAACAGTGGTTGGTCATACTCGACCGGTGCAGCATCATCTACAAGCATTTTCACTATCCTGCCGCTTACTTCAGATTCGATTTCGTTGAACAACTTCATGGCTTCAATGATACAAAGTACCATTCCGGTGCTTATGGTATCTCCGACTTTTATATAGGGAGGTTTGTCGGGTGAAGCAGAGCGATAAAAAGTGCCTATCATTGGTGATTTGATAGTGATGAGTTTTGATGAACTGTCGGCACTGATTTCTTCGTTGCTTTTACTGCCACCTGTTTTTTCAGAGGCTGCCGGAGTGTTATTCTGAGGTAAAGACGTTACAAGCGGTGGCGAAGTTTGAACAATCGGAGGGGCATAGCTCATGGATTGCGTTTGAAACTTGGCCAATTGAGAAGCATCAAAGTAATGTTTTGTTCTGATGCTCAACTTCATGTCTTCGCTCTCAAGTTTAAATTCACCTATGTTACTCTCGTTAAGCAGCTGTATGAGTTCTTGAATTTGTTGAAAGTCCATACTAAGGGATTGTTTAGCGTTTAGTCAGTTGTTTTGTAAATTGTTTGGAGTTTTTGCAATACAATAGCATACTTTTGTGTAATAAAAAAAGCGAACAATAATTCAGTTTGATTGCAAAATATGGGCTAATGATTTGAAAGCCGAATATTACAACAAAGAACCGACAATTATACTGTTCGCTCTATAATTTTTATCAAATGCCATCAATAATGCTTATTTTACCCTTTCTACATAATCCCCTGTGCGGGTATCAATTTTAATTTTTGTACCCACTTCTACAAAACTTGGCACCGTTACTGTAGCACCATTATCTATGGTTGCAGGCTTTCTGACGCTATTTGCTGTATCGCCTCGAACTGCAGGTTCACTATAAATAACTTCTACAATAACAAATGGCGGAAGCTCACAAATCAACGGAAGCTCTTTATCAGATTGAAAGGTGATTTCAACCGGCATTCCTTCTTGAAGGAATTGAGGGGCATTAATTATTACTTCTTGCAAAGTAATTTGGTCAAAGGTTTCATTATTCATGAAATTGTAGCCGCTTTCATCCTTGTATAAAAACTGATATTGACGACGTTCAATGCGAATGTCTTTTATTGCATGACCCGAAGGAAAGGTTTTGTCAACAATCTTACCGGATTGGAGGTTACGCAACTTGGTGCGAACAAAAGCAGGGCCTTTGCCCGGTTTTACGTGCAAAAACTCTATGATTTGCCATGGACTATCATCAATTTCCATGCAAAATCCGTTTTTAAAATCTGATGTACTTGCCATATAACTATAATTGAAAAATTAATTGATTATTGCCGTTTACTTATTCTAATAAGCCCACTTTACATAAATAGAACCCCATGTAAAGCCTCCGCCAAATGCGGCTAAGATGATGTTGTCTCCCTTTTTGAGTTGGTTTTCCCATTCCCACAAACAAAGCGGTATAGTCGCCGCAGTGGTGTTGCCATATTTTTGAATATTCAGCATGACTTTACTGTCATCAATTTCCATGCGACGGGCGGTGGCATCAATGATGCGTTTGTTTGCTTGGTGAGGAACTAACCAAGCCACGTCTTTTCCTTCAAGTCCATTTCTTTCCATAATTTCGGCCGATACATCTGCCATATTGGTTACGGCAAATTTGAAAACAGTTTTGCCGTCTTGGTAAACAAAATGCTCTCTAGCATCAACTGTTTCATGGCTTGAAGGTTTTAAAGAACCGCCTGCTTTTTGATGAAGGTAAGCGCGACCTGAACCGTCGCTTCTCAAAATATGGTCTAATATCCCACATTCATCTGTTGAAGGTTCTAACAAAACGGCTCCGGCAGCATCACCAAATAAGACGCAAGTGGTGCGGTCTTCATAATCTGCAATAGAAGACATTTTATCGGCACCAACTACTATTACCTTCTTGTAACTTCCTCCCAAAATAAATTGGGATGCAGTAATCAGCGCGTAAATAAAACCGGAACAAGCAGCCGCAATATCAAAACTCGGAATGTTCTTAATGCCAACTTTATCACAAATTAAATTTGCCGTTGAAGGAAATACCATGTCCGAAGTTACTGTTGCGCAAATAAGCAGATCAACATCTTCCTTTCGAGTGCCTGTTTTTTTCAACAAATCTTCAACAGCCTTGTAACCCATGTCAGAAGTAGCCTTACCCTCTCCTTTTAAAATGCGTCTTTCAGAAACACCGGTTCGCACTCGTATCCACTCATCGGTGGTATCAACCATTGTTTCTAATTCTGCATTAGTAAGCACATAATCGGGCACATAGGCACCTACTCCAGTTATAGCTGCTATAATTTTGGACATAATTTTTCCGATTTTTTTTTGCTTTTAAACGAATGAGCTGTGTTCGGCTTACCTGAGTAAAGAGGAAGTAGCTTTGAAAATCGTTTTACAGGCGATTAACTGTTTACAGATACAATGAAAAAGCAAACCTACAGCATTAATTAGCCGTAAGTTTGCATTTATTCATCATTTTAAAATCGAGGATTTATAGTAATTAACCGGCTGTTTCTTTTGCAATTGCCAATTTACCTCTATAAAAACCACATTCTCCGCATACTCTATGCGATAAAACAGGTGCGCCGCAGTTCGTACAATTTAATACATTCGGTACTGCTGCCGTGTAGTGGGTACGGCGCTTATCTCTTCTGGTTTTGGAGTGTCTGCGCTTAGGATGTGCCATAACTCAATCAATTTCGGTTTATGATAAACAATATTTTTACTCGTCTTCGACAAATCTACTTATTCAGGCTATTTGTCAAACTTATTCTTTAAATCTTTTAATGCGTCCCAACGCGGGTCGGGTGTTTTCGTAGCTTTGCTGCTTTCTTCGGCAACATTTAATTGCTGCCATTTTCCTAAAACTACTTGGTCACACAGTGTTTTGTCTTTCAACGTAATACAAGGTATGCGTTTTACCGGTAAACTTAATACGACAAATTCATAAATAAGCTGTGCTACGTTTAAACCGGTATCATCGGTTGAAATATAAACAATATCCAAATCTCTATCCGCCCTTTCAGGAACAATTCCGACTGTTTTTACAAAAACTTGAAATTTTGTATTGACCGGCAAATCCGCAGCGACTAAACATCTGTCGCAGTTCAAATTAACAGTGCCGTCTATAAAAAAGTCAAGTGTAAAAAGGTTTGTTTTTTTGGTAAACAATAATTTTACGTGTAAATCACAATCATTACATTCATCTAAAGGTGCATACTCAAAATTGCGCAAAAAAGAGCTGTTGAGGTAATACTCAAACGTATAACACTCATTTTGTAAACCAACAAACTGAATGTCAAATTCTTCTAAGCGAGAACTATAGTGTTGCACAGGCTTCAATGGAACGTTCTTTTAACTTATTTTCCAATTAGCGGGCAAAGGTAAGTCTTTTTAAAGAAGTTTACGGGCTTATTGCAAATATTTTGTGTGATTTATAGCATTTTTGTGGATTGAACAAAAAAACAAAGTTGGTGTTCCATGCTTACCTTATTCAATTATCGCGATTTCTTCACCTTCTAATACTGAACTACTATGTGGACGGAAAATAACAACGCCCTTGAACGAGAATTTGAATTTACCGACTTTATCGAGGCTTTTGCCTTTTTAACCAAAGTTGCCATGCTTAGTGAAAAACATAATCACCATGCGCATATCACCAATATCTATAACAAAGTAACTTTGCGGCTAAATACACATGACGAAGGCGATATCATTACGCACAAAGACAGACGTTTAGCTGCCGACATTGACAAAATGATCAACTTTTAGTCTTAGAGGTAGTTTAGTCTATTATTTGTGTTTTGGTTTAAATAACATTGATACATTAATATCCAATTCATTACCCGTTTATGAAAGACATTATTGGCGTTTTACTGGTCAATCTTGGTACTCCCGATAACTTCAAAACTTCCGATGTACGGCATTATCTAAACGAATTCTTAACCGATGAACGGGTCATAGATATACCTTGGTTGCCACGACAATTGTTGGTTAGAGGTATTATTACTCCTTTTAGAGCAGGCAATTCGGCTAAATCCTATAAAGCAATCTGGACAGACAGGGGTTCTCCATTAAAATACATCAGTGAAGACTTGACAGCATTGGTTCAAGAAAGTCTTCAACAATGTGAGACTGAAAATGTATCTTTTGAAGTAGCATTAGCCATGCGTTACCAAAGCCCAAGTATTGCATTGGGATTAGAATATTTGCGCAGCAAAAATGTTACCCATTATATCATTGTACCTTTGTTTCCTCAATACGCATCGGCTTCCACCGGTTCGGTTCACCAAAAGGTCATGGAAATTGTATCGGGTTGGCTAACTATTCCTTCTATATCTTTTGTCAACAGCTTTTTCAACCATTCTCTTTTTATTGAAGCCTTTGCTGAAAGAGGTCGCGAACACGATGTAAATCAATATGACCATGTGCTTTTCAGCTTTCATGGATTACCTGAACGCCAACTGCGCAAATCAAACGAGCAAGGTTATTGCTTGACGGAAAAATCTTGTTGCGAAACTTTTCAGACTAAAAATCGCTTTTGCTACGCAGCTCAAAGTTGGGAAACCGCTCGTGCAATTGCCGATAAAATGCAACTGCCACGAGAAAAATATTCCATCAGTTTTCAATCGCGTTTAGGTAATGACCCTTGGATTCAGCCCTATACGATCCAAGTATTAGAACAATTGGCAAAGGAAGGGAAGAAAAAAATCTTAGTGTTCTGTCCGGCATTTGTAGCCGATTGTTTGGAAACCATTTTTGAAATTAGTGAAGAATATCAGGAAGCATTTACACATTGGGGCGGTGAAAAACTCCAATTAGTCGAAAGCCTGAATACACACCCGCTTTGGGTAGCTACACTCCAATCTTTGATTTTGGAGCATACCCCTAAAAGCGAGGATTATGATTTCAATCAGTTTCGCGGTGATTTGAAAGTGTTACCTTTGCTCAAAAAGTAACTATGCACCGTTTGGGGGTCATCTGTTTTTTATGCTTTCTTTTTACAACAAATGTCATAGCGCAATGTTGTATGCCCGGTAGTCCCGCCGGAGGATCGACCAACCAAGGTACAATGCTTCCAAAAGACCTTAGAATAATTGCATTTTACCAATTTTCGAATGGCAATCATTTCTTTACCGGTTCCAAAAAACAAAACTACAACTATATTGAAGGGGCACATTTCCATTTTACCGGCTTCTCCTTAGCCTACGGCATCACACCTAAACTAACTGCCGAAATGGAAAGCGGTTATTTTTTCAATCGCACCATCAGATATAGTGAAAAAGGGCTAAAAGACAATCCACACTTTCACTCAAAAGGTTTAGCCGATATTGTTTTGCTTACCAAGTATGCCTTATACAAAAACAGAGCGCATGGTTGGGAGATTACGCCTATGTTTGGGATAAGGATACCATCAACCTTTCGTCCACAAATGGTGGAAGGTGAAATTCTGAATATTGACCTTCAACCAAGCACGCAATCGGTTGGGCTGTTGGGTGGAATGTTTATTTACAAAGGGCTGCCCAACAAAAAAACGCATCTTTTTTGGAACAACCGATTTGTCTATTCCTTTCCAAACAGCCAACAATATCAATTTGGTGTCAGTTGGAACAGTGCTTTATTTGTATCTCACAGTTTTAACCATCGCTTTACCATTATCGGTCAGTTGCGCAATGAATGGCGACAACAAGACAGCAAAAATGACTACTTTAGAGATTCTACCGGTTCCAACGTGGTCTTATTTGCACCACAATTTAATGTTTCAGCTTCTCAAAAATGGAATTTTTCTGCCCAAGTTGAAATACCTGTTTATCATTACTATCAAGGCATACAGTTGGCGCGTAGTGTTTCGGCAGCTATTGTCGTTAATCGCTTGTTTCGATTCTAACTCTCCTCTCCTACTACCAAAACCACCAATGTTTGAACTGTAACTTCGTTTTTTGATAGGTAATAGGTTGGAAAAAAGGACTGAAAACCATGTTTTGAAAGGGTTTTTCTTTACCTTGTTAATCCCTAAACTTAGGTAATAGGAATGGCTCATCCGATTGGATTTTATGACACTATACTATTGGTTCTTAGGCAAATCAGATAAACAATTTTTATCTCTACCATGCTTGCTGCCGTTGGGATAAAGAAAAGTAATTGGACGAAAAGGTGAGTGGCAAGTTGATAGGTAGAATTACGCCAAAAGGTGGGTACGCACACCTTTTTCGTAATCACCTCAAATAGAAGCGAAGCCTGTTGGTGTTAAATTTTCTGTTTGTTTTTCGAAACGTTTTTGCTCATCAATGAAACGTTCTTACTCATAAATGAAACGTTTTTGCTCATCAATGAAACGTTCTTACTCATAAACGAAACGTTCTTGCTCATAAATGAATCGTTCTTACTCATAAACGAACCGTTCTTACTCATCAATGAACCGTTCTTACTCATCAATGAACCGTTCTTACTCATCAATGAACCGTTCTTGCTCATCAATGAAC
>CALCIK010000178.1 GCA_937907475.1 uncultured Bacteroidota bacterium | reverse complement strand
GTTGATTGGTCGCGACGAGAAGTTGATTGGTCGCGACGAGAAGTTGATTGGTCGCAACGAGAAGTTGATTGGTCGCAACGGGAAGTTGATTGGTCGCAACGGGAACGCCGTTGGTAGGCATCAGAACTCGGTTAATACCAAACACCGGTTCATTTTTGGAGATGATTAGGTTATTTTCCCATGCCAACAACTTTTGACGACAACAGTCGGGGGCTTTTCAACCACATTTACCTTGTTTTATTCCATCCGATTTGCCGGCTTCAAATCCTGTCATTTCTTTTCCAAAACCGGTAAAGCAGCAATTCATTAGTCCTTGTTGTTGAACATATCGGGCGATTTACCGTACCTTTGCAGCCGCTTATTCAGACCATGACCATCTAACCAAACAAGGCGACCCCAATCGCCAACCATCAAGCCCATGAAAAAGACATTGAAAGATGTGGCACACTTGCGCCAAAACTACGAAGCAGCCGATTTGACCGAACAATCGGTAAAGGTTAGCCCGTTTGAGCAATTCGAGGTATGGTTTGACGAGGCATTGCAACAGGATTTTATCGAGCACAACGCCATGTTTTTAGCCACCGCAACCCCCGAAGGGCTTCCCTCCATTCGGACGGTGTTGTTGAAGGGGTTTTCGGAACAAGGGCTGAGTTTTTTTACCAATTACCATAGCCGTAAGGGGAACGAGTTGAACGCTAACCCCAATGCCGCCATCCTTTTTTATTGGGATAAATTGCAACGGCAGGTGCGCATCGAAGGAACCGTAGAAAGGCTGCCGGCATCTGAATCGGACGAATATTTCAACTCCCGACCCATCGGCAACCGTATAGGCGCGCTGGCCTCTCCCCAAAGTACGGTCATCCCCTCGCGCGAAATCTTGGAAACCAAGGTGCAGTCCTTGATGGCTCAATACGGCGGCGAGGCGGTTATTCCACGCCCCGAACATTGGGGGGGATATCGCATTGTTCCAAGGGTGTTCGAGTTTTGGCAGGGTCGAAGCAGCCGTTTACACGACCGTTTGCAATATACTTTACAGCCCGAAGGGAGTTGGAAAATAGAACGGTTGGCACCCTGACGGGCAATGGGCAAACAAGGGTAACCCCTAATTCAGAAACAGCGAGCAGACTATAATTTACCAGATTTAACAAAACAAAGGTTTAACCATGAAAAAGATATTGGTTTTGGGGGCAGGAAAGTCTGCTACCGATTTAATTCATTACTTGCTCCAACACGCCACCGAAAACGATTGGCAGGTAACCGTTGGCGATTACGATTTGCAAACCGCATTGCTGAAGGTGAACAATCATCCCAACGGACGGGCAGTGTTTTTTGATGTGCATGATAACAACACAAGGGCTAATTACATCAGCGATTGCGATATAGTGGCTTCGGTATTGCCGGCAGCTTTTCATATCTTGGTGGCGCATGATTGCCTTCGGTTCGAAAAGCACCTCATCACCCCTTCCTATATTTCGCCCCAAGAGCGCGGACTCGACGAGCAGTTCAAACAACGGGGGTTATTGTTGATGGGCGAAATCGGGTTAGACCCTGGCATTGACCACATGAGTTTGATGAAGGTTATCCACCACCTGCGCCGCCAAAACGCTCAAATTACCGATGTCCGTTCTTTTTGCGGTGCGCTCATTGCCCCCGAATCGGACAATAACCCTTGGCATTACAAATTTACATGGGCACCGATGAACGTAGTGCTTGCCGGTCAAGGCGGCACGGCGCAGTACTTGAAAAATGGTAAGCCCCGTTATATTCCCTACAACCGCTTGTTTTCGCAGTTTGAAACCTACGAAGTCGAAGGGTACGGAAATTTTGAGGCTTATGCCAATCGCGACTCGCTGCCTTACCGCAAAGTTTACCAAATTGAAGACGTGCCCACCCTGTTGCGGGGCACGCTTCGCAAACAGGGTTACTGTATGGCGTGGCAGGCATTGGTACAACTCGGATTGACCGACAACCATTTGCATTTGCCCCAAGACGAAGCGATGACCTTTGCCGATTTGACCGAAGCCTTCCTCCCCGCTCATTTATCGGGCAGTTTAGAAGCCCGAACCGCTCAATATTTGGGCGAAATGGCCACAGAAAAGGTGATGAATAACTTGCGTTGGTTGGGCATTTTCGACCCTATCCCGCTTGCCAAACAAGCCGCCACTCCCGCACAAGCCCTCTTGGCGTTATTGTCCGACAAATGGCAATTAGCACCGGACGACAAAGATATGATTGTGATGTTGCATCAGGTAAATTACATCCTTGACGGTAAGCAATATGCGCACACTTCGACCATGGTGGTCAATGGCGCAGATGCCGACCACACCGCGATTGCCGCCACCGTGGGTTTACCCATGGCCATGATGGTCAAGTTGGTGCTGAACGAACAGGTGCAATTAACAGGTGTCCGTATCCCAACCATGCCGGAAGTTTACGAACCCATCTTAGCCGAATTGACCGGTTACGGCATTGCCTTTACCGATGTGAACAAGGAGTTGTTTTAATGGTTAGTAGTAAATTTTTTTGTGCTCATTCACCATTCACCATTGACCATTCACCATTCACCATTCACCATTCACCATTCACATTTGCTTTCCCCCGGCCTCTCCCTATAACATAATGGGGAAAGGCTATTAAACACAAAAAACCTCGCTTCACGAATGAAACGAGGTTTAAGTCTGTACCCAGAGCCGGGATCGAACCGGCATGGGAGTTACCCCACTGGTGTTTGAGACCAGCGCGTCTACCAATTCCGCCATCTGGGCCTTAAGAGGCTGCAAAGTTAGACAAACTTTCTTTTACACGCAACAAGTAGCGATTTTTGTAGTAAAATTCTTTTACCAATGCCAAACCATCTATGTTTTGAGGGTTTTCGTCAAAGGCTTGCATGACAGGGTGAATGTCTTTTTGCAAGCTGCTTTCAATGACAGCAATCTGTTGACCTATTTTCTCAGCTCCTTCTTTCGGGTTATCCGAGAATTGGATTTCCATTAGTTCTTCATTGATGTCCATCATTTCCATCAAGAAGGATTGGGGTAGTTGATATTTCTCGTCCTCTTGAAACAGCTCGTTGACTTGTAGGATATGTTTGATTCGCAGGTCTTTATCTGCCAATGTTTGGTATGCCTTGTTGTTTAATGAAGTCATTTCCAATGCTTCCTCCTGCGATTGAGCATCGGCTTGGGTAAAGAAATCGGGGTGATACTGCCTGTTCATTGCATAAAACCTGCGTTTCAATTCAGACTCGTCTAAATAGAAAGAAACGGGAAGTTGGTAAAATTCAAAGTAATTGACCAAAACGGAAAGGTGGTTTGTGTAGGGTGTGAAGGTAAACTGGGTTCATAACGTCCTATACTTGTTAAAGGTTTTACCAACCCCCTACCCTTCTTTGGAAATAGCGGGTTGCGTGGTTTCAAATCTATGTTTAAAACGATTTCCGACCACATACATAGCCAACAAGATTGCTCCCATGCCCAGAAAAGCCAACGCACGGGTCAAGGTTCCGGTTTGTGCCAAATCGAAGAGGACTAATCTGAACAAACATATCAGCACTCCTGCAAAGGCGATGAAACGGAAGTAGTTTTCTCTTGCCCAAAATGCCAAACTAAAGATGGCAAAACACTCTACCACCCACCATAAGGTCAGCACCGATTTGGAGAAAGAGTAATAGAGAAAGACCGCAACCGCTATAAAGATGGGGTAAAATATCCACCACATACTCTTTTGACGGATGAGTTTAACAAAGGTGTTCATCACCCCACTGATTAAACGCGGGAAGGTAATGTTTTCAAGTTGGCGATAAGGATGGTAAAACGCTACGAACACAAACAACGATACCATTGAAAGCAATCCCGATAACCAAGCCTGATCTGTCCAAGCCATCGTGTTATAGATATAGTAACGGCTTAGATAAACGATACTTGCCGCCGAAGCCCAACTGAACAGGAGGGCATAGAAACGCAAGCGGGAAATCACCTCGCTTTGTCTGAAGGTGGTAAATAATGCTGCCAAGGCCAACAACACACAAACGAGGGGATGCCAAATTTCGGGTACTTCGACAATGGCAATGCCGAAGGTAAAGCCTAGCAATATTTCGGGCATCATCGGTTGTATAATGCTCCAGATAGGATATTCGCGTTTACCCGATAACGCAGGTTGTTGAAATGCCCAATAGAGCAAAACCAAAAAGGCAGCGAGTTCGACCAACCATCGCACTTTGAATCCTGCTATTTGATCTTCCACTTGAATATAGACCATGAAATGTCGGACCACAAAAGTCAACAGCAAGATATAACCTAATTGCAGTAAAAACCTATCGGGTTCATCCTCCTCATGCAACTTGCCTGCAAATCCGGTTTGTATCCATTTAGCTGCTTCCAAAAGCACGACCGATCCGCCTATCCATACCAAAGCGGGGGCAAAGACCCATAACGGTTCGAGGAAATAATAGGCAGAAAAGGCAGCACCCAACACAAACAGATACATGCCCGGCCAACGCAAATAACGGCCGCTTTTAGCCACATAACACCAAACCGATGCCACCAACGAAACGGGTAAGAGCGGAAAAGTATAGGCAAATTTGAAAGATTGCAGCCAGTCGGGGTAATCATATACCGTTTGCCAGATAATATAGTGCCAAAGTAACAAACCTGCTAACAACCCTATCCCCAACCCATCGGCTTGCAGTTTGTTTCGCACGTACAGGAGCGATAAGAACAATAATCCGATGGAATAGACCGCCCATAATTGGTCGTAAAAGTAACCGAAAACGACCAAGGGCATGATGCCCGATAAAATGCCGATGACCGAAAAGCCGCCGTATTGCTCTGAAGAAAGATAGGGCAGATACCAAGAGTCTGAGGCATTGAACGGTGCGGTAGATTTTCGCAAAGCTAAAAATACCTGAAAAGCGAGCGAAGCAGCTAAGGCGATACTCACAAAACCGGCATGTAAGTAATTGCCGGTAAAATTGCCGGTAAAAACTTCCATCAATGCCAACACAATCAACCCTATTCCTAAGAGTTGGGCGACCACTACACCCACGCGGTAAAGCCATTGCTCTGCTACATAGACCATGATGGAAGTAAAAAGCAATGCTTCTAAAAACATGAGGCTTAAAATGGTGATTTCGTTATCGGTAGCCCAGTTCCAATCGGTTAGGGTCAACAGGGCTACCAACATAGCTAATTGCGCAAGAAGCGTATCGGTATAATACAGCCAAGAGATGCCTATTTTTTTGGCACGCAAGGCCAAAACAAATGCAGCTATTGCACCGGCAATGATAAAGAGCGTTTTATAGGGTGTGCCGACAGCGTGCATAGCTATCGCTATTGCCATGAACAGCCAATTGAGTAAATGCCCAAGGAATGGCAGTATTTCTAATCGTTTTGAAGTATAGGCAGCGCGATAATGGACGATGGCTACGGTAATACCCGTTATCAACCATATAGCTATGGCAAGGTAAGGTTGGGCATATAACACCTCCATCTCCGGTTTGGTGAACGAGAAAAACCAATACAGGTGGAAAACGAAAAAGGCAGAAACAATCAGCAATAAATGTGCGTCCCATCGTTCCTTATATACAGGGGCAATCCCAAACAAAGTAACGATGGCCGCCAAAATTAAGGTTTGATTGGATGGCGGGGCTAACGCTAAGGCGGTCAGGCTTAACAAGACATGCAGAGAGGCAAATACTTGTGTGCCGCCCAAGAAACCTAAAACCAAATTGACCGAAATGCCTAATGCTAAAAGGGCCAAAGCCACGGTTGAGTTATCTATCCATTGTAAGCCGGGAATATAACCGGAACCCAAACAACCAAAAAGCAACAAAGCCCCCCCGACACTTCTCAACCACGAGCCAAATGTTGCCCAAGTTTCATTGTTGCGCAACGCAAAGCCAAATCCACCTACTGCAAGCGAAAAGGCAGCAATAATGGCAAACCTGTAAACCGGCTCTACTTGCAAGGCAGCGTAGGTGATTAGGAAAATAGCCCCAATCACCAACAATACTGAACCTACTACCCCAATCCAGTTTTCACCGCTCAAGCGTTCCCAAAGGTTAAAACTGCTACTTGGCTGTTGTGTTTTTACCTCCGGAACTACTTCGGTTTTGTCAGGTGCTTGTTCCTGATGTTCGGATATGCTCACCACAACAATACTCTCTTCTTCCGGAACTTGCTTTTCTTCCTTTGTTTCAATCACCTCGTCCACTTGCTCTACCTTTTTTTCGGGAACAATTTCGGGAGGCTTGGCCGTACTTCTTTCGGGTAAGTCTATCGGCAAACTTGTTTCGACTTTAGGCTTGTCAGTTTGTGCTATGTTTCTGAGCCTATGCTCCAGTTTGCTGATGCGATTGTTTAACTCCGTTACCAATTGTTCCGCTTGGTGCAACTTGCCCGACATGCCGCCAACCTTGAATAATAGGTAAATCACCGCCAAAGGGGTAAGAAATAGGACGATTGCTAAGATGACTATCAGTGCTTCCATGTTGATTGTTGTTCGTACAAATGTAGGAATAAACACGAAGCACGAAACAATAAACCCCCAATAGTCAAAAAAAAGTAACCCGATGTTTGGCGAACTGTTTTAGGGGTTATCAAGTTAAACTATGTTGGCAGTAAAAAGCACGTAAGTTTCTATCTATAAACCGGTAACCGAATAAGATAATGAACCGAGAAATACATTTTTTTGATTGGGGAGAAATTGGTTATAAAGCCGCATGGGATAAACAAGATGAATTGTTGCAAAACATAGTCGCAACCAAAATGAAGAACAGAAAGCTGCCACAGGCAGAGCAAGAAAAAACCGACAATTTCCTTATCTTCTGTTCTCATCCTCATGTTTATACATTGGGTAAAACGGGGGCTATGACCAACCTCCTTTTATCCGAAACACTTTTGGAAGAACTGGGCATTGAGTTTTACCACACCAACCGTGGAGGCGACATCACTTATCACGGCCCGGGTCAGGTCGTTGGTTATCCCATCATAGACCTCGAAAACTTTTTTACCGACATTCATCGCTACATGCGTTTTTTGGAAGAGGTCATTGTCGCCACCCTTGCCGAGTATGGGTTGAAAGGTGAGCGTTTAGAAGGCAGTACCGGCGTTTGGTTAGACACACATAAACCCCACCGGGTCAGGAAAATATGTGCGATGGGCGTAAGAGCAAGCAGATGGGTCACCATGCACGGTTGGGCATTTAATGTCAATGCCAATTTGAGTTATTTCAACAACATCATTCCCTGTGGCATTACCGATAAAGCCGTTACTTCGTTAAACAAAGAATTGGAAGTAGATTGGGTTGACGAGGAAGAGGTAAAAGCCCATTTGAAACGGCATTTCTACCGCATTTTTGAGGGGAAGTGATGTAAGGGAGGTGAAATAGGTTGGGTGATATCAAAAGGGTCCAGGAGAAGTTGCGGTTTTTCGATAACTGTTATCCCACTGCAACTGTCCGCCATTTAACCAAACCTTTCAGTACAACTTTTTCAATTTTGCTTGTGCATTTTGGTAAATAGCCTATCTTTGTATGTTCCTTGTTTGTTAAATCAAAATTGCCTTCCAACCAAAAGCAACTTGCCATGCAAAAAACAGCCTATATTGATAACCAACCTTTCACCTTTAATGAGGGTGAAACGATTTTATCTTTTATTAAACGGCACAAAGGCAACAAGTTAGTGCCCACTCTTTGTGATGCCCCCAACCTCGAACCTTTTGGGTCATGCCGCGTATGTAGCGTGGATGTAGCTTTGAAAGAAGGGGGTGCGGTAAAAACTCAGGCTTCCTGCCATACGCCTATGATGGAAGGAGCGTATATTTATCCAAATTCAGAGCGGATTCAAAAACTTCGGAAAAACATTATTGAACTTGTCTTAACCGATCACCCTTTAGACTGCCTTACCTGTGAGGTGAACAACAATTGTGAGTTGCAAGATGTCGCAGCAAGGGTTGGCATTCGACAAGTTCGTTACCCCGAAGGGAAAACCCATCTACATGTTGAGAAAGATTTGAGTCATCCCTATATGACCTCCGACTTTAGTAAGTGCATCAATTGTTACCGTTGTGTGCGTGCTTGCGACGAAGTGCAGGGAGAATTTGTATTGAGCATGGCGGGACGGGGATTTGACAGTCATATCATCAAAGGGTTTGGCGAAAACTTTATTAACTCCGACTGTGTCAGTTGCGGTGCTTGTGCGCAAGCCTGCCCCACTTCTGCCATCAGCGATGTGTTTGAATCTAAATCCATCGTTGGCACAGAAAAAAAACGAACCATCTGTACCTATTGCGGAGTGGGTTGTAATTTGGAAGTTGCCACCGTCAACGGAAGTATCAAAAGCATACAAGCCCCCTACGATGCAGAGGTCAACCAAGGTCATACCTGCCTAAAAGGGCGTTTTGCCTTCTCGTTTTACAAACATCCCGACCGGTTACGCACTCCGTTGATTAAGGTTAACGGTCAATTTGTTCCGGCCACTTGGGAAGAGGCTTACGATTTTATAGCCCAAAAACTCAACGAAATTAAAGCCAAATATGGCCCCGATTCCATTGGAGGCATTTCTTCTGCCCGATGTACGAATGAAGAAAATTACCTGATGCAAAAATTTATCAGGGCGGTCATCGGCACCAACAATATAGACAGTTGCGCACGGGTTTGTCATTCTCCTACAGCTTTAGGCCTTCAACGTGCTTTCGGTACAGGCGCAGCAACCAACTCTATTATAGACCTGAAACATACCGATTGCATGTTGATTATCGGCGCTAACCCAACCGATGCACATCCCGTTACCGGCGCTAAATTGAAACAAGCCGCTATGAAGGGTAAAACCCTGATCATTTTAGACCCGAGAAGAACCCGTCTTGCCCGATATGCCGACTATCACCTTCAGCTTCGACCCGGTACAAACGTTGCCGTGTTGAACATGATGTTGTACTATATTATTAAGGAAGGATTGGAAGACCAATCATTTATCGAAAGCAGGACGGAAGGTTATGAGGAGTTTAAAGCCCAAATGCTCCGCCTCAATATAGATGAATTGGAACAAGTGAGTGGGGTAAACAGGGATTTAGTGAGAAAAGCGGCTATTGCTTATGCTTCGGCAAATTCGGCGATGTCGTTTCATGGCTTGGGCGTTACAGAACATACACAGGGTACTTATGCGGTCATGCTGATTGCCGATTTGGCCATGATTACCGGTAATATCGGTCGGCTTGGCGTAGGGGTCAATCCGCTTCGTGGTCAAAACAATGTACAGGGCGCGGCAGATATGGGATGCCAACCTCATCAGGGTGCCGGTTATTTAGATGTAACCAACCCCGATTACCACCGCTTGTACGAAAACTTTTACCATGCCAAACTACCTTTGCACGTTGGGTATAAAATACCGCAAATGTACGATGCCGCTTTAGCCGGAAAGTTCAAAGCCTTGTGGATTATGGGGGAAGACCTCGTACAAACCGACCCCAATACCCAAAAGGTAATGGCTGCCATAGACGAATTGGAACTCTTTGTGGTACAGGAAATATTCATGACCGAAACTTCCAAGCGGGCACACGTGGTGTTACCGGCCGCCTCGTTTTTAGAAAAAAGCGGAACCTTTACCAACGGCGAACGGCGCATACAAAGGGTCAATCAAATTGTTGAACCGATTGAAGGCACAAAATCAGACGGGCAAATCATGGTGGACATCATGAACCACATGGGTTACGAACAACCGGATTACAATCCCGATACGTTGTTGCAGGAAATTTCGCAAATCGTGCCGTTCTTTAAAGGGGTAAAATGGGACGAATTGGGAGAAAACGGAAAACAATGGCCGGTGAACGCCGATGGAGTTGACACTTCTATTTTACATGTAGATACCTTTAAGCGAGGTAAAGGCAAATTTCATTTTGCAGACTTTAAAGAAACAGAGGAATTGGTTACCAATGGCAAGGCATTCCCTTATATCATTACCACCAACCGCGAATTGGAACATTACAATTCCGGAACGATGACCCGCCGTACTGCCAATGTCGAACTACTCACCGAAGATGTACTGCTCATTCACCCCGATGATGCTAAAAAGCATTTTATTAACGATGGTGATATGGTTTGTGTGGAATCGGCTCGCGGCAAAGTAGATATTAAAGCCCGCCTTACCGATGAGGTTCAACCCGGCATTCTCAGTACCACTTTCCACTTTCCGGAGTTGATGATTAACAATATCACCTCCAGTGTTCACGATACCGAAGCCCTATGTCCCGAATACAAAGTGGTGGCGGTCAATATCAGAAAGAGCAAAGGTAAAAAGCTCAACCTAGTCCATACTTAATAAAAAAATCTTCAATTATTTTTGAATTAAAAGTGTATGCTAAGTTTTTAATGACTACATTGTGGTTTAATGCTTTAATAAACACACTTTTATCAACCAAAAATCATTCATTTTTATGGACAGTAATTCATTGATTTACACCCTCATTATTGGGGCAGTTATCGGCTGGTTAGCCGGAGTTATTCGTAAAGGCTACGGCTTTGGACTTCTTGGCAACATCATTGTAGGAATAATCGGTGCCTTTTTTGGTACTTGGTTGTTTGGCGTTTTGAACATTTCTTTAGGTGGCGGACTTGCAGCAGTTATAATTACCGGAGTAATTGGTGCTTTAGTACTGTTATTTCTTATCGGACTAATTCGCAGATAGTTTCACATAGTGCAGAACGGACAGATTTATTCTCCTTTCTTTCCATGATTTGAAACATTTTTTGTTGTGAAAATGGAAAGAAGTAAATAAAACTGTACCTTTGCGCCCGCAATACCACTACCCGTTTATCTGGCCGGTGGACTTTTTAACATCAAACTATCGAAAACGATGGCAGTTAAGCTTAGATTACAAAGACACGGACGTAAGAAAAGACCATTTTACCACATTGTAGCGACCGATTCACGCAACAAACGCGATGGTAAATTTATCGAAAGGATTGGCATGTATAACCCCATTACCAACCCTGCAACTGTAGATATTGACCGTGACAAAGCCCTGAAATGGCTTGCTAACGGTGCACAACCAACTGATACTGTGCGCAATATTCTATCTGCAACCGGGGTGATGTACAAAAAACACCTTCAACGAGGCGTTTCTAAAGGTGCTTTCTCTCAAGAAGAGGCTGACCGTCTTTTCCAAAAATGGATTGATGCCAAAGCGAAAGAAGAAACCACTCGATTTAAAATGACTGATTGGTCAGTTAAATCTTCCAAAAAACAGACAGTTGAAGCAGCCCCCAAAGCAGTTGAACCAATTGCCGTAGAAGTTGCCGAAGCGGATGCAGTCATTTCCAATATCGCAGAAGACATTACCGTAGTGCAAGAAGAAATTCCTGCTGTTGAAGAAACTTCTTCAATCGTAGAAGATGCGGTTGAATCTGCCGACACAACCGAAGAAAAGAACGAAGAATAGACCAATACAATGTAACGTTCACTTATGCAATTAGAAGACTTGTATCAGGTGGGGTACATTTACCAACCTAAAAGCCTCAAAGGAGAGTTAAAAGCCTTCTTTGAGGCTTTCTTCTTGTCGTATCTTCAAGAAAGCAAAACGAAACTACCTTACCTGATTATCCAAACTAAACAGGGGTTTTTGCCTTTTTTTGTAGAAAAAGTTCAAGTGCAGAAGGACGGTAATGTGCTCATAAAGTTTGAGGACATCAATTCTCTTGAAGCTGCTATCAGCCTTCAAAACACCGAATTATTTTTTGATAAATCGAAGATTCCCGACTCTTTCTTTTCCGATGAGGAAGAAGAAGAGGAAGAAGATTGGGATTTCTTGTTGGGTTTTACCTTAATAGATGCCTCCACCAATCAAGCAATAGCCACTATCGAAGATATTTACTACCTTCCCGCCCATGAACTAGCACAAATTACCATCCAAAACAAGGAAGTGCTCATCCCCTTGCACGAAGACCTCATTGCCGACATTGACGAAGATGAGCAAACCATCACTTTCAACCTGCCCGAAGGTTTGATAGATGCCCAATTGCATACACACAAGGATGAAGATAAAGACGTTGATTAGTTATGAGTTATGAGTTATGAGTTGTAATTTGCAAGGTCGATTGCCTTGTGCCTAACGCCTTATCCCTTATCCCTAAAATCTTAAAAAAATGCCCCTCGGACTCCTACAACCACACAATACTGCGCTGCTCATTATTGACATTCAGGAAAGGCTGATGCCTGTTATCGCTGAAAGCGAAACGGTATTCAACAATATCAATAAACTGATTCAAGGAGCACAAATATTGAACCTGCCTATCCTTGTTACGGAACAATATCCTAAAGGACTTGGTCATACCTGTCCACAATTGCAACTTCCTGAAGATCAAACCATCATTGAAAAATCGTGTTTCAGTTGCTTGCTTTCCGATGATGTCAACGAAACTTTGGAAACTTTAAAGATCAAATCGTTAATCATAGCCGGCACTGAAGCGCATATTTGTGTGTTGAAAACAGCTTTGGATGCTCTTCAGAAACAATACGATGTCCACATTATAGCCGATGCCGTTTCTTCACGCACACTTCAAAACAAGCAATTAGCGTTAGACCGTATGAAACAATCCGGTGCGTTTATCTCCTCAGTCGAAATCGTCCTTTTTCAATTGCTCGACTATGCCGGAACAGACCAATTTAAACAAATCAGCAAACTAATAAAATAACAGGTCATGAAAATCACCCGTCTATTCGACTACTTAGATTATCAAGCAACAGAAAGGGCACAACAACCATTTCTATCTGCAAAAGTTCAGGTAGCTGACCGCAAAGAATGGATAACCTACAACTTTACCCAAGTTCAGGAAATGGTCAATCGGGTCAGTGCTGCATTGATTCAACTTGGGGTTAAAAAAGACGACAAAATAGCCCTTATCGCTACTAATTGTCCCGAATGGAACTTCATTGACCTTGGGGTTCAGCAAATCGGTGCGGTTTGTGTTCCTATGTATCCCACAATTAGTCAAAACGATTACGAATTCATCTTTAACGATGCCGAAATCATCTATGCCTTCGTTGGTGATGAAAACATCCTACAACGAGTGCTTCCACTCAACGGCTTGGTTCCCTCGCTCAAAGGCATTTTCACCTTTCAAGACATCCCCAACCAAACACACTACATCTCCATATTACCGGCTGCCGATAAAATTGATTTCGATGCCATAAATTCATATAAATCCAAGGTTAGCCCCGATGATTTAGCCACCATCATTTATACCTCCGGCACAACCGGAAATCCTAAAGGGGTAATGCTGTCCCACAACAACTTGGTCAGTAACTTGAAAGCAATTCAAACTCTGTTGCCCTTTCTCCCCGGCACCAAATCGCTCAGTTTCCTTCCGCTTTGTCATAGTTTCGAGCGGATTGTATTTTACGCATACCTTTCCAATGCCGTCCATATCCATTATGCCGAAAGTCTTGAAACCATTGGTGAAAACCTCAAAGAAGTACAACCCTATTGTTTTACCACTGTTCCCCGTTTGCTCGAAAAAGTCTATGAGAAAATCATGGAAAAAGGACTCCAACTAACCGGAACTAAAAAGAAACTGTTCTTTTGGGCGGTTAAATTAGGGTTGCAATACGAACTGAACAAAAACATGGGCTTCCTTTACAACCTCCAACTGTCCATCGCCCGAAAACTTATCTTCTCGAAATGGCAAGAAGCTCTCGGCGGTAAAGTTCAGTTTATCGTAACCGGTGCTGCTGCTTTTCAACCTCGGTTAGCAAAACTATTTACCGCAGCCGGGATTTCCATCATAGAAGGATACGGACTGACGGAAACCTCCCCTGTGTTGAGTGTTAACCGAATTGACCAAAAAGATAGAGCTATTGGAACCGTAGGAATTCCCATTCCCGGTGTAACCATTGAATTAGCTGCCGATGGTGAAATTATTGCCAAAGGACCCAATATCATGAAAGGATATTACAAACGACCCGACCTGACCGCAGAGGTCATAGACGAAGATGGATGGTTCCATACCGGCGATATTGGAGAATGGCAAGAAGGTCGCTTCCTCAAAATTACCGACCGCAAAAAAGAGTTGTTTAAAACTTCGGGCGGTAAGTATATTGCCCCGCAAGTCATCGAAAACAAATTGAAAGAATCTCCCTATATCGAACAAATTATGGTAGTCGGAGAATCTCAAAAATATGTAGCCGCCTTAATAGTTCCTTCTTTTTTGAACCTTCGCGAATGGGCTAAAAACGAAGGGCTCCATTTGGCCGACAACCAACAAATTGTTGACAACGAGAAAATAAAAAACCTGCTCAATGCCGAAATTGAAACCTATAACCAAAACTTTGGCAAATGGGAACAAATCAAAAAAATAACCATCCTCCCACAAGAATGGTCTATCGAAACGGGAGAATTAACGCCCACCATGAAACTCAAGCGTAAAGTTATTTACGAAAAATTTGCTTCCTTCATTGATAAGCTCTATCAAAACGATTAAAGAACAACATTCTTATAAACAGCAAAAGCCGCCCATTACAGGCGGCTTTTCTTTTTAAATTCATCAATAATTTCCCGCAGATTTCGCAGATTTTCGCAGAAAGAAGTCTCTCAGATTTTTTTAAGTTAAGTTTGAACAACTCTTCCACGAAAAAACAAGGTTACCCAACAGTAACATTTTTTGAAGGTGCATCGGCTTCTTTTTTGGGCAATCGCACAATCAATACACCTTCTTCATATTTTGCGGTAATTCCGGCAGTATCAATTTTGTCTCCCAATTCAAAGCGGCGTTCAATCACATTGGGTTGGTACTCTTTCCGCAACCAATTGCTGCCTTCTTCTTGAGCAGTTCTTTTTACGGTAATCGTCATCACGCTGCCCGATAATCCAATTTCAAAATCGCTTTTCTTAAATCCTGCTGCATATAAATGCACTTCAAAATCTTCAGCGTTTTCTTTAATGTTCACCGGAGCGTTAAACCTCCCATGTTTTCCAAAATGCCCGAAATGTTTTCCGTAGTGGCCAAAAAATGCTGCGCCTTTGCAGCCATGTTCCCGATGTCCCTGCCCATAGCAGTCTGATTTGCTGTAATGCATGTTGTTATCAATTTAGGTTTAAAAAATTAAAGTCTATATCTATTAATGATGCCTGTTAAACTACTTTCCAAACGCAATTTCTTATTTGGCAAGTAAAAAGTGTTTTACCCAATTTTAATCACCACAGGTTCTGCTCGATTCCAATTTTCTTTCTCTTGCTGATGAATGTTAAGATAATTGTCGGGCAATCCCAAGGTTCCAAAAACATTCCCTTCTCTGTTGGGCGAGTACTCCTCCCCTGCCCCATTCTGTTTCATATAATATCGGTAGCGAGCTGCTCGGCGAAAACTGCGTCCTCGCACAAACTTATAAATCAGCCCTATGACAGCCCCAACAATCAACAAACGTAAAATAGCCGGCAGAATAAACAACAATACCAAAACGCCTACTATTCCAATCCCGATGTTTCTAAAAATTCGATTTTCCATTTCTTTCAAGTTTAAAGTTAATTAGTGATTACAGTTAGAATGACGTGCCGCTTGCTCCTATATTTTAACCGATTTGATTTTTTTTTGAAAAATTTTGTCAGGCAATATCAAGCTGCTTATTAGGAATGACGAAGCATAGCGCGGTATATTTTACCGGAAATGTGAAAAATGAAAAAAAGGCATAAGTGCCCTTTCCGTTGATTTATCCAAGTTATGTAGTTTGACGGTATGTTATTTGGGTGGGTTATTCGATATCAAGTGGTTTTATCTATTCCTTCTTTGTGTTGGCAAATCACAAAGCAGATTTTAAATCCTGAAGGGATTTAATTTGAATAGTACCGATTACGGTTATCCCTGTTTTTCAACTACAACGTAGTTGAACTGTTATTTTTGTTTTAATTTTATTCAACTCCTTCGGAGTTGGTATGGGTTGGTGTGCTTATTGTCCACAGGTTTCACCTATGGCTATTCATATTTAAGCCCTTCGGGCTTGGCTTCAGTCCACTGGTTGCTATTGTGGTTATGCGTTTTAAGTAATTGATTAGTTACTTTGCTTCATCTAAATAGAAGAAAAGATGACTCCCGCAGATTTCGCAGATTTACGCAGAAAATTTTTGTTTGGAACCAAACATTGCTTGGGCTGAAGTGAGATAATATCTGTATCTGCGAGCAGAACATTGAACCTAAATAGTCACCATTTTAAAGCCCTTCGGGCTTGGCTCTTCCATTGGTTGCAATTGTGGTTATTCGTTTTAAGTAATTGTTAGTCCTAAGCATCATCTAAAAAGAAGAGAAAATGGTTCCCGCAGATTTCGCAGATTTTCGCAGAGAATTTTTGTAAGGAACTAAACATTGCTTGGACAGGAGTGAGATAATATCTGTATCTGCCAGCAGAACATTGAACCTAAATAGTCACCATTTTAAAGCCCTTCGGGCTTGGCTTCAGTCCACTGGTTGCAATTGTGGTTATTCGTTTTAAGTAATTGATTAGTTACTTTACTTCATCTAAATAGAAGAAAAGATGACTCCCGCAGATTTCGCAGATTTTCGCAGAAAATTTTTGTAAGGAACTAAACATTGCTTGGACAGGAGTGAGATAATATCTGTATCTGCGAGCAGAACATTGAACCTAAATAGTCACCATTTTAAAGCCCTTCGGGCTTGGCTTTAGTCTTACGTCTATTGTCTAAAGTCTATAGTCTCCAGTCTAAAATCTCAAGCCTATTCCTTCTTACACCGCTCCTTCCATTGCTGTTTAAACAATGCCCGTTCTTCGTCACTCATATTTGCCCATTTCTCTCGCATGAACGCTCCTCTGTGGGTAGGGGTTGGTCCGCTGCCTTTGTAAAAGCCTCCACGTCGCCTAAATCCACCAAATAGCAGACGGGCGAGCAGTAGCAACCCCAGAGCCTGGAAAAAGGTGATTTCAGAAACCCGAAGGACATCGGGTAAAATCGCATTCCACAACCACATGGTTACATAACCTGCAAACGCGATAAAAATAACCCCAAGCATTAAAAACTTGAGACCTCTTAATATAAAAAACTTTTTCATAGTAGTTAGTTTAAAACCCTTTGTAAACGTATTAATAACTCAACAACTCATCTCTCAACAACTGTAACCTTTTCCGAAGGTGCAACACTGCATAACGCTTGCGCGATAGTAAAGTGTTTACCGTCTCCCCTGTTTGTTCCGAAATAACCTTAAACGGAACATCTTCCAACTCGTTCAAAACGAACACTTCTCTTTGTGCCGCAGGTAATTCATCCAATGAAGCGTATAGGGTTTCCCAAAACATGCCCCTCAAATATTCTACTTCGGGGTTATCGGTAGAGTCAAACAACAAGTCTTTCCAATCTCCGACAAAATCATCTTCATCCCCCTCCTCATCCTCAAAAGTCATTTCAAACAATTCCGGTTGCTTCTTTCGATGCCGGTCGGTTATTTTATTCCGTGCTACCGTAAAGAGCCATCCTGTTATCTGTTCTATGGGCTGGGTGTAGTTGGCGAGTTGGTAAAACACATCTTGCAAAACATCTTCCGCATCTGCTTCATTCGGAACTTGCTTTCTGATAAACCCCATCAATCTTTTACTATACGCCTGTACCGTTTTGATGATAGAAGACTCGCGGTCGGCATTGCTCATATTTGCTGTTATTGTTGTCCTTTCCTCTTCCATATATTCGGAATGACGAACGAACGGAAGGGATATTTTAAAACACGGGGAAAACTCCTACCCGTTTTGAAAAAAAGGTTGATTTCTTAGGCTTTTGTGTTTTTTCTATTGTCATTCGTCATTTTTCATTCGTCATTTTTCATTCGTCATTTTTCATTCGTCATTTTTCATTCGTCATTT
>CALCIK010000177.1 GCA_937907475.1 uncultured Bacteroidota bacterium | reverse complement strand
GCTGTTTTTGTCATCAACTGAAAACCCCTACTAATAGACTTTTCGTACAGCCTCTTAGATACTTTTTTAGTTTTATGACATACTTTTTGAGTTTTCTAAGATACTTTTTGACTTTTATGACATACTTTTTTAGGTTTAGGATATACTTTTTCAGTTTTCTCTGATACTTCGACCATTTCCGACCCACTTTTTCAGTTTTAGGACATACTTTTTCGTTTTTCTAAGATACTTTTTGATTTTTCTGACATACTTTTTCAGTTTTCTGACATACTTTGACTTTTTGGGAATATACGTTACCGACACATACATCTTTGTATGATTGATAAGTACCGACTAAGGAAGGTGTAAGTAACGTTTTAATTGCAATAATCGTTAATGATCAATGGTGAATTGTTAATTGTTAATGGTAAATGATAGCAAAACACAAATCGCTACCGGATAGAAAAAGCCATCAATAGAAATAAGGAAAGGTTGTTTTCAACTCTGTTAACGTTGCAAACGCTAACAGAGTTTGCAGAGAAGCCACCGTATTAACAGATATTATGTATCTTGTGGTTGGGAAAGTTTTATATCAAGATAGTCCTTAAATCCTATAAATCATGGTTCAGACGTTTTGCCTTTACAAACCACCTACCCATTGCTCTTTAAACCCCGAAGATTGCGACCCCGACTGTTTTGCCGGAATGATACAAGGTGCTAATAATGAAAGGGAGCTAATTGAAGCCTATACCGGATTATTGCAAAAGCGTATATCGTTGGAACAGTTTGAAGCCGCAAAACAAGATTTAGAAAATGAACAGCGAGATGTGGCTTTGAAAGCACTTATTGCCACCTATACCAAAGAAGGTAATATAGATAGTGCATGGATTAAGCTATACGAACTGCATTTAGATAGCGATGAAAACATTGCGTTTTATAATTTGTATGCAGAGATTCTGGAAGGCATAGAACCACCCGCCGGCAGCGGTAAAGCCATGGATGCACAGGAACAATTGATACGTATAACTGCTGCCAATGACAATAAAGCAGTTGCAGTATATGGAGAAGTGGTTATGAACGGTTACTATAACAGTCTGTTTAATAAAAACATTGACATAGTTATACTAAAAGACACACCGAAATTATTGCCCGTTACAATATGGGATTTATTGCCAAATCCAACCAAACAAGACCAAGTAACTTTGAAAGTTAAACAAGAAGGTCTGTTTGGTAGTAGTAGGGCAAATCTAACCATATACAGTTATAACGGGGCATTGCTACTGCAAATTAAGGGCTTGAAAAACAATGAATTTATATCGGTAGCCGATCTGCCAACTGGTATCTAAATTTGTGTGCTGCATATCGAAAATCAATACTTAGGCAGTCAAAAATTAGTTGTATTGCCGTAAATCATTATCTCAAAAAAACCCACTGACAGCTATACTTGAAGTATTTCTTTCAGTGGGTTTTATATTCAATTACAAGTATGAAAAAATTATATTCAGCATTTTTTGGGCTGTTGTTGAGTTTTTCGATCATAAATGCTCAAACATCTATAGTTTTGTTTAATGAATTTGAACAAATAGACACCTGTTCTCAAGTTTTATCAACTTTAAAACCTGTAAACAGCAGCTATATAACTGTTGGTATGCTCAATAGTTACAATTTTTATAAAGCCATATTTGCTAAGTGTTTTGACAAAAACGGGCAATTGCTTTGGACACGCATTTTAGATGAAGGAACACAATATAAAGCTATTTTTTTTGGGAATTCTATGTCCAAAACTTTAGATGGAAACTTAATTGCTGTTGGTGAAATAGGATTAAATGCTTCGGAGCCTTCTATAAAGTTGTACAAAATTAGTTATGATGGGATACCCCTATGGATGAGAGTATATGAAAATAACGGTTGGAATTCTGGAGGACAAGTTACAACATTATCTAACAATGAATATCTTATTACTCACACTTATCAACAAGTATATGGTGGAAACTATCCTATACTAATATGTATCTTCAAAACAGACTCGGTAGGAGAGCCTATATGGCAAAAATATATTGGCGAAAATGTAGTAGTTTTATTTACCGAGCAAACTATTGACGGCGGTTTCATAATTTCGGGCTATCAATACAATGCCGCAACAGGCTACGATATGTATGTAGTCAAAACAGATGCCAATGGTGAGGTGGAATGGGAACAAACGTATGGTGAGCCAACAAATGATGGTGGATGTATTGTTTCTCAACGTGCTGATGGAAATTTAGTCTTGTTGGGAATGAGAGATAACGGCAGCAATACAGGAAATTATTTGTATTACGCTGTTTTAGAGCCTAATGCTGGTATTGTTCTTACCGATGCCGTTCATTCAAAAAATATAACTTATAGCCCCATGAGTACTACATACTACATAAAGAACAATTTTGATGTAGTATGTACTACCGTTAGTTATGGACCACCTCCTATTTGGGAAGTAGCTTTTACAATTCTTTCATCCGATGGAACTATCATCCAAGAAACCCCCATCAGCAGTGGTTTACCGGGCGAAGATTATATACGCGACCTTGAACCCACGCCCGATGGAGGTTTTATATTAGCAGGATTTAGTTACACAGTGCCACAAAGCAGTTGGGTGGTCAAGTTGGGACCCAATGGCGAGTATTGCGGGGTTGCCCCTTGTGTTGATAGTTTAATGACCAACACCATATCCACTCCTCCGCATATCGAAGTGGCACAAACCAACCTCACCACCCTTTTCCCAAACCCTGCGAAAGGTAGTACCACCATCTCCTACTCCCTACCTCCACAGTTACCCTTTGCAGTAGTTGAGTTCTATGACCTGCAAGGGCAAAAAGTGCTGTATCAGGTATTGCCTGCCGGAAGTAGTTCACCTTTTACCCAAACCATAGATTTATCAGGTTTGGCTTCGGGGGTGTATGTTTGGCGTTTGGCAATGCCGGGTGGGTATGAGCGGTATGAGGCGAGCGGGAAATTAGTGGTTAGTGATTAACGGTTAGTGGTTAGTGAGCTTGTCGAACTATAAGCGATTAGTTGCCCCTATGGTAGCTCCGATACTTGTATCGAAGGGAGTATAGTTTAGGAGATACAAGTTTCTAGTGGTTAGCGTTTAGTGATTAGCGTCTAAAGTCTAAAATCTAAATAACTCAAAATAAACCTTAACCCCATCTATCAAAGTATAGGGCGGTTCAAACGGAGGGAAATAAGTTGCTCTGATGTGTCGGGCAATTTTTTCGGCATCCCAGTTCAGGTCAATTTGTTTGATTTGTTCAATCTCTTGACGGTAGTGATGGGATGTGCCTCGAACAGGAATAAGCTGTTCCTGCACAATAGGGGAGTAGTTTCCTGATATGATATCGGGCAGATGGGTGGTAAAGAGTTCTTCCGATGCCTTTAGGGTTAACTGATAGAGTTCTTGTGCCCAACAGTTATTAGGAACAGCAAACCGGGTTTCAAACAAAATTGCCCCATTGTCAATTCCTTCTTCTAACCGGTGTAAGGTCGTTCCAAACACTTTGGCTTCGTCTAATATGGCAAACGAGAACTGATTACACCCTCTGTATTCGGGTAACGGAGCCATGTGTAGATTGACGGCAATTTGTTTTGCCTTTGCAATATGCCGGGGTTTTAAAATGCGGTGATATTGCACAGATATAAGGATATCGCAGTCCGGCAGTTCGTCAGGGTTGTCTATCAAACGGATGTTGTTATCGGCACACAGTTGTTCGATGTCATTGTTCGCCCCTTGTTTATTTGATTTTGTTCCAACGGCGATGACCTTAGTATCCAACTGTGAGGAGGTTTGCAAGACATATTGCAAACAAGTAAAGCCGATTTGTTTTGTTCCCAAATAAACAATAGTCTTCATTTTGTGCTTGATTTAACAAACAAAGAAAAGGCCTTTTAATGACTAAGAATAAAGAAAAATCAATTTTAAGCACTTAATTTGCTCAAATAGCATGTTGCAAATCTACAAAGCCTTATATTTGCACGCTCTTTTGAAAAATGGGCATTTTTACCTAAGTTTTATTCCAAAACAAATTTACATATAACATGCAGGCAAAAGGACTGGTGAAGTTTTTCGGTATTGCGCTTGCGTTGGTTTGCATCTACCAATTATCATTTACCGTTTTAACAAACAGAGTAGAGAGCAAAGCAACGCGATATGCAAAGGAGGCTGCTGCAAAATTGGCCAACGCTACCGAAGATCAGAAGTATTTAGAAGAGCGCAGTGCAAAGCGCAGATATTTGGATTCGGTGTCATTAAAGCCGGTGGTAAATCTTGGCATAGCCAAATTTACCTATCAGCAAATCAAAGAACGTCAAATCAATTTAGGTCTTGACCTTCAGGGCGGTATGAGTGTGGTCTTGCAGGTATCTTTGCAAGACTTTATCAAAGCCATGTCCAATCATAGCCCTGACCCCGTATTGACACAGGCTATCAAAAAAGCAGACGAACTGCTGAACAACTCTCAGGAAGATTATATCACCCTGTTTGGCAGAGCGTTTTCCCAAATAGATCCAAACGCAAGATTAGCCCCTTTATTTACGAGCAGTGAATATCAAACCAAAATTACGCTGAACTCCTCAAACGATGAAGTATTAAACGTTATTCGCGAGGAAGCCAATCAATCGGTCAAACGCACCTTTGAAATTATCCGCTCGCGGATTGACAAATTTGGTGTTGCGCAACCGAATATCAACTTACAAGAATCAACCGGACGCATTATCGTTGAATTACCCGGTGTTGACGACCCCGATAGGGTACGAAGATTGCTTCAGGCCACTGCCAAATTAGAATTTTGGGAGACCTACGAAGTCAATCAAGAGTTGTTTAACATGTTTAATGAAGCCAACACCGCGCTTAAATTAGAATTAGGCATTGATACCGCAAAAACGGATGTTCCTAAACCCGATACCGGCGCAACCGAAGAGGAAAAAGATACTACCGAAACAGCGCAAACAGATACCGATACCACTACAACCGGTAGCATGGGTGATACCAGTTCCAGATCCTCTCTGTTGGGCGATACCAGTGCCAAATCCTCATTATTGGACGATAAAACGGGTAAACCCAAATCTGATTCGCTAAGTTTAGAAGAACAAAGACGACAAAATCCTCTGTTTGCTATTTTCAGTCCATCGCAAAATGCAGGCAGCATCATTGGGTTTATCAATGGAACCGATACGGCTAAGTTTCACGAATACCTAAACAAGCCAACGGTAAAAGCATCGTTCCCTCCTGATTTAAAGTTCTTGTTTAGCGCAAAACCAATACCCGACAGTCCCGAAAGTCCAAATACTTTTATGGTTTATGCGATTAAAAGTCGCTTTGGCAGCAATTTTAAAGCACCTTTAGAAGGAGATGCCATTACCGATGCCCGCCCTGACTTCGATATGAACCAATCGGTGGTGGTGAGTATGCAGATGAATGCGGAAGGTGCAAGCCTTTGGCGTAAATTAACTGCCGAAAACATCAAGAAAAGCGTTGCCGTTGTATTGGACAATTTAGTCTATTCCGCACCGGTCGTGCAACAAGAGATAGCCGGTGGAAATTCACAAATCACCGGTAATTTCAGCGTTACAGAAGCAGAAGACCTTGCCAATATTCTTAAATCAGGAAAACTGCCCGCACCTGCTCGAATCATCGAGGAAGAAGTTGTGGGTCCGACCTTAGGTAAAGAATCCATTCGAAGTGGTTTGTTCTCTCTTCTTTTAGGGTTGTTGTCTGTTGTTGTATTTATGGCCTTGTACTATAACAAAGGAGGTCTGTTTGCAAATGTCGCATTATTTGTCAACCTGTTCTTTATCATGGGTATTTTGGCTTCCATGGGTGCTGTCTTAACGCTACCCGGTATGGCCGGTATCGTGTTGACAATGGGTATGGCAATAGATGCCAACGTCATTATTTTTGAACGGATAAGGGAGGAACTTGCCAAAGGAGCAAGTGTGAAAAAGGCTATCAGTGAGGGGTACAGCAAATCATATTCTGCCATTATAGATGGTAACTTAACCACCCTTATTACCGGTATCATTTTATTCTATTACGGTTTAGGCCCGGTACTTGGTTTTGCTACGGTATTGATTATCGGTATTCTTACTTCTATGTTTACCGCCATTTTACTTTCCCGTTTAGTGATAGATTGGTACGTTGCTCGCGGCGGGGAGATGAAATATGGCACTGAACTTACGCTACATGCTTTTAAGAATATTAACTTCAATTTTATAGGCAACCGGCGTATTGCATATATTGTCAGTAGTGTGTTGGTTGGTATTGGATTGCTATCTATTTTAACCAAAGGGTTTGATTATGGAGTGGATTTTGAAGGTGGACGAACTTATGTGGTTCGTTTTACCAAGGATGTATCTGCTCCCGATATTCGACAAGCATTGACTCCGGTGTTTGACGGTAAAGAGCCGTTAGTCAGAACTTATGGTTCTGCCAATCAGTTCAAAATTACCACGAGCTACATGATTGACAATAACAGCCCTGAAATAGACAATCAGGTCATGGCTAAACTCCATGAGGGGATTGGTAAATATGAAAACAATGCCAGCTACGAAGATTTTACTTCTAAAACCTTAGTAAGCTCACAAAAAGTAGGTCCCACCATAGCCGATGATATTAAAAACGGGGCTATTTGGGCTTCTATTTTCGGTTTATTAGGCATCTTCTTGTACATCTTTATCCGATTTAGGAGATGGCAATATGGTGTTGGTGCTATATTAGCCTTAGCACACGATGCCTTGATTGTGTTAGGGTTGTTTTCCATCTTCTCGGGTATTTTGCCCTTCTCAATGGAAATAGACCAAGCATTTATAGCAGCAATCCTAACCCTAATCGGATACTCTGTAAACGATACGGTGGTTGTATTTGACCGTATTCGGGAGTATCTCGGTTTAAATCCGAAAGCAAAATTTGATGAAACAATTAACTCTGCCATCAATGATACTTTGAGTAGAACAGTGATGACCTCTTTTGCTACCTTATTAACGGTAGTCGTATTGTTCATCTTTGGCGGCGACACTATTCGTGGATTCTCTTTTGCTTTGTTGGTCGGTATTGTTGTAGGTACTTACTCTTCTATCTTTGTAGCGGCACCTGCTATGTTCGACCTTAGCAAATTAGACAGCGAACGGCGCGAAAAATTGGCAAGTGAAGTTGCAAGCAAACAAATTCAAACCAAAAAGACCGGTCAAAAGTCTTCTTAATTTGAGTTTTCAATCATTCTAAAAACCCGTTGAATACAATTTAGTGTTCAACGGGTTTTTTTCTTTTTGTATAAAATTTAAACCTGCTTGCAGCCTTTTGAAACCATTTGCCGTCTGTAACTTCTGTATTGCAAATTATAATTTTCTTCTCCACCAATAAATCAGGATTGCAGCATTGCGTTTTTGGCATGTTTTTAGCTCTAAAAACGAATTGAGTTTTTTCAATTCTCAAAGGCTGTTTGCTATCCAACTAATGTTTGTAAAAACTTATTACGCTTATTCGCATTAAACAAATGTAATACCCAAATATCGGTAATTCGCCAATATTGTGTACCTTTACATCGTCTTGTCAAAACAATTATTTTTTTGTATTTCTTAACCTATATCAGTTATTCTATGAAAAGGTTATCGTTACTTTTCGTTCTTCTTTGGAGTTGTAGTTTTATGTTGTCAGCCCAACCTTATGGCAACGAATGGATAGACTACTCCAAAACTTACTACAAGTTTAAAGTTAAAGAGGATGGGTTAATCCGCATCCCCTTTTCCACCCTTTCCGGTGCCGGATTGTCAGGCTCTGCCGGATCGGGCTTTAAGGTGTTTTTTAAGGGGCAGGAAATCCCCATCTTTGTAACCACCAACAACGCTTTTGGGGCGGCAGATTTCATTGAATTTTACGGTAAGGGAAACGACGGTGAATTAGACACCCAGTTATTCCAAGACCCAAATTGGCAACTGCATGATTACAAAAGCAGTTTTTCTGATACCATTTCTTATTTCTTAGTTTGGGACAATGCAACGCCCGGACAACGGGTGCAACAAACGACCAATAACCTCAGCGGTGCTCCAGCTCAGGAGTCTTATTTTATGCACACCAGCCGCAATATACACTGGAATATATTTAATTCAGGAACACCGTTTCGTTTAGGAGGGGCTAATAATAATTACCCCGATTTTGAAAACGGAGAAGGGTTTTTAGGTCAGGAAATCAATACCGGTTCAAACTTTACTACAGGACTCAGTACACCATCAAAATTTACCGGTCCCGGGGCACCAAGTGCGACCTTAAGAAGTAAATTGGTTGGACGTAATAATGAATTTATCGCCCTTCCGGATCACCACACGACCATTCAAGTAGGCGGAACGGAATATGCTAACACAACTTTTGAAGGGTACGAAACTCAAAGCATTACCCGATTGGTGTTTTTAAGCAATATCGGTTCTCCACAAACTCAGGTTACTTATACTTCCTTAGCAGATTTAGCTGCTAATGATAAATTTTCTGTGGCTTTTACTGAACTAACCTATCCTCGGTTATTTGATTTTGGCGGGGCAACCAAATTTTATTTTGCCCTCAACGATAATGACCTGACCTATTTAGAAATCGGCAACTTTACCGGTGGCACCGCCCCTGTTTTGTATGACTTGACCAACAACAAACGAATCTTTCCTGTTTTGGAAGGCGGCGTTTATAAAGTGTTGTTACAACCCGGCGCAAATACTTCAATTTCCAGAAAAATGTACATAAGCAATGTGGACAATGTTTGCACACTCAATTCTTGTACAACTCCTGCTTGTGTTACAAGTTGTCCTGTTTGGTCAGTTTCTACACTAATTCCTGCCAATTTTACCAATTTCAATAGCCTTGCTTCGCAAGGGAATTACATCATCATTACCCACCCATCACTTAGAAGCGGTTCCACCGACTGGGTAGCTGCCTATGCCACCCACCGCGCTTCTGCTATCGGCGGTAGTCATGTAGCCAGGATAGTGAGCATTGAAGAACTCTACGACCAATTTGCATGGGGTATTCCTAAACATCCGCTTTCTATTCGCAACTTTATTAACTATGCCAAAGATACATGGGCGGTCAATCTCCAATACGTCTTTTTGGTTGGGAAATCGGTCAGTTATGAAGGGGTAACCAACAACCCGCTTGCATTTCCAACCTGTATGGTTCCTACTTGGGGGCATCATCCCTCAGATAATATGTTGGCGGTAAAAGATTTCAGCACCTATGTTCCACAAATACCTATTGGACGGTTAAGTGCTCGAAACACTGCTGATGTACAAGCATACTATGAAAAAATGGTGGCTTACGATGCCAATAGAAACTGTACCATAGCGGATAGAGCTTGGACTAAGAATGTTATCCATGTGGCAAACGGTCATAACATCAGCGAAATGAATCAATACTTGGGATATGTAAACAGCTATAAGGCTACCGTTGAAGCTCCACTTTATGGCGGAACAGTAGTAGGTACTTACACCCAATCCGGTTTTACCCCCCCTCCTCAACCAGGCTTTACTGCCGCCATGAATAATGGGGCTTCAGTCGTTACATTGATGGGGCATTCGGAAAATGCTAACACCTATAATTTTGATTTGAAACAACCCGAAGAATACACCAATAATTTTAAGAACCCTTTGATGATTGCCGGTTCTTGCTTTGTCGGTGATATTCATAGTTTTGGCCCTTCAAATATCTCATTGGCAGAAAAATTTGTACTTATTCCCGAAAAAGGAGCGATAGGGTTCTTGGCAACTGTTTCATTCGGGTTCCCCGAATTTTTGCAAGAATTTGGAGACTCGCTGTATAGGGAGTTTTCATACCTGACTTATAATCAACCGATTGGCAGAAGTATTAACAATGCCATGAATCATATTTACATCAGCGACCCTGCTAATTCAAGATACCAGGGGATTAAAATCACCCTTCAAGAATACACTTTGGAAGGTGACCCCGCTTTTGTATTAGTTGGTGCATACAATAACCCCGAGTTCTTAATTACTACTCCTACAGCAGCCAATATCAAAGTGTTTGACAGCGTTTCGGGTACCGAATTGGTAGGCTCTCCCATCGTTATTGTGAATACAGCCGTGAATGTACAGGTTTCTATTACTAGTATCGGACAGGGGTATGCCGGTAATTTACAAATTACCGTTCAACAACAACTTCCCGGTGGTGGAACTGTACCTGTAGGACAAGCAATTGTTCCCGCGCCAATCAGCACCGGCACATTTACCATCCCGGCTTCTTTGAATGGAGCTATTTCGGGTGTCGGAAGTTTAATCATTACGGTCAATCCAACAGGAGTCGTTCCCGAAGATTGCAGCAATAACAATCAAGGCACAGTCGGCATTCAGATTCAATCAACCTCATGTGCAGGATTGCCATTGCCTACTATTACCGGATTAAGCAGCAGTTATTGTAACGATGCCGGAGCAGTAGCATTATCTGCGAATCCTGTAGGCGGAACTTTTACCATTAACGGTACGCCGGCATCTACTTTTAACCCCTCTACACTTGGTGCAGGCACACACGTTGTACAGTACGTATATACTGATGTTCCAACCGGTTGTTTGCTCAACTCTGCCCAAACCATCACGGTCAATGCGGTACCGAGTGCTGCATTTAACGTTTCGGCAAGCACTATTTGTTTAATTGACGGTCAGGTTACCATATCGGCCAATAATGTTGTATCAGGAGCAAACTATACTTGGGGCTTCTCGGATGGCAATATCGTTGCTTTGGGTAATCAAACTTACGAAGTCAGTTGGGCTACTGCCGGCACAAAAGTTATTACCTTGACTGCCAGCTTAAATGGTTGTACTTCTTCGCAAGAATCCTTTACCGTTACTGTCGCATCACCTTTAGCACAACCTGTTGTTACTTGTGGTGTTTCAACGACCGAAAGTGTCAGTTTTGTTTGGCCTGCCGTAGCAGGAGCAAGTGGGTATCAAGTGGTCATTAACGGAATACCCTCAAACATTGCAGGAACAACCTATACTCAATCCGGACTAACTTTAGGAGAGTCGGTTTCAATGCAAGTAACCGCTATCGGAACGGGTATTTGTGGAAATAGCGTACCCTCGCTACCGGTTGCTTGTTCTGCACAAGATTGCCCACCTTTATCTTTGACAGTAGAGAATGTACTCAGCACATATTGTGTCAATGGTAGTGCTACAACATTTAACGGACTGCCAACCGGAGGAACATTTTTATTAAATGGCACTCCTTCTACCGGAACTTTTAATCCCGCGACTGCCGGTGTTGGGGCTTATACTTTAGCCTACAACTTAACCATTGGTGGTTGTGATTACAGTTCGCAAGTGTACCAATTCAACGTAGTTTCCAGCCCTTCACCAACTATTACCGGTGAAAACGTTATTTGTCCCGGTAATAGCACCACACTTTCAGCCGGAGTAGGATTTTCATCTTATCAATGGTCAAACGGTTCGACTACGGCATCTATCAATGTTTCGCCTTCTGTTGAAACCAACTATTCGGTTACTGTAAGTAATTCGGATGGATGTATCGGCTCTGCTTCCTTTACCGTTTCACCTGCTCCAACACAAACCTTGGACATTGCCACAGGAACCGGTAACACGACCTTATGCAACGGACAAACTTTAAGTCTCACGGCTTCTAACGGTTTTGCTACTTATCAATGGGGTGGCATTGGGTTTGGACAGTCTGTTACAATCGCATCTTCGGGTACATATAGTGTGACGGCAACCGATGACTTCGGATGTAATTATACGACCAGTATTGTTATCACCCCCATTTCTATTGTAACACCAACAGTTTTGGCAAATGGCAGTACTCAAACCGATTTTTGTAGTGATACACCTATTACATTATCTGCCGGCGCAGGTTATAGCTCTTATGCTTGGTCATCCGGTGCAACTACTGAAAGTATTAGTGCTACCGGAAGCGGTTTGTATTCTGTAACAGTATCTAATGCGGAGGGTTGCCAAGCAAATGCGGCTTTAACCATCAATGTTACCGATATTCAGGCACCGGTGATTGAAGCCAGTACTTTAGAAATCTGTGAAGGAGAAACCGCTATCTTAAATGCAAGTGGAGGGTTTACTTCTTATGAATGGTCAAACGGTGCATTTGGCTCTACAATAATGGTAACCGAAGTAGGCACCTATTCAGTTACCGTAACTCTTAACGATTGCGAGGCAACTTCTGCAATTACCATAGACTATTCCGAAGGGGCTATTCCCGATGCCGGATTTAGTGCATTAGATTCCCCATCTGCTTGTGTCGGAAGCACTATCCGAATGGTTAACGAATCCTTAAACGCTTCGTCTTACCTATGGACATTTACCAATACCGAAACAGGAGCAACCTCTACCACCACAGAGATAGAACCAACCGTTACACTTGAACAGGGAAGCTATACCGTTTCTTTAGTTGCCACTGCCGAATGTGGTACGGCAACCGATGAATCTGTCTTGACAAGTTACCTAACAGTTTATAACTCGCCAAGCGTAGAAATTTTGACCTTACCCACCACGATTTGTCCCGGCGATGAAGTGCTTTTGGAAGGTGAAACGAATGCCACATCCGTACAATGGTTTGCCGGCGAAGTACCTATCAGCAGCAACTTGACGGTGAATGTAAAACCCAATTTCGAAACGGTTTACACCCTGATTGCTACAAACACTGCCGGTTGTGCCGCAGCAGATTCGGTATTAGTTAGTATAAATGATGTTTGCGAACTTTCTAATGCCATTACGCCTAATGGAGATGGGTTTAACGATTCTTGGTCAATTCCACAAGCTCAATCTAACCCCAATGTTACCGTAACCATCTTTAACCGTTGGGGACAAGAGGTGTATAGCAGTAGTGCTTACAATAATGGAAACGGCTGGAACGGCACCAACAATGATGGTACAGCATTGCCTACCGGTACTTACTATTATGTCATTGACCTCAATGATGGTACCGATCCTTTGAGTGGGCACATTACCTTGCTAGACTAATTTCGATCATTGGAACTAATGCTATTGGAGCATTTTCGATAGCATTAGTTCCTTCTCTCCGTTTTTCATTTTTGTAATTCTAACAATTTCAACTAATAAACAATGAAAAAAATCAGCATACTCCTCATTGCAGCTTGTTGCTTTTTTAGCGTAGGAACACAAGCACAGCAAATACATCAACTCACCCAGTACATGGTGAACGATTTTGCTTTTAATCCCGCCGTTGCCGGTAGTCAAGATAAATTTGTCAGTAAGTTCGGTTTCCGCAAGCAGTGGGCAGGAATTGAAGGTTCCCCATCTACCGGATTGTTAAGCATACACGGAAATCTTAGCGCAAAACGTGCAGTTGGTTTAGGTTTGATACTTTATGGCGATGCTACCGGCCCAACAAGAAGAAACGGAATGCAATTAGCCTATTCTTACCAACTTCCTTTGAGTTTAGAGTTTGAGAATGAAACCTTCTTAGGCTTTGGAATTGCAGGTGCATTAACGCAATACAGCCTTCGTTTTGACGAATTGATTTTGCAAGATGACGGCGATCCTCAAATCGGTACAGGTAATCAAAGCAAATTGGGCGGCGATGCACATTTAGGTATCTATTTGAGTAACCCAAAATATTGGGCCGGGGTATCGTTAAACCAATTGTTGGCAAGTAAATTCACATTCGAGGGAACGGTAGAGAATATCAGAAACGCCCGGCATGCTTACGTTACAGGCGGATACAATTTCACTATTAGCGAAATGTTCTCGCTCTCTCCCGGTGCTATTCTTAAAATGGTGAAAGGAGCAAGACCGCAAGCAGAGTTGAATTTGCGTGCTACTATTGATAAACAGTATTGGTTGGGGTTGGCTTACAGAACCGAAGATGCGGTGAGTATTTTGGTAGGTATTGATTTGAAACAAGGCTTCAATTTTACCTACTCTTACGATATTACGACCTCCAACTTAAATCAGGTATCAAATGGTTCTCACGAAATTACCATTGGTTACAATTTTGCAGTGCCAAAGGTTATAGACTAAAATTCTTTGGTTATTAAAACTCCATAAAACACCCGCAAATCTGTATGAAGGTTTGCGGGTGTTTTTTTTAGTGATGACTTTCGATTTTGAACAACAAGACTGATTCAATGTTGTGAAAGGAAATATTTCATTCAATTTTTGTGCTGTTGAATCGTTTTACTTCAATGCTTATGTTGCCGGCATTAAATAAACCACCCTACATGCGATTGTTTTTCTTATGGTTATCTTATCTGCTAAACAGCTTGCTATTGTTGCCAATAGCAGCACAAACAGACATTGAAGATAATGAGCAAGAACCTTCTATCGAATATTATGTACCGGATAGGTTGCAGTATTCCGATGCTGTTTATAGGGAAAACGTTAAAACGGTCATTTTCTCACCCAAAAATCGCTATTTGGCAGCCCCTGTTTTGACTTTGAATGGAAAGGAGCAATTGGAATTGATTTTTGATGCCTTAGACGAAGACATACAGAACTATAGTTACAGCTTAACCCATTGTACTTGGGATTGGGAGCAAAGTGTATTGGACCCGTTTGACTATATCAATGGATTTACCCGTGACGACATCACCTATTACCGCAATTCATTTAATACTTCACAACCATACATACAATACCGGTTAACTATTCCCAATAGCAGTATGCAGATCACTAAATCGGGAAACTATTTGTTGAAAGTGTATGCCGATGATGATCCGGACAATCTCATTCTAACGCGCAGGTTTATGGTTGTTGAGAACTTGTTGTATGTTCAACCTACTTTACTCAATAGCGGTATCCCTCAATACTTTAATACACATCAACGTCTCAGTTTTACGGTGGGGTATAAGGGTTTCCAAATTAATAATCCGATAGAGGAGATTTATGTTGCCATCTTGCAGAACGGGCGTTGGGATAATGCCATCACCGGATTGAAACCCTTGTTCCTTCGCAACAACGAATTGGTCTATGACTATATAGACCAAACACTCTTTCCGTCCGGTAATGAGTTTCGATTTTTTGATACTCGCACGCTGAGGGTACAAACGGAAAGGGTGCAAAACATTACCAAGAAAAAAAACATCAGCCATGTTTACCTTTCGCCCGATCTCCCTCGTAGCAGTGAATTAGAAACCGGAAGGTGGAGAATGCGTTTAAATTATGCCGATATGAACGGCAAATTTCAAATTGGCGTAGCAGATTGGGGATTTACCTTCTTAGATGCCGATTATACATTTGTCCATTTTAGCCTGCCGATGGAAGAACCTTTGTCGGATGGCAATATTTATATCTTCGGGGCATTGACCGATTGGACGACTTCTCCCAAGTACCAAATGCGTTACAATTTGCAAACAAAGTCTTACGAAGGAGTGGTATATCTCAAACAGGGTTTCTACGATTACCAATATGTGGTAAAATACGATGGGGGAGGGGCTTTAGATGCCTCGCTGATTGAAGGGAATTATCTTGCAACCGAAAACGACTACGCCATTTTCGTTTATTTCCGTTCGTTTAACAACCGTTACGACCGATTAGTGGCCTATTCTTATTTAAATAGCCGAAGATGAGAAATTTAATAACTTGACCTAATGCGGAACAGATAATAGTGAGTTAACTTTACCCCCTTGGTATTGACTGTCTTTCTCCATAATTACTCATAGAGCATAAAACCCGAATCAAATTCACTATTCACCATTCACCATACCATACAATATGCAGGATATTACCGTAGAAGAACTTAAACAACGCCTTGACCAAGGTGAGGAATTGATCATTATTGATGTGCGGGAACCGCATGAATATGCCGAGTTTAATATTGATGGGCGGCTCATTCCTTTGGGCACTTTTGTAGAGCATCTTGAAGACTATGAAGGTCAAAAAGATGCCGAAATCATATTGTATTGCCGTTCGGGTAAAAGAAGTCATACGGCAAAGGAAATTATGATGGCACAAGGATTTACCAAACCCCGAAACCTGTTGGGTGGCATGTTGGAATGGCGAGCCAAGTTTGGGTAATCGTCCCCTTTAGGTTTGATTACTTGAATTAACTTGGAACGATAATCTTATCCGGCAAAGCAGTATGAGAAAAAATTTACCGTATCTGTTATTGACATTGGTTGTCATGGCCCGGCTGTTTTCCTATTGCCGGAGTGATCATAATGCAAATACGGAATCGGTGGCAGCTTTGCCCTATCTAAATTTGCACGACACGGTAAAATATGTCGGGTCAGAAACCTGCAAGGGTTGTCATGCCAATATTTACGAAACCTTTATGCGAACCGGCATGGGGGAATCTTTTTCCCATGCTACCCCTCAAAAGAGTGCGGCTACGTTTGGCAAACATGTTGCGGTTTATGACAGTATCAATAATTTTTATTACCACCCCTTTTGGAAAGCCGATTCGTTGTTTATCCGCGAGTTTAGATTGTCGGGAAAGGATACGGTTTTTCAGCGAACACAATACATCAAATACATCATTGGCTCGGGACAACATACCAACTCACATATTTATGACGACAACGGTTATCTGTTCCAAGCCCCCGTTACTTTTTATACCCAACAAGGGATTTGGGATTTAGCTCCCGGATTTGAAAGCGGGTTTAGTTCCCGCTTTAACCGCATCATCGGGTTGGAATGTATGACCTGTCATAATAGTTTGCCCGATTTTGCCGGCCAATCGGAAAACAAATTCAACCAAGTTCCTTTGGGCATTGGGTGCGAACGATGTCATGGGCCGGGAGAGGTTCACGTAAAACAAAAAAGTTCGGGCATCTTGGTGGACACCGCATTTTACACCGACTTTTCCATCGTAAACCCTCGCAACCTTCCTACCCGCGACTTGCAAATGAACGTCTGTCAACGTTGCCACTTGCAAGGGGTAAGTGTGTTGAAGGACGGAAAGACCTTTTCCGATTTTAAACCCGGCATGCCTTTGACCGAGGTGATGGATGTTTTTTTGCCGGAGTATGACGGAGCGCAGACCAAATTTATCATGGCTTCGCAAGCACATCGGCTGACCAAAAGCGAGTGTTACCAAAAAAGCGATATGACTTGCCTGAGTTGCCACAACCCACATGTCAGTGTGAAGGAAACGCCGCGAAGCACCTTTAATAATGCTTGCATCAATTGTCATCAGGAGCAAAAAAACCAAACCCTTTGCACACTTCCCGAACAACAAAGGATGGTTACTAATCAAAACGATTGTTCGGGTTGCCATATAAGAATATCGGGCAGTATTGACATTCCGCATGTTACCATTCACGACCACTTTATCAGAAAACCACTTTCTAAAGATGCCATCAACCAAATTGAAAACTTCATTGGATTGGTAGCGGCAACCGGTGGAAACCCAGATGCGTTGACCCGTGCTAAAGGGTTTTTGCATTATTACGAAAGCTATACTCCTTCACCTGCTTTGCTTGACTCTGCCATGTATTATTGGCAACAATCGGATGCAAAAACGGCTAAAAAACTACCGGTTCAGCTTCATGCCTTATATCTTAAAAAGAGTTTTGAGCAAATTGCTCAACTTTCCAACACCATAAAACCGCAGGAACTGACCGATGCTTGGACGGCTTACCGTATTGGCGAGGCTTTGCTGCAAGAGCAACAGCCCCCCAAAGCATTGCCTTTTTTGGAAAAAGCCGTTTCGATGCTTCCGCTTCAACCAGATTTTCAGGTGAAATTGGGCATTTGTTTACTTCAGACAAACCGGTTTGAGGAGGCTAAAACCATTTTATTGCAAGTGTTGAAAGAAGACAATAAACATGTTTCGGCATTGACCAACATGGGATTTGTAGAGGTGAATTACGGAAACCTGACCGAAGCAGAAAACTATTACCACAAAGCCCTACAACTCAACCCCGACTATGTACAGGCATTACTCAATATGGCCGGTTTAAAAATGTTGCAACGCAAACTTGGCGAAGCTAAAAAGTTGGTGGCTCAGGTATTGGCTAAAAATCCCAACCACGAACAGGCAAAGGCTATTTGGCAGCAATTGATTAGATAACAATCCACCTTAAATATACTTTCATGAATGCTATCGGGTACCCCGTTTTAATCCTTCGCTTATTGGTTTCTTGTATCGGGTTGTTGAACTTCTATTTACTTCAAGCTCAAGCCATAGTAACTTATGCCGGAAACGAGGGCGATGAAGTTTTTTACGATGTGATACAATTATCTAACGGCACTTTTTTGGTAGCAGGAAGTGCAACCAACTTAAATTGGATACCCGTGAATGTTCTCAAAACTCAATTGGGCAATACAAACGGAATTAACAACGGACAAGGCAGCAACCGTTTTGGCTTTTTGCTTCACCTCACCGACAATTTGCAGGAAATTATCCGTGTAGTTCATTTTGCTCAAGGCGTGGTGGAGGATATTCGGTATCTTAAAACGACAAACATACCGGGTCAAGCTACCGGAGATATTTATCTGTCGGGCAACACCTCCGATACGAAAGCCAATGACGGGGGCTATTTTATTGCCAAATTGAACAACAATTTTGTAAATGGCGTACCCAATGCTTTGGTTTGGACAAAATCTATTTGGGCAGAAGGGTATCCTGAAGAATACCAACCTTGGGATGTGGGCAACGATGGGAAGGTGGTTTATATCAGTGGTCAATCTCATGCCTACGATTGGTCGGCCATTTACCGCCTCAACCATCTTGGCCAACAGGAACGGGTAAACAATTGGCGAACCCATTGGAAAGTGGGCGGGGGTGAATGGCGAGGAACCCCCGCATCTGCCTATACTGGGGGCATGGATAGCATTGCTTATAGCGGAATTGTGCTTAAAAAATGGGGGCGATGCGATTTGCGTTCTTGGAACAGCAGCGACTATAACCAAATTTTGCCCGATGGGAATGGGGGAACTAAAAAAGGGCTTTGGCCATTGGATGCTTTTTACAACAGCCCTTGCAATCCCGATTCGCCAAACGATAACGGACCCGGATACACAGGATACAACACAAGTGGAACGCCGGTTCATGGCGGTTCGGTGGTTTGTATTGACCGGCGGAATAACCATATCTACATCGGCATGAACATTAAAACCGTTTTACCGGATGGAAATCCCGATTTTGAGCCTTCGGTTATTGCCATGACCGAAACAGGTGAACTGAAATGGTGGAGTCGCCTTTATCACGAAATTAAACCCGACGGAACTTACACCCTTTCGACACCCGATCAATATGTCGATGCGTTGGCAATAGATTATTCGCAGCTATATACCGATGCTTTTTTGACGGTCAATGCCCGATGCCACGGCAACAACGTCGAAAACCTATGGGAAGGGAATGAAATTGCTGCCAATGTTGCTGCCAATGGGTTTCAAAGTCGGTTTACCGGAACCAACGGCAATATACATATCAGTTGGTTGGGTAAATTGAAACTCCAAACCGGTGTGTTGATGCACAGCACTTATGTTGCCGAATATGCCGAAGGAACGGGGGGACTTGGAACGCCTCTCCTCAATCCCAACTTAGCCAATTGGCCAAATCCAAATAACGGCTGGCCGGATGTAAACACCACTCGCCTTGCCAAAAACAACTTGAAAGTAACCGCTAACGGGTCGGTTTGTGTGGTAGGTGTTGGTCGGCGCACCATCACCACTGCCAATGCCCATCAGAAAATGGTTTTGCCAGCTAATGGAGGAGCATCGTGTTGGAACAGTTTTGTGCGGGTCTATTCCAACGATTTGTCAGAGCCTTTATATAGTTCGTTGGTAGTCGGGGTTTGGGATACCATCACTCAGGCAGGCGGCGGAAATACGGATTTATATGGAGTTTGGAAAACTGCCACAGGTGTAGTCGCAGTAGGACGACATTCCAAGAATACCACTACCGGTCTGCCAAACGGCAATCCCATTCCGGTTGCGAATGCCCCTGATTGGGGGGAGACAACACCTAATGCCGAAAGTGCCATATTGGTGTATTATCCGGCAAGCAACTTGAATAATCCAAACGATGGTTTTGTCGCCACTCCTTCCATTACCGTACAAGCTAAAGTGTTGTTGCAAGGGGCATATAACCCTGCCACTCAACTTCAGACTACATCATTAAATACCAGCAACCTTCTTCCTTTAACTCAACCTTATAATACTCAACCCTGGAACTATACCGGAACCGAAACGGTCGTTTCGATGCCTGCCAATGTGGTGGATTGGGCGATGTTGGAAGTGCGCAATGCTGCTTTTGAATTGGTTGCTGCCCGTGCAGCGTTGATGTTAGACAATGGGTTAATCGTTGATGCCAATGGGAATCCCGATGGAGTAACTTTTAATAACCTGATTTCTGGCAATAACTATTACCTATCCATAAAACACAGAAACCATGCGGCGGTGATCAGTTCGACTATGATAACCTTACCCAACCCTGCGCCGTATGATTTTACCGTTCCCAACAACGTCCTAAACGGAACAAACCAACTCGTGCCGTTGGGCAATGGTCAATTTGCGATGAAAGCCGGCGATTTTAATGCAGATGGAGTCATCACTTTTGCCGATGGCATCCGCTACTTTTTACAATTCAATACCTCGAATCAATACACGAACGCCGATGCAAATCTTGACGGTACTGTTAATATTGCCGATTTCAATCTATTCAGAGGGAATGCAGGACATATAGGAGTGGTCATGATTCGGTATTGATGTGTTTCTATTTGTGTGTTCCTTAAAATCTAAAACAAATCGGTTACAACTTTAAAAGTTTCAAAGCAGATCTAGTCGTCCAACTTATTTCAGGCACAGTCAGAGAAAGAACTCATAACTTATAACTCATAACTCATGGAATTACTCAATCAGATAACCGGTAATGTAGTAGATGTATTACATCGCCGTATTTATACCGCCAAATTGGAGGTGGAGAATGGCATCATTACCCGTATCACCCCCACAGACGAGGTGTGTAACAACTTTATATTACCGGGTTTTGTGGATGCGCATGTTCATATCGAAAGTGCCATGCTGACCCCGAGTGAATTTGGGCGGATGGCAGTAGTGCATGGCACTGTGGCTACGGTGAGCGACCCGCACGAAATAGCTAATGTATTGGGAGTGGCGGGCGTGGAATACATGATTGAGAACGCAGCCCAAACACCTTTTAAATGTTACTTTGGCGCGCCTTCTTGCGTTCCGGCAACGGGATTTGAAACAGCAGGTGCGGCAGTTACTGCAACCGAAATTGACGACCTGTTTACCCGTTTCCCTCAAATCAAGTACTTATCGGAAATGATGAACTTTCCGGGCGTGCTCTTTGCCGATAAGGAGGTGATGGAAAAGATAAACATTGCCAAAAAGCACGGTAAACCCATTGACGGACATGCCCCCGGCCTTGTTGGTACCGATGCACAACGATATATTGCCGCAGGCATTACCACCGACCACGAGTGTTTTACCCTTGCCGAAGCCCTCAACAAACTCTCGTTTGGCATGAAAATTATCATCCGCGAAGGTTCGGCCGCCAAAAATTTCGATGCCTTGCATTCGCTCATCTCCACCCATACCGATATGGTCATGCTTTGCAGCGACGACAAGCATCCCAACGACTTGGTGCGCGGACATATCAACGAGTTGGTCTTGCGTGCTGTGGCAAACGGTCACTCGCTCATGGATGTATTGAAATGTGCCTGCATCAATCCGGTGCAACATTATGGGCTGGAAGTAGGGCTATTGCAAGAAGGTCAGCCGGCAGATTTTATCGTGGTCAATAACCTGTCGGAATTGAAAGTGGAGGAAACCTATATCAACGGCATTCGAGTAGCCGAAAAAGGTAAAACCAAGTTGCCCTACCTACCCGCCGAAAGTCCGAACAAATTCGACACTCAGCCAAAGCAATCCGCCGATTTTACCGTAAAAGCTACCACAAACCAATTAAAAGTCATCGAAGCACTCGAAGGGCAACTCATCACCAACGCCTTAACTTATGAAGTGCTGACCGACCAAAACGGAAACGCCATCTCAAACACGGGGAACGATGTGTTAAAACTTGCTGTGGTCAATCGCTATCAAAACACAGCACCTGCCGTCGCATTCATCAAAAATTTCGGGTTAAAGCGCGGGGCGATTGCCTCTTCAGTTGCCCACGACTCGCACAATATCATCGCCGTGGGCGTTTCGGACGAAGACTTATGCCAAGCGATCAACTTGCTCATCGAAGCCAAAGGCGGACTCTCAGTTGCTGATACCGGCAACCGTATCGCTCAAGTCCTGCCCCTTCCCCTTGCCGGAATTATGACCACTCAAAACGGCTATGAAGTAGCCCAACAATACACGGAAATAGATCGATTGGTGAAACAACTCGGCACGACACTGTACGCCCCATACATGACCCTTTCGTTCATGGCGTTGTTGGTCATCCCTCATCTGAAATTAAGCGACCAAGGCCTTTTTGATGGAACACACTTCAAATTTGCCCCACTTTTTGTCTAATTCAAACCGAATCAGAGTTGTTTTTAATTTCAATCGAAGCGATGGGTGCAAACTTTGGTAAACACACCCTGCAACCAAATTTATGGAAAACAGTTTGTTAGTTGCAGGATGTGTTTGTCAATAATCGGGGATTTTCATTCAAAAATATAAACGGGTAAAGACACTACTATTCTTCTCCTTGTTGAAATGGGAAATCCGGTAATGCCCTTACCCGTTTTAGGTTAAATGGAACCTCTCAAAGTTACAAAGACATTCCTGCCCGGTGCGCTGATACCACTTGCAAAATAGCGGTAGTGCGTATCCAAGATGTTTTCCACTCCTGCTTGAATCATTAGATTTTTGATTACTTGATAGGATACCTTTGAATTGATAGTAAACCAAGCCGGCATACCGTAAGGGGATGCATATTGAAGATTATCTTCTCCGCTCGGACTATAATCTTTCAGCTTTTTCCACCCGTTATACAATGCAAAAAACTCCCCTTGAACCTTTTTGCTTCTGTACATGAGAGATGTTTTCCCAAATACAGGGGAAATATGGTCAAGCGGAACAATAGTATCGTTTGCTTCATCATGATAGCGACCGTAAGTATAGGTTGCAGTGCTCATAAATGAAAAATGCTCGTTAAAATCAGCCATAAACGTTCCGGTAATTCCCTGAATATATCCTTCATCTGCATTTTGCACCGCTTGAACTTGGCTCATTACGCCGTCGTATATCACCGAATCTTGCCCATTATACTGGAAGTTTTTTACCACCATAGCATTCACAAGTTTGGTGTACCATCCCACGACAGAAACCTTTACTGATTCATTGAAAGTTTTATCAAGGCCAAGTTCTACATTGAAAGCATTTTCAGGTTTCAAGTCAGGGTTGGCAATAATGAGATTTCCGGTAGTTGAATCGAATATTTTGGTGAGGTCATCCACATTAGGAGTGCGGAATCCGGTAGAACCTAACAATGAAATTTTCCAACTTTGAGTCGGTTTTACCACAAAGCCAAGATTTCCGGTAATGGCTTTGCTTTTCTGGTCAATCTCTTTGTATGGGAACGGAAAAAATGTGGTATCAACAAATTCAGAATGTAGCGAACTTGCACTGAGGCGTATTCCATCGCTGATGATAAATTTTTCCGAGACTTTCCATTTATGCGAAAGGTAGGCTGCATACGAAATCATGGAACTACCGCCATCCGGATAACGGGTTTGGCTTGGAAATTCTTCATGCGTTTTGATGTTCACCCTTTTTGCTTTCGATTTCACATCGTTATATGTTCCTTCAAATCCATATCTGACATCGTGTTTTTCTTTTACAAATTTTACAAAGTCGGCATTGAGAGAATAGACCATGACATCTTCCATTTGGAAAGTCTTATTGTCATTTTTGAATCTTCTGTTAATTCGGTCTTGCGAAATACTTTGACCCGCCAGTATAATATTCAATTTGTCAAATAATTTTGCGGATGATGTTATTTGGGTGTTCAAAGAGGCAAGCATACGGGTTTGCGGTCCATAGTACCATTCTGCAAAACGAAGATTGCCACCGGCATATTCCGTCAGTCTGTCGTATCGAGGAATGTCGGAAGAATTGGAGAATTGAAAATTCAGGGTATGCAGGATATTATCATTTTGCTGAAAAGCGAACTTTTGAAAAACATCATACTGAGAATACCCACTGAACTTTTGGATATTGCGGTTTGAATTTTGAATCATGGTGTCCACTCCGTTAACAGTTTCTACGTAGTAATTACGGGTGAAAAGCGAGTCGTAAACGTAATCTCGCATGTTTCCCGAACGCAAATCACCGAAATCGCTGTAAGTGAAACCGGTGAGAGAGGCAAATTTTTTACACCCAAAATTCAAGTCAATATGTCCTGTCTTTTCATTGTTAGCAGAAGACCATCGCATATAGGCATTCCCCTTTACAAACAATTTGTCTTCACCGAATAACGGCTTCTTTGTGTATAGGTGCATCACACCTCCAAGGGCATCACTTCCGTAAATAGTAGAAGACGGGCCAAATATAATTTCTGTTCGGTCGAGCATGGAATTGTCAATAGTGATAATGTCCTGCAAATGACCTGCTCGGTAAACGGCATTATTCATGCGAACTCCATCCACCACAATGAGTACCCTGCTCGATTCAAATCCTCTTAACGCAGGGCTTCCGCCTCCTTGCTGACTTTTCTGAACAAAAACAGCTCCTGTATTCGTTAGCATATCGGCAGAGGTCTGTGGATTGCTTAATAAAATATCTTTGCTTTTGATGACTTCAATGGTGTAAGGAATTTCTGATTTTTTTTCTTCGGTTTTATTGGCCGAAATAACAAGCTCATTCAACTGCACAGTTTTGGTTGTAGAAGAAGTATCTACAGCGGTTTGTGCTCCTGCGTTCATCAATGCGAACACAGATAGGCAGAGAAAAATTATTTTCTTCATGATAAGATTTGAAAAATAGTTTAATAAAAATACAGTTAAGGGCAGACATAAAAGCTATGCCGCTACTCAAACACAAAGGCATAAATGCTTTGGAAAAACTGTTAAACTATTTTTGGTGGAGGGCTTATGATGTTAAGCGAAGGTGAAGAATATAAAAAAGTATATTCGTAGATGATTGCTGTGTAGATCTGAAACAAAGACCAATAAGGCTTTTCCGGTGGATAGTATGGGATTGATAATTGTTTGAGCAGATTTTTTACCGGACTATTTTGGTCATTTTTAGGATTCATGTTTTTAGATACCATTTCATCCAAATGCGCAAAAAGTACCGTTTCCTGTGTATCGGTTACACAGTGATAAATGATGGTTGTTTCATTAATTATTTCTTTTCTTACAACATCATACATAGTGCCTTTGTAGCGAAATTCCTTCTTATGCTTCCAGTCAAGTTGATTTTCATTTTCGGGAGTAACAGTAATGACGGCTAATTCATTTTCAGGCACACCTTGTTTGATGTACTGTTTTATTTCGCGCCTAATGCGGTATTGTTGAACCTTAAATACAAAGAAAAAGCCTGCCAAATTAAAGGCAAAAAGAAAAAGTAGAAGTATGGAGAATGTCCTTTTCAATGGCTCAGAAGTAAGTAATGATTACGAAGTGCCATAAATATTGTGTGTAGGCATTGTCTTTTTTCTTATTACGGTTCGATAGTGAGAAAATTAGATCATTACTGTTTGGTTGAGTAGTAGGTGAATTTACTTGATTGTGTTGCAGAAAAGACTGCCTGCTTTATAATTACCCTCAATCGAGTTGACAAAAGTAAATTGGATTGCCGTTCTTTTCAATAGAGAAATTACCTATTGCTATTGTCTGTAACGACAGTAATCTATTGCAGCCTCAAAAATACACCAACATGAGTAATATACAAGCAATTTAGGCAACTTTGACAAAGGAAATATCAGGAGAGGTGACATTTATGAAATGGACTTTAGTGGTGGATTAAGAGAAAATTCATTCCAAGCACTAATATGGAACTTTGAACAAAGGGTTTTATGAAGCACGACAAACGCAATATTACCTAACCTGTATTAGTGGCTGGCATTGTTAGTTTGCTTAAAAAGATTATCGAAGTGAATTAAGGTCTTTTCTGTGTCGGTCTTTTCAAACAAATCTGTGATTAGATAATGTAAGCTGTCCGGTGTTTCTTTTTTCAAGAAATCAAGTAACTCTATTGACGTTGTATAGGGTATAGGGTGAAGTTTAGCTTTATCCAAATATTTCTTTAATGCCCCGTTTACCTTTTCTTCTCCTATATATTCGCTAAGAATATAAAAGGCAATTGCCCCTTTTCCATAAGCAATATAGGACTGATTCGAGTTTACCAAGTATAGTGGAGCTTCTGCTTCCGTTTCGTCAGCTCTTCCCGATAAGTAACGGTTGCGCTGTATTCTTAGAAATTGAAGGGCACTGTTTTTGCCGAATTTGTTTTCGTAGATTTTTGCGGTTATGTACTCTGTGATGCTTTCGGTTATCATAGTTGCACCCAATACATCGGCCGGTATGACTTGGTTTCCCCACCATTGATGAGTAAGTTCATGCGCAACCACGTAAAATGACAGGTCAATGCCGCCTTCTTTTACAATATTTGCATCGTTGATAAAACGTATTTCCGAAACTTGAATGCAGTTACCGGATGTTGTAGCATAAGAACCTTCTGATCTGGGAAATTCGATAATTTGTGCTTGTTTATGCTGATATGCACCAAAATACTTTGTGTTGTAATCTATGGAAGATTTCAATCCTTCCATCATAAGGCTTAAACTGTAAGTGTGTTTAGGGTGGTAATAAATTCGCAAATCAACCCCTTTGTAATCTTCTTTTAAAATTTCAAATATACCGGAATTGAAGCCCAGCACAAACTTGATTGGCTTGTCCATTTTGTAATGAAAATACCGCCTTTCATCTTCAAGCCATTCTTTTACCGGATATCCCGAAGTAATTGCTATTTGTTTGGGTGAGGTACTGAGAATAGCTTCGAAATTTATTAAATCGGCATCAATGCTTTGGTAATGATTTGATTGTGCGGTGGTGTCATCCGGTTGTTTAATCTCTGTATTTGCGAAATAACCCAAACGAGGGAAAATATCACTTTTGAGATAAGTTCCATTTTTTAGAACGTTAGAACTTTTTGCAACAAGGGTGTTTGGGTGATTTTGAATTGTAAAATTTAAGTTGATGCTATCATTGGGTGCAATACCTTTTTCGAGTTTATAAACAACGAACTTAAAAACGGTGTCTTCTTCAATTAAGGTAGCTTTTGTATCCAAGGAAATTGAGGTTATTTCATCGTAACCCATTTTAATTAAGAGCGTGTCAACGGCTTGTGCATTCTTATTTATGAAAGTATATTTTCCACTAGCAAGGAAGGAATTTGTTTCCGGGTAAATATCCAATTTGACAAAGACTGAGGTTATCCTTGGTTGTATGGTATGCTTGTATTTATCGTATTTTTTTTGGAATTGAGTTAACAAGTTAGTCTCATCTTTTGCAGATAAATTTCTGTTATCGGGGTTGTTCTCTTGATTAAAAAGATAAAAACCAAAGCCCAAAAAACTTGCCAAAAGGATAACCGAGATAAATACTAATTTGGTGCTCAATCGTTTTTTGGCGATTTTTAATCTTTCAATGAATGAGTTTGTGAGTTCTCTTTGCCATATCAATAGATTGAGACAGAACAACAACAATCCGAATATCAACCAATAAAACTTATAGAGGAGGTAAGGTGTCAGCGAATGTCCGTAGCCATTTATATCTGAGTATTTGAGAAAAAAATCGGCATTTGGGCTTTCGTTAAATCTGAATACAAAACTTTCTATGCCCAATGAAGGTAGTTGTGAAACTCCTAATGCACCTAAAATAAGGAGGAACAAACTCAAGTAAGTATTGGTAAAAATAGATTGAATCAGTAAAGACAGGAAAGCCCAAATCACAAAACTAATCAAGTGAATGACAAAAAGATCAAATAGATAATGACCGATTTCAAAATCATAAAAGTTGCTATTTAGTTGAATGGCAATGCCAACAACCATTATCAAAGAAAGCAACAACATCTGCATTTTTACCAACGCCAGAAACTTAGAAAATAACAACACCCAATTGGGAACGGGTGTAACAGAAATTAAATCGGAAATGCGTGAACTTTGTGCTCGATGAACTAAAATGCCTGCATAAAGAAATGTCAAGATTTGAATTAGAAAAGAAAAAAAGAATACAGGAAAACCCAAAATCACCCAAGTTACCGGTAGTGTTTTGGTATCGGTTTGCGGGTTCATTTGCAGCAATATCACATTCAAAAACAAAATCCCTGCAATCACTATGCTGATAAAAGCCCCACTTCTTATAATAAAGATGAAATCGGTTTGCGACATTTTCCAAGCGGTTTGGATTTGCCGGAAGAATGTGTAGTCGAATTTTATTTTGGGTAAATTGACCTTAATGATGCTTCCAAAATTATTCTTAGTTACGCTTTCGCTTTTAGGGGTTTTCAAATTGAGTGAAAAGGCACCTTGACTAAATGAAAACCGGTAATAGATTGCCATAAATATGGTCGTCCCGATAAAAAACCAAACTAACCTATTGTATAAAATAATCGGCTGTAGGGGCAAGGAAAGTGTGTTTTGTTCTTCTAATGTCCAATATCGGGTCAAATATTGTGTTGCATTTTCTCCAAAAGGCTCTATAATCAAACTAGCCAAGCCTTCAGAACCTGCCAATCGAACAACCACTTCTTTAAGCAGCCAAATTAGAATAACCGCAATAAATCCGGTGTAAATATTTCTGCTAAGCAACACAATTGAAAAAACAATAACACCGAATAACAACAGGTTGGGAATAATATAAATAAAGTACGTTTGCAGATAAGGTACTGCATCAAATGGAAGTAGTTTTGCGGGATTGACGGTTGGTACTTTTGTGCCTAATATCAAGCCAAGTTCTACTGAGAAGGCAATTAAGGATACAATCAAAAATCCGCTTGCAAACTTGGCAAACAGATAATTGGCTTTTGAGAATGGATAGGTGTGTAATATGCTGTTGAAATTACTTTTATAATCTTTGTAGATAGTACTGCCGATGATGGCAGGTAACAGAAATAAAAGAAGTTTATTGAAAAAGTTGGTAAAGCCGTAAATGCTTATTGGCGAGTTAGCTATACTCTCGTTTGATGCAGAGCCTTCACCAAATGCACCCGAAGCACCTGCCATAGAGAGTAATGCCATCAAAAAGAAGGTGAATAGATAGGCATAAAATGCCCCGTTTTTAAGCCAATATTTTAATTCAAATTTTAGAATATTAAAAAACATTCGGCTGGTTTTAAAGACTGGTTCTTAGGGCAATAAAATAAACATCTTCTAAATTGGGTATTGCTTTTACAAAATTTGATGTCGGTTGTTCATCGGCAAATACACGAATGTTGATTGAATTGTCTTGGTTGTATTTGGAAGAAAGCACCAAAAAGTTTTGCTCCATTTCTTCCAATTTTCCCCTTTCGCAATTACTTGTCCAAATATTGTTTTCTATTTCTTTGGTCGCTTCTGAGGGTTTAACTTTCTTCAATATTTTACCACCGTTCATAATAGCCATATCATTACACAAGTCCTTGATGTCATCTACAATATGGGTGGAGAAAATAATGATATTTGAACTGGCAATTTCTCGCAATACATTCAGAAAACGGTTTCGTTCTGCCGGATCTAAACCTGCTGTCGGCTCATCTACTATAATTAATTTAGGATTGTTGAGCAACAGTTGAGCAATGCCAAATCGTTGTTTCATACCACCTGAATACCCATCCACATATTTCTTGCGAACTTCGTATAGATTGGTGATTTCCAAGACTTGTTTTATCAATTCGTAACGTTCTTGTTTTGAAGCAATGCCTTTAAGAATTGCCAAATAATCTAACAACTCCACAGCCGACATTTTAGGATATACACCAAATTCTTGTGGTAAATACCCTAATACCTTTCTTAGCTCCATCGGATTTTTCAACACATCTATGCCTTCAAAAAAAACAGTGCCGGTATCAGGGTTTTGCAAAGTTGCAAGTGTTCGCATCAATGAAGATTTACCTGCTCCGTTAGGCCCCAGCAAACCAAACATGCCTTGCTTTATTTCTAAAGTAAGGTCATCCAAAGCTTTTACACCGTTTGTATAAGTTTTTGAAAGATTGTTTATTTGTAAAGTCATTGGCAAAGTTGTTCGCATTGTTTATATGACGAGTTAATGCCGATATTCTTACAGTCGGTTGTTCATTAACTTTAAATGCCTCACCAATTCGTTTAAAAAACTCGCTTATCTTCTCATTTTACACCAACCAAAATAATTTGCAAGTATTTTGGGCTACGTTTTTAATAAGGGGTATTACGTTACCGACACCTAATGTTTTTATTTTAAAGGTATAGTTGATGGTAACGTTTAAATATAAAAAAGCCCTTGCCATATTTGGCAAGGGCTTTTACTATACAGGCAAATGGTTTTTTCCAAACCACAAAACATTTTTTATAGAGAACAACCACTTATGCCAAAAAAAATTAAGTGGTTGTCTTTAGTTTTTTAAGTTTTGGTTTAGAATCGAATCTTTGTATTGTAAATTGTGTGCTATGTGGGAATTGTTTTGCCAGTTAGTTTGCCGGATAAGAACCTAAATTCATGTCGTATTTTCTCCTAACCCTACATTTTATTTGTAAACTTTTTATTAATCTTTGGTTCGCTATTCTTGTGTCTGATTATCGGCCGATGTTCCCTATAGACCATTTTAATTCTGCTTCTATTTTAAAATACTTAGCCTGCAATTCTCGAAGTTTTAGCTGGGCTTCTAATAGTCGGTTCTCACGGGCATTGACAAGAAAGAGAGAGCTTTCACCGTTGTTTAAACGAATTGTTTCTCCTTCAAATAGAGTTTTAAAACCTTGCACAGTTTGTTCAAATAAAATAGTTTGCTTTTGCGTTGTGATGAGTTCATTGAATGTGCTTCGCATTTTATTAATTAATTCCTGCTTTTTATAATCCATTTCATAATGCGTGTTTTGAATTTCTAATTTTGTGAGTTGCAAAGCACCTCTGTCTTGCATGAATGTAAGAGGCATAGAAAAATTTATTGCAAAAGTATAATTGTTACTGAGCAGTATTCCTGCCTGACTTTGGAAGTTAAACTGTTCACTTAGTAAGTTGTATTTTGCTTTGAGTGTGGGTTTTAGGTTTTCAAGTTTTAGTTTTCGCTCAATTTCTAGCTCCCTAAGTTTGAAATTGTAGTTTAATAAAATAGGATGGGCTTGTTGGAGTTCAAGAGTCATATCTTCAAGATAAGTTAATAGTATTTGTTTTTTTGTAAAGTCTGAGTTTAGCGGCAGGGGTACTACAGAAGTATCAATGGGATGGGGTGTATTATTATCTAACCATAAATAATTGTTGAGTTCTAGCCCATTATTTAAGAAACGTAGCATTGCATCATTTAACTGAAACTGACGGCTTTGTAATTGAGTGAGTGCCTCGGTAGTATCTATAGCTGCTTTGTCTCCATAAATTACGCCTTGCAATGTGGCATTATATCTTATTGTTGCAATTTTTACAGCCTCTGTATAAATAAGATATTCGCTGTATGAGTAGCTCCAGTCATAGTATGTTTTTAAGGCATTAAGCAATAGGTCGTTAAGTATGGCGAGCCGTTGTTGTTCACTTGCTTCTCGAAATATCTGTGCTTGTTTAAGCGAAGCACGTTGTTTATCCAGTAACATGTTTTTAAGTAGGGATGCAGAAATGCCTATATAACCAAGCCCTTTTTTCGGCAGTATATTTTCGTTATTAATGTTTTGTCCATAAACATAATCATATCCTGTATTTAGTTCAATACCATACCAAACAGGCACTGAAATATTGCTTTCAAAATAGGAATAGTAGTTGGCTCCATCATAAGTTTTGCTATTGTAATTGGAATAAAGATTGGGATCCCATCCGCCTCGGGCAATAAGCAATTCGACTTTTGCCTTTTCGGGAATTAACTGTGCTTGTTTTGCAACCGGATGATAGGTTTTAACTATTTCAATAAACTCACTAATGGAGAGGGTTTTCAGAGTTGTGTCAACTTGTGTAGCGTTAGCTGTATGACACGCTACTAAAAAAAATATAACCACTTCTTTTCTTAAGAGCTGAAAAAAAAAATTAAGAAAACTATTTTTCATTTTTAGTGGGTTGTTCTTTTAGATTGATTGTTTTATAAAAGTTGGGTGGAAATCCGTTAATGTTTCGCCAAAGTTCATAGATGATAGTTACATCATTGAGTAATGCCATGCCTTTTGCACCACCACCTACTTTCAAGGCATCAGGCCATTTGTGGTCTTGTGCATCTTCTACCACAAGAATTCTGAATTTGCCATTATCGGATACGGAATTATCAATGGCTACAACTTTGCCTCCATAAGTTCCGTAGCTGGTTACGGGCCAACCACTAAAAATAATTGCGGGCCATCCATCAAATTGGAAACGAACCTTTTGCCCTATGCTTATGAGTGGTAAGTCCATAGGTTTTATATACATTTCAACTGCATATTGGAATTTTTGAGGAACTATTTTTGCCATCATCTCTCCTGCTTTCACTACTTCGCCTATACCTGCCGAAATAGTTTTGGTGATTTGACCGTTTTGTGGAGCAAGCACATAATAAAATGCATTGCGTATGGCATAGTTTGAAAACTGGTTCTTTAATTTTGCCAACTCGCCTTCACCATTTGTAATTTCACTTAAGGCTGCAAATTTATCACTCTCTGCTTTGGCTAATTTTTCGGAATATTCACTGTCGGTCTGATTAAGTTCAATTTTTGCAATCAGTAAATCATTTTTAGTGTTGGTAAATTTGTTTTGGGTTGTAGTTAGTTTAGCTTCTGCATTTTGTAATTGTTGCTTCCGCTGTTCCAATTCAGTAAGTGATTTTAAGCCTTTATTATAAAGTTCTTCTTGCCTTACGTATTGGTCTTTTGCAATTTCAAGCTCAGTTTCAGCTGCTTTTAAAGCCATGCTATCGCTTACTACATTGAGTGTAGCCTGTTTAATTTTATTTTTTATTTGCTGTAATGTCAATTCCCGAACTTGATAAGTAGCAGTAAGTTGATTTTGAATAGCGGTTACTTTGTTTCGATAAAAATCAACTGTTCCTTCTTTAGCTATTATCTGTTCTTCGGTGCGTTTTAATAGTTGAGGATCTAAGTAATTTTCATCCACTTCTGTAATTTTTAAAATAGTATCTCCTTTTTCGACTAAGTCGCCTTCTTTTACATACCACTTTTCGATTCTTCCGGCAATCACGGAATTAAGTTCCTGTGGTCGCTGTTCGGGAGAACGGGTTGTGATTATACCGGGTGCCTGTATGTTTTGGGTCCAAGGTAGTAGGAGAAAAATGACTAGTAGTAAGCTAAAGCCCAGTAACCATTTAATCAGATTTATATCACTGTCATTTCCAAATGCTTTACGAAACGAAATGAATTCGTACTTCTCTTTCAGCAAAGCATGGTTGTCTTTATTTAGCCACATATTTAGGTTATACAGTTTTATTCTTATGAGCTATGTGTCTTAAACATTTTTTTATACACCTCTGTTTTACTTACTGTTTCAAAGTTTCCCGATACCACTATTTTGCCATCTTCAAGCAGAATAATTTTATCGCAAATCCGGGCAAAGTTTTCATCATTAGTTACGATAATAAGCGTAAAACTGTTTTCAGAATCTGTTAGACTTCTAATCATATTTTCCTGCTCTATTCGTTCTAAACTACTCCAACAGTCTTCTATCAGCAGCAAGCGTGGTTTTGTAAGAAGAGATCTTGTAATCAAAATTTTAGTGATGATGCTTTGGGGAAGTTTTTTGCCAATGGTATTTAGTCTTGTATCAAGCCCGCTTTTTAATGACTGAACAAAGGGGAGTAAACCGGTTTGTTTAGAAACATGTAGAATTAATTGTGCAGTAATTGTACTATCGCCTAAGGTTAGATTATCGTAAAGTGAGCCTGAAAATAAATCGGGCGATCCTAGATAAACGCCAATTTCCTGTCTTAATTTTTGAAGATTATAATTGCCAAGCGGATAACCATTAATAAGCAAATTGCCATCAAAATTTAAATATCCTCCGGTAAATAGTTTAAGCAAAGTGGTTTTTCCAGAATTTTGAGAGCCAAAAATACAGACTTTTTCACCTTCCATGATTTCAAAATTCAGATTTTGCAAAATGTAGTTGTCATTATCTGAGAAGCGGTAAGAAAGGTTTTCGGCTTTTATTCTCATACCATTGGTCTTATTTATATCAAGAATATTTAAGCCATCTTGTTTTTCTTCAGGCTTATCTAATATTTTACTTACCTTTTCAAGTGAAGTGAGCATATCATATACTACATCTAAGCTGTTGATGATTTTCTCTACGGAGTTTAACAGCATAATAATTACGATTTCACTAGCGATAAACTGCCCTATATTTATTTTTTGATTTATAACTAACACAGCACCTAAAATCAATAAGGCAGCAGTAATTATAACTTTAAAGATGATAAAAGCCCAATACTGAGTTTTCAATACTTTAAAGTGTTCTGCTCTTGCATCAAGATATTCGCTTACTATAACATCGGCTTTTCGTGCCGCAAAATCGTCTATACCCATAAATTTAAGGGTTTTGATGATTCGAGCAACTTCTTCGAGCCAATGCCCCACCTCATACTTGTAGTTGCTTTCCTCTAAGGAAGTAGTTATTCCTTTGGGATAGGTGGTTCGGATAATTATATACATTAAGACAAGAAGCAAAATGCCAAAAGCAAAAAAAGAAACATTGTATAATGATAATAAAATGACACCGAACAGTATTTGTATGGATGCAGCTGGAAATTCAAGAAGCACTTTAGTAAGTCCTTTTTGAACTGAAGCGGTATCAAAAAAGCGATTGACTAATTCGGGCAAGTAGTAATCGTCCACTGTCATTAAGTCTAAACGCGGAATTTTATATGCAAACTGTAAGCTAAAACGTGTAAATATTCTGCGTTGTATCCTTTCATTTGATTTCATTTGCAAAATGGTGATCCAACCATTTAACACCACACCGAAAACTACAATAACAATAAGAACTACTAGTGAGGTGCTTACTAAACCTCCGAACAATTGGTTAACAATTGATTGAATTCCTAAAGGGATTGAAAGGTAAATAAAGCCATTGATGATAGAGAAAAAATAAATAGATAACATCTCTTTTTTCTCAAGAGCTATTAGTTTCCAAAAACGATCTAATGGCTTAGTGATATTTGTTTCCAGCATAATTATTTAAGCTGATAAGGTTTATGGTAAATAATCATAGAAATGCAAGTCAAAATTACAATGGTTTTAACGTGAGTGATTATATTTAAATGCGTATAGAAAAGAAGAATAAGAAATTGCGATTTGTGTGATGTTTAGTTGCAATTCAATTTTATTAACCAACAACTTCTAATAATAAAATATGCTTCCCATCATCTTGTCTTTCTGCATGTAATAATTATTGATGTGTTCAAGGGCTATAACGTTTATTTCGATGAATATGTTTGTGTCTAAAAGTAGGTTAACGCTAATTAGCAGTTTAAGTCTTAGTGAAGTGTCTAAAATCATTTATTTTATCACTTGCCGATTTTTATAACTTAAAATACTATTCTCAAAGACTTCAAGAGTGCGAATTTAAATATTATTTTCCGAATGCACTGAGCTACTTTCATTTTTGAATATTAACCCCTTAACTCCTTAACAACGTTGATATATTGTACCCCAAATTTGCCATACAGCCATCAGAAAGGGAAGTATGTTGCATGTTTTTAGCAATTGTATATGTGTTATCTCAAACGAAAGGAGCAGAATAAGGTTTATATAGAGACAGCCATCATAGATTGAAGTTCTAGAGGATGGTTTCTTGGTTTAAAGTTCATTTAGTGGAAATATTTTTTTACACCTAATAAATAAATCCCAAAAGAAAAGTAAAACCCAATTGCCAGCCTTATCTTTTTTTTGCACATCTCATTAGGATAGCTTTTTGGTTTAAATTGGCAAAATGAAGCTAACAGATTTTCTTTTTATAAATATCTCTTTGTTGCACAAAGGCAGATGCAAAATTTATGAATAAATGGACTTTGCAAGGATAGTTTAATTTATAACATGATTAATGATTTAGGGCATCGCTTAACCATGATTATACAACAAAAAAACCTTTACCATATTTGGCAAAGATTTTTAGTAGTTCAGTTCATCATTTTTTTAACAGAAACTCAACAGGACTGTTTTTGAAGGAAAGAACTTATACTTTTACCAAACTTTTGTTAGGTGCTTTCTTACTTACATTGATAGGAGAATCTCACTTTTCATAAGATTTGGTTTGTATATAGATTGTGAGGTTCTTAAAAATTTGAGGTTTGTTGGAGGGCGTTGTGCGAAGTATTGACATAATTAGAACGCAAATTCATAGTTTAAAGGAAAAATGTTACCTCACCGGTTGTTATGTCGTGAGTGCCTCCTGCAATTCCAATTTGTCCGCTTTCAATCATTTCTTTCAGGATTGGGCTGCGCTCCATGATTGACTTAACAGTTCGTTTTACGTTAATAGTTGCAACATTTTCAACAAAAACAGGATTGCCGGAATTTCGGTTTTCTTTAGTTTCCGTTTCATCGTCAACTGCGGGTCTTATTTTAGAAAGTAGTGCTGTTAGGTTACCCATTTCAACATGGTCGCAAGCCCCCTTTACTGCTCCACATTTGGTATGTCCTAACACAACAATGATTTTAGAACCTGCAACCTTACATGCGAATTCCATGCTACCTAAGATGTCTTCATTGATAATGTTACCTGCAATACGAACACTGAATATATCTCCAAGTCCCTGATCAAAAATTAATTCGGCAGATGTTCTACTGTCAATACAACTTAGTATTACCGCAAATGGATGCTGACCATCTGATGTTTCATTTGCTTGTTGCAAAAGATTTCTGTTAATCTTTAGGTTATTTACAAATCGCTTGTTACCTTCTTTTAATAGATCAAGTGCCATTGAAGGAGTGATGGTTGCTTGCATTTCTTTTGTTAACGTTTTCATTTTGTTTTGTTTTTATGTGCTAAGAATGGATTTGGTTGTTTGTGAAAAGAAATTATTCTATAAATTTAATTTTCTCAACAGTGATGTTTTTTGTTTTAGCATTAATCTCGTAATCCTTTATAAGTTCTACCACATCGTAGGCAATTGATTTCGAGTTAGAACAATCAATTATCACTTTTGAATTTTCCGGAATAGCATCCAATGCTTTTACAACACTTGCCTTATTGAAGAATGATACTTCCTCGGCTAAAACGAGATGATGTATTTGTTTTCCATCTTCTGTAGTTACTACATCTTTCATGTGGTGTGAATTACGATAGGCATGTAGCAAGGCATAAAACCCTCCAACTATCATTCCTGCAGTAATTCCCATTAGTAGGTCAGTTGCCAGGATTGCTATTACGGTAACGGTGAATGGAACGAATTGCTCCCAACCTAACTTATACATCTGTGTGAAAAGTGAGGGCTTGGCTAATTTGTAACCTACTATTAAAAGAATAGCTGCTAAACTTGCTAAAGGTATCATATTTAGAACGCTTGCTATTGTCAAAGCACTGAGTAATAAAAAAACACCGTGCAGAATGGCTGACATTTTTGTTTTTCCACCAAAGGAAATATTAGCAGTGCTACGAACAATTACCTGTGTAACAGGCAAACCACCTATTAAACCTGAAACTATATTTCCTAAACCTTGAGCTTTTAATTCTCTGTTTGTAGGTGTAATTCTTTTGTAGGGATCCAGTTTGTCAGTGGCCTCCACACATAGCAGCGTTTCTAAACTCGCTACAATAGCTAACACGATTGCAATTTTCCAAACTTCAAAATTGGTGATAGCCGAAAAATCGGGTAAAGTAAACTGGCTGAAAAAACTAGCAAAGTTTTCAGGTACGGGAATTCTTACCACTTGGTCGGCAGCTAAGCTAAAGTTTAGAATACCGTTTTGGTAAAAATAATTCATAATTATACCGAGCACAACTACTACAAGAGGACCGTTTATCATTCCAAAAATTTTGTGTTTTTTGGTTAATACGGTGTCCCAAAGTATAAGAAGGGCTAATGAGATGGCAGCAATAATCAAAGCACCAGGTGTTACATTGTCTAGTGCTTTGAAAAGTTCAGATAAGGTAGTTTGTCCGTCTGACTGAAAAAAAGCAAAATCGCCAAAAGCATCTTTATCCCACCCCAAAGCGTGAGGAATTTGTTTCAGGATAATTAAAAGTCCGATACCAGTAAGCATTCCTTTTATAACAGATGAAGGAAAAAAGTAGGCAACGAAGCCCGCTTTTGCGTAACCCAAAATGAGTTGGATAACTCCTGCAAGAACTACAGCCATTAAAAATGCCTCCCAAGAACCGCCAAGCGTAGCAATGGAAGTTAAAACGATAACGGCTAAACCTGCTGCGGGTCCGCTGACACCCAAAGGTGACCCGCTGGCAACCCCTACTACAATACCACCTACAATACCTGCAATAATTCCCGCAAACAAAGGTGCTCCCGATGCAAGGGCAATACCCAAACATAAAGGAACTGCAACAAAAAACACAACTATACTTGCAGGTAAGTCGTGCTTTAAGTCTTTTAAAATGTCTTTTTGCTCCATGATTTCGTGTGTTTTTCAGTAAACAACGCAAAGGTAGTAATGGTTTCCTGAATGATAGTAATACTGCTGCAAATAATTGTAAAAATATTTTTCGTAGCTTTGTTGCTTTTATTAACAGAAGTATAAAGTCAACAAAAAATGAAGCTACAGTTACAGATAAAGATGAATGAAGCATTGTTTCTTCGTAACCCCGAAAGTTCAGAATTGGGTAAGAATATTGTTAAACACAGTATTCTGCTCATTTACAAAACAGGCTTTGAAGCGTTTACCTTCAAGAAATTGGCAGAGGAAATAGGAACTACCGAAGCAGGTATTTACCGCTATTTTGAAAACAAGCATAAATTGTTGGTTTATCTGACAGCTTGGTATTGGGGGTGGTTAGAATTTCAGATTAGCTACCACACCAATAATATGAATGACCCAACAGTCAAACTGAAAAGGGTAATCAGTCTGCTTGCAGCAAAAGTGGAGGATGATGAACAAACCGGTTATGTGAACGAAAGCTTATTGCACCAAATCATTATTGCCGAAGGGTCAAAGGCATACCTCACAAAGCAAGTAGGTGAGGATAATAAGCAGCAGTTTTTTAAACCCTATAAAGACCTATGTGCGGTGATTGGAAACATAATTTCAGAATGTAGTCCGAAATACAAATACCCTAAATCATTGGCATCCACAATTATTGAGATGGCACATTTTCAAAACTTCTTTATGAATAATTTGCCGTCACTGACCGATTTTGGCAACACCAAAGAGGAAAGCGAAATCATTGCATTTCTCAATGATTTAGTCTTCTCTAGTTTGAATAAAATTTAATCGTTGTTTGAAAGTTGTAAGTCCGTCAAAACCATATACACTAAATGTATGGTTGGTTTTAGACGCTTCAAAGTTTTTCCGGTTTTTGGATTTACCGAAATACTGAATTATTTATGAAGCAGGAACGATATGCAACAACGAAGGTCAACCCGGCCTATTACAAATGTATTGTAAATGCCTCATTGCTGTTTTCCCTGTTTGGAAGATTTAATGTGTTCGATGTCATTAAAGTATTTGTAATGATCAAACCTGTTTATTGATTTTCGAGCATTCTTTGAGAATTTTGCGTATTCTTCGGAGGTCATTTCTTTAAATTGTATCATTCTGTTTCTGAAATCCTCAATGGAGTTACACAAAAAACCATTATAACCGCATTTCACAATTTTATTATTCTCCATTAGATTTGTGCTCAATACCGGAACACCATTATTCATGTATTGCTTTGCCTTTATTCCCGATTTAGCTAATTGAATTGGATGGTTAGAGAGCGTGGCAATACCAATATCGAATGATTTAATCCTATTTTGGATAGCAATTTCATTGTTCCAATCTATTTCCCTTGGTATTTCAAGATGTATATTACCTTCATTCTCAAAATATTCTCTAATCTCCTTTTCGTCTTTTGATTTTGTAACCCCAACTAAAACGAACCTGCACTTAAACGGAAGACTTCTAATTGCAGGGAAGACGAACTCATACAAACTGTCTTTATGTCCCCATTCAAATCCACCTATCCACCCTATGGTAAAGGTTTCGCTTTTTTCTTTTTTGACAATTCCCAAGTCCTGAATAGGTGAGGTAATATGAAATACATTCCGGTTGTATTGGCACAAATAATTTACTATTTCGTCGCTACCCGCTGAAATGTATTGACAATTTCGTGCAAAATAATGAATGATATTAGGGTTGTGCTCTAAGTAATCTGCATCGTCAAGGTCATAAATAGTTCGGTCTTTTCTAAGTTTTACAAGTAATTTCAACAGGTTGGAATAAATAAAATTTGAACGCACTCTCTGAATAACAATGATGGACCCTGCTTTTGGAAAGAGTAAGGCAGAGAAATAGGATTTAAGAAAAATGATTAACCTCTTTGCGGAATACCCTGGTATAATTAGAGAACTCTCTATGCCAAGTTTTTCTCTTGCAAAATCGAGAGGATATTTTGCTCTATATCTTACACTTGGAGAGTCGAGATGATAGTATGCAAACCAGTAGATGAATTTTATTTGTCTCTCTGACATTGTCATTTTCTTTGTCAAAAATTTATTTACAAATTAGTGAGGTGAATTAACTCGTTTGGCTTTTTCCCTTTTCTCAATTCAAGAACAATTTTGTAAGCATCCACATGCCAACACATGCCATGAAACTGAAAACTGTATTTGTAATAATATACCCCCCAATCAAATAAACCCACCCACCCAACAAAAAAACTAGGTTCAATATTGTGTTTTTACCCACCTTTACCGTAATTTTGGCAGTCAAACCTCCAAATATGCCCCGAAGCACTTTATACACATAGCAAATAATGTTCAAAAAGTGCCAAAAATGTTATCAATTAAGTCGAAATAAAGGACTTTTTCTTCGACAAAAAGGACTTCGGATGCGATTTAAAGGTTTTTATTTTTGAAAAAAGACCTTGGGAAGCAAGATAAAGGTCTTTTCCTTCAACATAAAGGTCTTTGGATGCACTTTAAAGGTCTTTATTTTTGAGAAAAAGACTTCGGAAGCTATTTTAAGGTCTTTATTTTCAAAAGAAGGACTTTTACCTCGACAAAAAGCACTTTATTTCCGGCAAAAAGTTGACAAAAATGCATTTGAAGTCCACTTTGGGGGGGGTAAGCCTAGAAAATGGGCTTGTTTTGAGGCTTAAATCGGGTTTTTAATATCAAAGATGTTGCTTTGTTGGAATAAATTCTGCTTATTTGGAACATACAGGACAACAAAGTTTTGTTGATAAAGATAAACCTATTTCTGTTGTTGAAACAAGAGTTGGTTGCCAAGAATAAATTGCAGACTGCCGATAACAAAGTTGTCCCGATCAATACTTTAGGCAAAGATATTGCCAACCGAGGAAACGAAAAAAGTCGTGAAAAGGGATTTGGTGAAAATTTGCTTACCAGATATTGAACAAAGTAGTTGCCCAGTTTTCGGACAAAATGGCATCGTTCCTTCTGATGGCATCGGCTTCTATTTGAGTGATAATCAGGTCGCGTTCTTCCGTATTTTTGGCAGATAAAAGGTTGACCGCATTGTTCCAAACCTCTTCCCGCCACGCAACGATCAATTTTGAAATCAACCATTCATCGGCACGCCCTAAAATTTTGTCGAGCATTTGCATATTGGGCATTTCGGGTGCAATGATTTCATCTTGCACCGCATCTATGGTGATACTAATGATATCGTTTACCCTTGTATAGTCCTCGTAGTACAAATCGCGTTCGTTTTGCGAAAGTTGTTGCCAGTTTTCGCGAAACAAATCGTAGAGGGTCAACGATAGGTCGTAGTTAATATGTGCATTAACGCCTAAAAGCAACTTTTGAAGCACCGATTTCTTTGTCTCCATCGCAGTGTTATGGGCAATTAACCAAATCACCGGAGTGGTGGCAACTTTCTTTTCATAAGCATCCAACGCTACAAAATAATAACCGGCAAAATGATGGAGCAGCGTGTTTACCCATATTGGGTCGTGAAATGTTTCGGGTTTGTTTTCGATGAGTACGTTGGAGGTCATGCGCATATAGCAACTTAAAAAAACAGCGCGGTCATCTGCTTTCTCCGTCCATTGTCTTACCAATTGTTCCATTTGTCCTATTATCGGAAATTCGTTGTCGGGCATGACCAATGTATTTGTAGCGTTAAGGAAAAATGGATAAAAGAACCGGATTTGATTGCTTACCTTTTAAAGTAGGTTAGGTGGGCCCCAACTATTTTGAACCTTCTTGAAAGAGGGGCTATACAAAGTTAGTCTATTTCTGACGGATAAATCACCCTCGTTGCATTACTTATTCAACCGGTAAAGAAATAGGTTTTGATAATAGTTGTAAGGTTCGTTTTGAAGGTGGTCGTAAGCTACTAAAATGGCATTGTTGAAATTGGGTTCTTCACCGGTTTCTTGGGTTAATAAAATGCCGAGTTGATGGTTTTGAGGGCAGTGTTTTTTGTGAAGGTCGTAAAAAAGATATGGCATTTCAAACGGCATATTACCGGCAACTATCCAACCAACAATTGCGCCCTGTTTTGACGTGGTGTTCGATATTTTCTTTTCGAGATGGGTCAATATTTGCTCTCTTGTTTGTTCAGTTGGTGGGAGCGATTCCGTTTCAAAATGACTGATAAATACAAAGTAAGACTCTTTTTCACTATCATACCCTAGAACACCGTATAGAAGTGCAACGACATTGTTGCTGTTTTGCAACCGCTCCATAAATTGGGGCTTAATACTTTGGGGCAAAAAAATCATATACGGGAATTGATGCCGTTGCGTGATTTTCAATGATTTGAAATATCGCTTTAACAGAATGGCTTCATTATAGTAATTCAAATCGTAGAGGGGACATTTCATCGGCACGCTGTTTTGTGAAGAAGCGTTTTGGTTTTTGATGATGGGTAGTTGCGGCTCTATCGGGTTGTTGTCAGTTTTATTTGAAACCGTTCCTTTAATGTGAACAGAAGGGGGGGGGATATTTAGATTATCGGGAACTTTGTCGCTTGTTTCTAATTTTTCGGGCATGCTTCCTTTGAAAAGAACAGACGAGTTGGCTGCTGCAAATTCATAATTATTGCTTTCGATAAGGTGAGGTGTATAAGCAGGGTTAGTTGTATCGTAGAGATGATAGGATGCGGTGGGTGAAATATCATTTTCACCGGAAGCATGTTCGTTCAACCAAAAATATAGTCCGTCTTCTTTTCTGATAGGGTCAAAAATCATTGCTATCTGATGGTTGAGGGCGGCAGTTCTTTTAAAGTCAACGGCATCGGTTTTTGACATATAAACGCCGTAGTTGGGGTGGGAATGATAAAGACCTAAACGAATGACAGAAGCATACTCGACATTGATTTGCTCAAGACTGTCTGCCACATCGGTATAAAATTGGTTGGTAAATTTTATCATGATGGGCGAAGCAAAATACTCGATGGGTTGGTTTAGAACATCAGTAATCATCAGGTACTTTTGTTGATGCCATACTGCATAATACCCCAACAAAGCACCTCCCAATTCGAGTGTTGTGTCTTTAAGGATGTGCTGCCATATCTTATCATATACTTGGCGGTGCATAAACACCTGAAACCGAAGTGGAGTAGGAGTGAGGCGAACCTTATTGGTTGCAGGAATCTGTATGTTGTTAAATTCGGGATTTGAAAATGGAATTTGAATAGAAACGGGTTCTATTTTTTGTTCTTTTATGATTCTGATTTTCATTGGCTACCCGATTTGAGTGTTAGAAGTTGTAGGACAGTCTTCTAACTTTTTGTTAGAATATTAATTCCCGAATGAATTAACCCTTCCGCAAACTTTGTTTAAATCTTTGCGGTCTTCGCCGTAAAGTCTTAACCGCAAAGTTGGGCAGAGTTTCCTTTGCGTTACTTTACGAAACTCTGCGGTAAAATTTAGAACATATTCGTATAGTCCTATTGAAATTAACCAATCTGCCTCAACATTTGGAAATGATTAACCGAAAATGGTAACTCCCTTTATTTACCCTTCTCTATCCTAACTTTCATCGTATCGCCTTGTTGAGGGAACCGATTTTTGTCATTTTGATCGTGGTTGAACAGGTTTCTAATGGCTTTGATTTTTATTTTCGATACCGATGTATCAGAATCTAATGATTCTATTTCGGGAATATTGTTGTTTGTAACATGCGCCGCTTGTTCCGGGTTTTGAAACGGGATATAACTTTCCTGAAGGGGTGTGGGGTCAATGGGTATGTGGTGATTTGCAATCCAATCGGCATCACAAAGAAAGTTGGCGGGACTTTTTAAGTTATAGGAGTCGGCTTTAAAACAAATCATTTTGGTAATATCCAACAACAGGTCTTCGATATGTATGCCCGGATGCCAATTGTTGAGATACCAACCATGACAGACATCACCGTTTTTGTAAACATTGGGGTGAAACAACCCTTTGGAAAATGAGAACTTAGGTGGTGCCGAAAAAGGATATTGTTCGGGGAACATCAGTTTTACCTCATGCTTTTGTGCTACCTGCCCACTGACATTGATATAACCGTCCAATTCAAATTCGAGTAAATACTCAACAGGTGGCATCCCTTCCACTTTTTGAATGGAAGCGAAATGGTACTTTTCGGTAAATTGTGAGATTTTTTGGTAATCACTTAGTAAGCGAATGTCCCTGGCTCTTCCCATTTTTGGCTTATTGAGGGGTTACCCTTGTATGGTTTCGTATTTCAAAATACAGATATCGTATTCCTTTGTTTCCCTCGATTTGAGGGTGTCAATTTCGAGATAATCAAAGGCTTGTGTTTTGTTTTGCAGTTGTCTTTGCTCGGCATAATCAATGCCAAGTGCATGGGTAATGGCAGGCAGCAAGTCTTTGATAATAACGTTATCCGGCAGTTCTATTTCTACTTCCTTTCCGGTGGTGCTGTCTTTAAGTAAAACGGTGATTGAAGACATTTATAATGATTTACAAAAATGAAGCCTAATGTTAAGTTACAAATATAGCGGCAATTGCTTTAGAATATACCTTTTGGGCTATTTTGTTTCTATTTTTTTATTATACATTTTGCCTTCCTGACTTATTTGAAGGAAAAAATGGTTGGAGGAAGGGGCGGTTTTTAGCGAAATGGTATTGTTATACTGCCCATTGAACTTGGTCAATTCGTCTTCAAAAATTTTGTTGCCGGCATGGTCAAACAGTTTAACCACAATAGGGGCTTTGTTGTCGAGCGAAAAGCTAAGGTCAATTTGTTTGTCGGTCGGGTTAAAAGCAAGGCTGAGTCTGCCGACTTTTAAATCGTTGATTTCCTCGGTTGGATTAGGAATTGGGGTATCGTTAAAATGATCGTTATTAGGTGGGGTAAAATCATTCCAATCGTCCGGCATCTCATTGCCTTCGGGTTGGATTTGTTTCATCATGTCTTCCATTTGTTTGAGCAAATCTTCCATTTGGCTTTGCCAATCTTGCATGTTTAAGTTGTCGTTCCAAAAATCTTGGTTAAAAAAGTCGTCCATCTTAAATTGAGGTGGCGTATAGGCATGTTTGTTGTCAGGTTCTTGCAACGTAACGGTTGTACTATTGCGTTTACCGTTTCGCATAAATTCAATCGTAACAACATCTCCGGCAGCATGATTTCCAATTTCGGCAACCAACTCGTCTGCTGAATAGAGTTCTTTATCGTTGACAGTGAGAATTAAATCACCGGCTTGTAAACCTGCTTTTTCGGCAGCACTTCCGGGAAGAATGCTTTGAACTTTTACCCCTTCTTCATCGTCACCGGTTTCGTTTGAGTTCAATAAAACACCTAATGCTCCTCCGTTGGTTACTGCTTGTCTTTTGTGGTTGGATGGGTCTTCTTGGGCATTTGGTCTTCGATGCGATTTATCGGCAAAACTACCGGGTTGGTGTTCGGGAGATTGAAACTCTGAATTGTCGGGCACATCGTTTAGGTCCGGCATCTCAAATTCTCTAAAGATTTCGTTGTAATCATCGTTGTTGTATAGGATGGTATCAATAGTTGTTTCCTTCCCGTTAATGTTGGTTTTTATTTTAACCCTGATGGGTTCATCTGAACTTTGAGCAATCGCAAAACTGCCGGTTGTTAAAACACCAAGCATCACGAGCAAGGCAAAAGCCACAAAATGATTGAACATTGGTTTCATGGGTAATGGTATTTTTTGCTTTAAGAATTGTATGACAAATGTAAACTGCGCAGCAAACTTATTATGTTAAAGGGGGGTTAATTATAGTTAAAGATTGTTAAGTACCCAAACTTAAACGCAATTATAGGTATTTTTGTTGGATTAGTTAAGGGTATAAACAATATATGTTAGAGGCAATAAAAAACTTTCATGCAAGTTTCGGTAATATGCAAAATGTACAAATAAGGCTACTTATTTCGGTGATGGCTATATCGTTATTGGGGCTTATATTCTTGCAGTATAAGTGGATACGGGAAGCGATTGCGGTAAAAGAGGCTTTTTTCAACCATACTGTCAACGAAGCTTTGGAAAAAGTGGCCTACAAAATGGAAAAGTTAGAAGCCGCCCAAATTATGTGGAAACGTTACGGGCCGCTATCAAATCAGGATAATAAAAATTTTCCTCCGCCCTTTTCACCACAGTTGACAAAGATTGATAAAATAACCGGCGACTCCTTAAATAGTGATAACACCGTCATCATCAATAAAACAATATCCGGCAAAATCGGAGGAGCTTTTTTAGGTGTGTTGATGGATATAGCACCGGAAGAGTTAGGCCCCGGTGTCTTGGTGGCTAAGGTAATTGAAGATAGCCCAGCCGAAGCAGCAGGTTTGAAAGAGGGGGATATTATTACCGCAATCGATTCGGTTAGGGTGTTTACTGCCCTTGAAGTGCAACGAGTGGTTAGTAATCACACAGCAGGCGATGAAGTTGCAATAAGATATAAACGTCCACGGATTTTACCGCCCCAAACCCTTATTGCAGAAACCACTATCGTAAAACCTTTTGACGGGACTAAACAGACAACAGACAATGAAGTGGTGATTAGAAAAATGCTCTCTGTCCAACAGGTGCCTTCCGATTCCAGTTTGTTATGGTTTGAAAATATGGACACCACAGCTTTGGCTACTTTGGCAACAAAGATGGAGCAAACCTACCAACACATTCAAAGTTTGGCAACAGAGATGTTGTTGCTAAAAAAGCCGATTAAAGATCGCTTTGACCGTAAGGCTTTAGAGGCAACTATCAAAGCCAATTTGAACAATGCAGGTATAGATACGCCCTATGAATATTGTTTGAGGTCGGGTGAAGAATGTGCAACGAACAGCAATGTCGTTTATGCCAATTGCAAGTTTGCCGATTTAAGTCCCGAATTGCTCAATACTCCTTACCGCAAAATGATTGGACAAGGAGCAGTGTTTGCGCCGACTGCCGAATTGTTGCTTTATTTCCCCAACAAACAACAATTGATTTGGAACTCATCGGTGTTTATGTTGGGTTCGTCTTTGCTGTTTAACCTGCTTATCTTAGGGGTGTTTACCTATACGATGTTAACCATCATTCGTCAGAAAAAATTGTCTGACATGAAAACCGACTTTATCAACAATATGACGCATGAATTGAAAACGCCGATTTCTACGATTAAATTGGCTTGCGAAATGTTGACGGATAAATCTGTGCCTAAAACCGAAAGCCGTATTGACCGGTATGCTTCTATGATTCAAGAGGAGAACTACCGTTTACAAGACCACGTTGAAAGAGTACTACAGTATGCCCGATTAGACAAAGGCAACCTGAAACTTAACCTTAGCCATATTGATATGCGGGATGTCTTAAATGATGTGGCGCAAAAAACAATGTTACAAGTAGCGAAACTGACCGGCAATATCCATACCGTTTACGAAGCTGAAAATACCAAGGTTAACGGTGATTTGATGCACCTCACGAATGTTGTTTACAACCTGCTTGACAATGCGGTTAAATATGCAAAACCCGATGTTCCTCCCGAAATTACCATTTCTACCTATAATGTAGATAACCAATTGGTGATAGCGGTAACCGATAATGGAATTGGGATGACTAAAGAAACCCAAAGCAAGATTTTTGAACAATTTTACCGCGTTCCAACCGGTAATATTCACAATGTAAAGGGTTTCGGATTGGGTTTGAGTTATGCCAAATTGATGACCGAACAACATGGCGGGTATATTAGAGTAAGCAGCAAATTGGGTAAAGGCAGTACTTTTGAATTGCATTTGCCCTTAGAACAATAAAGTTTAACAAATACGGTTATACTTAATGTAATATAGCTCAGAAAAGCTTTGACTTTTTCTTTGTAAGTAGGAACCCACACAACCAACTGTTTAATTGTTTTTTTCGTTCGTTATAGTACCATCAGACCGATGTAAAAGGTTTTCTAGTATCGCATGATTTACAATGCCTTACTTTTTTGTTACCAAATTTAATTAACCCACGACCATTAGTATCTATGAAAAATCCGAAATTGTTATTGGTAGAAGATGACCCCAATTTAGGCGATATTTTGAGGGAGTATCTTACTGAAAAAGGGTATGACACTACTCTTTGCGAGAATGGTGCTGAAGGCTTTACGGCATATAACAAACACAGCTTTGACATGTGCGTATTGGATATCATGATGCCCGTCATGGATGGCTTTACCCTTGCAAAGAAAATAAGGGAGAAGAATGAATTTATCCCTATCATTTTTTTGACAGCCAAATCCATGAAAGAGGACAAGGTAGAAGGCTTCAAAGTTGGAGGAGATGATTACCTGACCAAACCCTTTAGTATGGAAGAGTTGAAACTTAGAATTGATGCTATCTGGAAAAGATGTCAGCAACAGAATACAGTCAGTACCAATATTCCGGATCTGTTTCTTATTGGTGCTTACACCTTTAAACCCACCCAACAACTGTTGGAACTTGATGGGGAAACAACCAAGCTGACCACCAAAGAAAATGCTTTGTTGACCATGCTTTGCCAAAACAAAAATAACATTACCGAGCGCGATATTACCCTGAAAACAATATGGGGACAAGACAACTATTTTACCGCCCGAAGCATGGATGTTTTTATAACCAAGTTGCGCAAATACTTAAAAAGCGACCCCCAAATCAACATCATCAATGTTCATGGGAAAGGTTATAAGCTGATTGATGTTGTTTAGCCTTTAAATATTCACCGGCACAACATAAAACACGAATGTTGGGGAGTTCCTTTTCCTCTACATTCGTGTTTTGTTTTTACCTGACAATCATAAATTTGGTAACTGCATTGTCTGAACCATCGGAATTGCTGCTGAAAACCAAGTAAACACCGCTTGCTGCTTTTTTCCCGGTATAATCTCGTCCACTCCAAACAGCAGTACCACCGTTGGCAATGGTTTCAAAAACCAAATTGCCGGCTATGTCGGTAATTTTTACATTGGCATTTTCTGCTACCCCTCTAATAGCAATATCGCCTTCATACTCTGGTCTTACAGGATTTGGATAGACCATCAGATTTCCATTGGTAAAACCTCCGTCTGTGGCATCGGTTCTGTAAGAAACCAATCCTCTGTCGGTTCCAATATAAAGTTCTCCGCTTTCGCCATTCAAGGACAGGGAGGTGATGAAGTTGGATAAGAGCGGGCTGTTTTTAGTGGTGAAATACTGCAACGGTTCTGTGCCATCGGGGGAAATCAACCAAAGCCCATTTTCTGTTCCTATCCATTTTCGGTTGGCACCATCTACAACAATGGCTCTGATAACTTCGGTTTCTAACAAATATGCCCCAAAACCGGTTACATCTACATAAGGTCTAACCGCATCGCATCCATTCTGAAAGATGGAAAAGGGACAATAGTAAACCGCTATGCCTTTGGTTGTGCCCACCCAAATTGCACCGTTTTTATCTTTAGCCAAGCAGTTAACTTCGGTTACCGGTAAATTGCCTTCGTTGGTGCCGCTTTTCAATAATTTGAACGAATCGTCTGTAATGTTTTCAAAGTCGGTTCCATGATTAAACACCAATAATCCGTTTTTATGGGCAACCACCCATTTTTGGTTGTAATCATCCACCAAGATTTGGGTAAAAGGATTGGGGGGTGCTCCCGGAATAAATGGAGTGGTAAACGATTGCCATTCACCTTCCGTATTCATAACCGAAAGGGCATTGGGAGTGCCGAAGTTGGCTACCCAAAGATTACCGGATGCGTCGAAGGTCATCCCTCCTATGCGGCAAGTGGTTTGGTCTCCGACTGTATATTGCAAGGAACTATTGGAAGGGTCAAGTCTTCCAAATTCTGTTCCGTTCACCGTAATGATGCCTTTGTTGTATGAACTGATATAGTACGTGCTTTGCGAAGGATATTTCACAATATTCAAAAGATCATTTACGCCAACTAAAGCCGGAGTATTGCGATCTCCAAAACCCTCCCAAAATCCTTGTGAGAAAACGCTATATCCTTCTGTGCTTGTTTTGGCATTCCAACTTGAATAATTAATCCCTCCATGTGCCACCCAAACATCATTGTTCAACACAGAACAGCTAAATACATTAGAACTGTAAGGACCTTCCGGTGAAATGGTTTCTGAATAATCAGTTCCCATCTTAATAAGGCTTCGCCAATAATCTGCTGCCCAAATATTTCCCGATTCATCGGTATAGGCTTTAATCGGTCTGAGTAAGTTCCATTTTTCGTACTGTTGAATACTTTGATCAGCATTAATCACTGCAACACGTCCTTTTTGAGCATTGTTGGCATTGCAACTGTTTTCCCACTCGCAAATGACGACTTGGTTATAGCTGACTTCGACAGATTGAATGCACCAATTGGAATTGCCATAAACCGGGTTCCAGTCCGCTAAATCGGTAGTTTGGTAAATCATCCCATCTGCTTCGGCATAAAAAAGACCGTTGGTATAGACGATATTTTTAGTTTCCATGCCTTCGGGCATAAACGTGGTCAGGTGTTCCCAACTGCTGAAAAAAGCCAGATTGGGATGGTTAATATCTGCGCGGTACAAACCATTTTCTGTGGCTGCAATAATATTGGTATCATCGGTAGCGACTTGATATACTTTGATATTGGTCCCATTTGCTCCGATGATATAAGTATCTTCAAACTGCTCGGTTACAATGTTGAACAGCACAATGCCAAAACTGCAAGAAATATACACCTTGTCTCCATAAGGGAGTAAATGGTAAATCGTTTTTTCACCGGTAATATTGGAGCGATTGATATCGGGGAAGTTCCTAACTTTTCCGTTGCGAAAAACGTCAAAATTAGAACTATTGTAAGCCACTAACAAGGCATTGACATTGGTATTGTAAGTCATTTGGGCTATTCCCAATTCGCTGAACCCGTTTAAGCTCGATAACGTGTTGATCGAGCCATCGGTTTTGTTGTATTCATAAAGGAAAAACTTCGTTCCAACATACACTTTGTCAGCGGTATAGGCAAGCGATGTAGCATCGGTTTGTGGCAGATACACTCGCCATGAATTGAGCGCAGCCGGTTGAGCAATTGCGGTAAAACTTGCGGAGTATAGGAACAAGACCGCATAAAGAAATAAGACTCTATACATGCGTAATTTTTAGGGCCGAATGGAGGGATATACTAACGCTATAAAAGATGCAGAAATAGCGTAAATGGTTGTCAGGAGTTGAAAAATGCGGGTATATTGGGGCGGTTAAAGTACAGGTTTGTCGGGTGCAGGGGCAGAGGCATGAAAATCGGCATAAATTTTTTGTGCATAATTGTCTAATAATTGCAGTATGCGATCTCTGCTGTTCGATTTGACAATAAATCCGATATGGTATTCATTGCCTTTTAACCGCCAATGAATTTCGGGGTCGTTAAACACCGAGTCATCGGGTTCTTCTTGTTTGGTCAACGAAATGATGATGCCGCCATAATCCTTTTTTACCGCAGGAAGCTGATAAGGTTCACCTTTGGCCATACAAATTTCTATAATTGCCCACTCTTTCCAAAGGTTAATGCCCGAAGCGGCTTCTACCAATTCGGCAATATGCGCACCCCCTACTCGCGAGGAAGTTTCGAGGAAGAAAAGTTTACCCGTTTCGTTGTTTTTAATCACTTCGGTATGTGAAGCACTGAAGCGCATACCGAATGCTTTTAACACCGTTTGGTTCATTTTTAAAATAGCTTTTTCTTCGTCCGACTGATGCAGAACAGAGCAAGATCTGAAAATGCCGCCACCATGCGCTACTTCAAAAGGGGTATTGAGGTATTGCGACACACGCGCAAAGATTACTTTACCATCTACCGAAAGCGCATCAATATGGAATACATTGCCGGGTGCAAACTGTTCAATCAAAAAATTGTGGCGGTCATGCCCCAGTTTATGGTTTAAATGTTCCCATAATTCTTCGACAGAGTGTATTTTTTTTATTCCGGTAGCAGAGGCAGCACTACGCGGTTTAACCAACCAAGGCGGGGGCACTCGTTGCGTGTATTCATGTATTTGGGCATCGTTGAACAACGCACAAAACGGAGGCACGTTGATGCCTTCTTCGGCGGCCTTTAACCGCATGGCCAATTTATCTCTGAAATGACGTGCGGTGGTTTGACCCATGCCCGGTATTCTAAAATGCTCGCGCAAGTGCGCAGCCTTTTCGACATCAAAATCATCCAATGCCACTATTCGGTCAACGACTAACCCTTGCATCACATGCGCTAAACCGGCAACCAAGTCGTTCAAATTCCATTCACCATCTTCGTTTTGGTTCATGTAAAACACATCGTCTAAATGCGCTCTTGGCCATGGTTTGTTCTCCAATTTCTTGGAAGTAACCAATAAAACGCGGCAGCCCATTTGCTTGGCTGAAATCATAAAATCTTGCCCCTTAAAGAAAGAAGCAATGCAGAGGATGGTAATGGGTTGCGAAATATTGGACATCGTTTAAGTTGTGAAGTGGGTGATAAAAATTGGGGCGCAATTTAAAAACATTTTGCTTCAAAATGTTCAAGTGAATGGTGAATGAGTGAATGGTGAATGAGTGAATGGTGAATGGTGAATGGTGAGTCTTCTTTCTCTAATCGTAAATCGTAAATAACCAGTCTTTAGTCTTTTGTCTTTCGTCTTAAGTCTAAAATCTTCTTTCCCCAATCGTAAATCTTAAATCGTAGATCGTAAATAACCAGTCTTTCGTCTTTCGTCTTATGTCTTTCGTCTTAAATCTTCTCTCCCCAATCGTAAATCGTAAATAACCAGTCTTTCGTCTTATGTCTTTCGTCTTAAGTCTAAAATCTTCTTTCCCCAATCGTAAATCTTAAATCGTAGATCGTAAATAGCCAGTCTTTCGTCTTATGTCTACTCTCTACTCTCTTCTCTCTTAAGTCTTTCGTCTTATGTCTTTCGTCTTATGTCTTTCGTCTTAAGTCTTTCGTCTTATGTCTTTCGTCTTAAGTCTTCTCTCTTCCCTAATCTAGTGGTGATAGGCCTCATTATTAATAATGGTAAAAGCGCGATACAACTGCTCGGTAAAAACCAGACGCACCAGTTGATGGGAAAACGTCATGCTCGATAAAGCGATTTGCTCGTTGGCGCGTTGGTAAACGGAAGGGCTGAACCCATACGCCCCGCCCACCAAAAACTTCACCTGTTTGATGCTTCTGTTCATCAACTGCTGTAAATGTTGCGCAAAGGCAACGGAGGTAAATTGCCTTCCCGCCTCATCCAACAAGATGAGGTAATCGTCAGGGGCTATTTGTTTCAATTGCAACTCAGATTCCTTGTTTTTAATGGCGGTTTCCAATTTCAAGTTCTTCACCTCCGGCAACACCATCAACTCAAAAGCCGCATAGTGTTTCAACCTTTGTAAATAAACAGACATGCCCTCTGCTATATAGGTATCGGTCGTTTTTCCGGTCAAAATCAAGGTAATTTTCATGCCTCTTGTCGTTCAATATCCGCAGCAAATTGTTTTGCCCCGCAAGATGTGGGATTATACCAGCTTTTGCAAACTTTTTGAAGAAGATTTTTGAGTTGCCTTTGGATGGGGGAGGGGCGATTGGTGATTTGTTAGAAGAAGAGATAGCTTTCTATGAAGTCTTCTTTAACAATAGTTCGTTATCAATTAAGCGGTAATACAGCCACAAGATAGGAGGTCTAAGATTTCAGTGTGATTTTAACAAAACTCACCATCATTTGCATAGATGTCAAATATATGGTCAATCAAAACTTGGTTATGAAACCTTATGTCCTTAGTAAAAAAGGGAACGAGTAAAAACAGAACCTTATTCCCTTATTTAAACTCGATAAATAAGATACTGATGTTACGCAAGTTCTAATCATGTCAAAAATACATAGTGCCAACCTCAGCTCAGAGGTAACAGCCCTGCCTCCTTCTCCTAATATTTTTTTGGAACGCGGATGAAACGGATTTTCAAACGCGGATGAACACGGATTTTTGTCTTTCTTGCTATTATAAATCTGTGTTCATCCGCGTTGCTTGCATCCGTGTCATCCGCGTTCTAATATTCTCTTTGAGTTACTTTGCGAAATACTTTTCGAAGCTCGGCGGTAAAAAGTTTGCCCGTAAATCAAGCTGAATAAGAAGCTGCTGCGTAACATCAGTAAGATAATAAGGTTTCAATAGCGAAACGATCACCAAACTTTATCGCGATGTTATCTAGGTAAATTATGACTATAGTTCATTATCAATCAGCGAACTATTGCTTTAACAAAACTAGGTTGTTGCATTATTTGGAGCGGAGAAAAATGGGGTTGAGTGATTTTTTTTCAAAAAAACTAAAAAAATCCGGGAATTTGGTAACAAAATCTAAAACTTAAAAAGTGAAGTAGTAAACAACAGCGAAAGAGTAGAAAACAAACTGAAAAAGACAGAAAGCATTACCAACTTATCAATTGAAATTTGAGAACATTGTTAAACAACCGAGAATAGAAAGGCAACTAAACCTGTAAACCATCCAACAAAATACAATTGATAGAACCCAAAATTGCTTCCGATAGACACAATTTTCAAAATCGTAGTAGAAAAAGCAAAAATCGTAGTAGAAAAAGTGAAAATCGTAGTAGAAATTGGGGTGAAAAGGAGATAAGTTGCAAAACATTCGTATCAAAACCAAAAATCGTAGTCGCAAAAGTAAATATCGTAGTAGAAAAAGCAAAAATCGTAGTAACAAAAGTAAAAATCGTAGTCTCAAAACTGAAAATCGTAGTCGCAAAACTGAAAATCGTAGTAACAAAAGCAAAAATCGTAGTAGAAAAACTGAAAATCGTAGTCGCTTTTACAAAAGATACGTAACAAAAGTAAAAATCGTAGTAACAAATACAAAAATCGTAGTAATAAATGAAAAAATCGTAGTAGAAAAAGCAAAAATCGTAGTAACAAACGTGTTTTTATAGGAAGAAACGACTTCCGAGGGGTATTTACCAAAGTTTTTACTTGGCAATAACTTCGCTCGAACACAACTTTAACTAAAAAATGCAGTTCACCATATTTTTTAACTTTTTAATCTTTTAAATCTAAAAACCAAAAGCCATGCAAAAGTTCAAAACTTTTAAAGACTTTACCAAGCACACCGACTTAGAGTTAGTAGGACAAACGAATGAAGCTACAACCGGGTTAACCGGTAATCCTGATTACCTGACACCCAGCCCTTCAATTGTTGCGTTGACTACTGCCAAAACGGAGTTTGAGAGTGCCATTACTGCTGCTGCAAACGGAGATGCTCAATTGATTGCATTCAGAAACGAAAAACGAGCAATCCTTATGGATTTGTTGCAAAGAGAAGCGATTTATGTAGAACTTAACGGACAGAACGTGAAATCTGTTATGTTAAGTTCCGGTTTCAAAGTGTATAGTACTGTTCGCGGTGTAACACCCGTGTCAGATAAACCGTTGATTACGCGTGTTAAGGACGGAGGAATTACTGGGGAAGTTATCCTTAGATCGAACAAAGTGAAGTATGCTGTGGTGTATGAAGTTCGCTTTACTAGTGATGATTATGGTCCGAACGCAGTTTGGACACACCCTACTGTTCAAACTTCCAAAACTTTTTTTTTATCCGGATTAAACCCAGGTAGAACCTATTGGTTTCAAATGCGAACTATCAGCACAAAAGGGGCAAGCGATTGGTCTGACCCCTTCGAGTATATGGTTCGTTAAAATTCAAAACCGGTGAACTGCATTTCTTAAAAACCCTTGTCCTAAACGGCAAGGGTTTTTTTGTTGTATAAAGGCATGGGACGATTAATGAACTTTTTGTGGTTTGTTGGGGAATGGTTATGTTTGTGGGGGGTTAAACGATTTTGAAATCCTATATTATTGTATATTTGCAACAGCAGATTTGGCACATTAACCCACAAATGGTGTGGGAGTGTTATGAAAAAGTGAATGTGAAATTTTGATGCCATCAACATTTAGACGACATTTCAACAATAAAACATCAGTAAATTATGGGATTTTTAAAAGACATTTTCGGTAAAAAAGACGAACCAATTAAAACCAACAATGACTTTTGGACTTGGTTTCTAACTAATGAGCGAACTTTTTTCAATGCTGTTAAAAGTGTAAAAAACATTGAAAAGGATTTTTTAGACAAACTTTCCCCAAAACTAGAAGAACTGAAAGAAGGGTACTATTTCTTGTCTGGAATGTGTGATGACAATACTGCAGAGTTGGTTATAACTCCGGATGGGGTAATAAAAAACATTGTATTTGTTGAAGAACTTGTAAAAGATGCGCCTTCAATTCCAAACTGGAAATTTACAGCTTTAAAGCCCGAATCTGACATGGAGGGCTTTGTTATTAATATGGCAGGTTATATATTTAGCATGGATAATCTTTCATTTTACCCAATTGACCACAAAAACTATCCTGACGAAATTGACATAGTTATTGTTCACAATGACTACAAAGAAGAAGACAAATCAACTATCGTTAATGGAACTTACATTTTTCTTGACAACTATCTTGGAGAATTAAACTCAGCCATAATAATTGACAACTTATCTGTGATTTCAAAAGAGATTGCCGACAAGGAGTTAATTCCTATTGCCAAGCTAAAAGATTATCTTATATGGAGAGAGAAAGAATTTATTGAGAAATATAGCAACATAAGCTATGTTTCAGAAAATGACATTTTTTCGTGTTTAGAGGCGGAACTTAAAAACGGTAGACCATTAGTAGCATTAATCAATACACAATTGCTTGAGTGGGACAGTAAAGCCTCTCACCCTTGGGTATTAATAGTTGAAATTAACTATGATGGAGACCAAAACAATGGAATGCCGGATGAATACACTTATGATTTGCTCAATAAATTTGAAGATGAGATAATGATAGAACTTAAAAATAATGAGGGCAATCTATACGTGGGGAGACAAACTGCAGATAATTCAAGAGAAATCTATTTTGCCTGTAAAGATTTCAGAAAACCATCAAAAGTACTGTACGAACTGACAAAGAAATATTCAGATATACTTGAACTGACTTATCGAATATATAAAGACAAATATTGGCAATCATTTGAAAGATTTAGTCAAAGCTGAAACAAGCTGCTCGGTTAAAATAAGTATATTTACAAAATGCAAGGACTTTTTTTTTGTTGTAAAATAACACAGATAACTTACTACTCACTCCAGTTTGTCCTAAATTACTTATGTCTGTGAGGTAGTTTTAGCGTTGGTTTAGAAACTTAATCAGACAAAAATTCAATTCTCATGGACACAGTTGACAATCTCAATTCCGACATGGATGAACAACCCCTTGAAGAACAGATACCATTTATATGGTGTTTGGTCGGCAACATTGTTGAGAAGCATGAATATGGGGAGAACCATGAAATAAAATACGGAACAAAACATTTTTCGCGAAACACAAAAGTTTATTGCTTTAAAGAACGAAAGGGAAATTATAATATCAAAGTAATCGGCTTACATAGAAAGTCAAGAAAATATACTTGTATCATTATGCCGTTAAAACTTATCACTAACTGGCGGCTGCAAAAAGTTTACAGCCCTGTTGTACTCAAATTAATGCAATCTGGTTATAGTTGGACTAATAGTGACGAAGACAAAGAAATCATTTTATCCATGCTAGAGTGGTTGCCCGAAATGACAGTAAAAATTGACGAATAGTGGTGATTATGTTGGAGATCTTTTCAATTGTTTGAATCGCAGATTAAGCGGATTTAAGGATTTCACAGATTCCGGATTGTCTTCAAAATCTGTGAAATCTTGTAATCCATCTAATCCGCGATTCAAAAAAAAGGTAACTTTGTAAATAGAATGGCTATTCCCGTTTAGGTTTCGGTAACAATTAGACAATGGGGAACTGTTTATTCAAAAAGCCCTTGCCGGAAATGGTTAGGGCTTTTTTTGTTGAATGGCTTGATAAAGGGAATTTATTTTTTGTTTAGAGGGTGTGAAAAATTGTAAAAAAATTTTGGCTAAATATATTGTTGATTGATTTTGTTGTATATTTGCAGGTGAACAGGTGTATTGTTAATGTTCTGAATAGGGGAAAATAGGTTTTGTAGGTATATCTGTTACAGGTATCACTATGACAACTGTGCAAAATGAACATGCCATTATGATTGAAAAAATTACAATTAAAAGATTTAAAAACATCAACCAGATTGAACTAAATCTTGACAGCATCAATGTATTGGTAGGATCAAATAATTCAGGCAAAAGTTCAATTTTACAGAGTATTCAATTTGCGGTTTCGATAGCTCAGACTACTTCATTAGAAGAGTTTCGCAACACTAAATGGAAGAATAATATTTTATCAACTTCACTGACACCAAATCAAATAATCTATACTCCAATAAGAGATATTTATTCACTTGGAAGTGGTGGTTCATTAAGCCAAGACAATCAAAGAGCTATTGTTGTTAGATTTCAGGAGAAAAATACAAATGAAATTGCAAATTTTCAACTGAGTAAGGGTAGAAATAAAAATTTGCTTACAAAAATTGAAGGCCGAGTACTTGGAAATAAAATTCGCAATCTTGAAAATCCATTTACAATTTATGTCCCAGGATTAGCTGGCATATCAGCATTTGAAGAATTGAGGAGTGAGGGAATTGTAAGACGAGCAGCTGCAAAAGGGGATGCTAATAGTGTATTTAGAAATATACTTTGGCTACTAAAACAAGATGATGCAAAATGGGAGAGTTTTATTTCTGACTTCAAAGATATTTTTCAAGGATTGACCATTAATGTTTCGTTTGATAAACTTAAAGATGAACATATCAACGCAATAATTTGGGATGGAACTAAAAATTTACCAGTTGATGCCTATGGAACAGGCGTTCTGCAAGCAATTCAAATTCTATCTTATATTCACCTTTATAATCCTAAGATTTTAATTCTTGACGAACCAGACAGTCACTTACATCCGAATAACCAACGAATTATTGCAGAGAAACTAAGTGAGATAACTGGCCGACTAAATTTTCAAATAATATTAAGCACTCATTCTCGTCATCTCTTAGATGCATTTCGTGACTATGCAACTGTTCAATGGATTTCAAATGGAGAGATTAATAATCAAGAATATAATTTCATTAGCGTTCTGTTAGAGATAGGTGCATTAGACAAAGGCGATATTCTCAATAATGGCAACACTAAATGCGTAGTTCTTTCAGAAGATACCCATACCGCGCCATTAAAAACTGTACTTAATGCAAACGGTTTTTTATTAAACGAAACGGACATTTGGACTTACGAAGGTTGTTCAAAGATTGACACTGCCATTGTTTTGGCTGCATTTATAAAAAAAAATGCACCAGCTACTTCAGTAGTAATACATAGAGATAGTGACTATCTTTCAGATGTACAAAAGGCAGAAATCAAAGCTAAAGCAACGACAGCTGGAATTGCTATCTTTTTTACAAATGGAACGGACATTGAAAACCATTTTCTAAATGAAAATCATATTCTAAAAGTATATCCAGAAATTTCAATTTTAGAAATCACTACCCTAATTACAGAAGCGACAACAGAAAATGATGAAAGATCTAAAAAAAATTTCATTAACTCAAGAATTCAAGAGGCATTAAAAGTTCAATATGGTGGAGGACCTCAAGTCGATAATGGACAAATATCTCTTGACTGCATTCGAGAATATGAGCAAAACAAAGTTAGGTTTAGGCACGGGAAAAAAGTTTTAAAATCTTTAAAAAACAAGTTGCAAAATCTATACGGACAGAGAGAGATATTAATTCCAACTGTAGATTTAATTAATGCTGACATTAAAGTATTGAAGGATGCTATATGGACACCCTAAAATATAATGCCTTAGCGAAAGCGAGCCATTTAAACGTAATTTAAACTCACCCTCCCATCAAACTTAAGCAAAAAGCAACAGTTTATAACTCATAACCAATCAGCAATAGGTTTTGGTAATAACTCTTAATTGGGGGGCAGAATGTAGTAAAGTGCTGTTGTATTTTAATCGTAGTCAAATTTAAAAGGCACATATAACACAAGTATAATGAAAATATATTTAAAAGGCATCGTCGACCAATTAAGAAATTTTAGTGCTACTCTTGACAAAACATCCTTATTTATTGATAAGCCTTGGGCATTAATTGATGAAGATTATGAAATGCAAAAACTCATATTTAAAAAGAACAAGGATCTGATATTTTCAAAAAACGGACAAGTGCAGGTTGGTAAATGGGATTATTTCCCAGTAGCGAAATCGTTATTAATTGACCGAAACAAGGATATAATACTTTGTAATGAAGCATTTATTGACAAAGGGGTAATGATTTTACGACTTGATGGAACTGATAACAGGTTTTTCCTGCTCGCTAATGAAAATGTTGTTCCTGACCTTAATACACATAGGTATTTAAAAGAACTTAGGTACAAAAAGTTGAAAATTTCAGAAACAAAACTTATTGATGGTAAAATTTTAGAAGTTCAGAGTGAAGCATTATGGCCACTAATTGGTGACATAGTGACAATTGAAGCTGAGCCTGTTTTTGATGGTAGATATCAGTTAGCTAAAAAGAACGAATATTGGGAAATCAAAAAAGGAAGAATTTTTAAAATATTGACTGAGACTAAATACACAAATCCCGATGGACAAGAAATTCTTATTCAACAGCAGAGTAATTGGAGAATTAAAAAAGGGGATTATGTATTTATAAATGGAAAGCAGGTTGACAATGCTATCATTAATTTTTCAAAATTAAAAAACCTAATTGTGAAAGAGGGAATAGTAATTAGACTTGAACTTAAAAATAAAACAATAAGACTTCTGAGTAAAGGCTGGAAAAGATTTTGGGGTTACTATGATAATTAGAAACCGGCTTTCAGCAGTCGTTTGTCTCAAGCAGCGGCAACGTTGCAGATGTTTTAAACTTCTCCTCCCCATCAAACCATATCAAAAGACAAAAGTTTTTAACCCGCAACTTTTAAGAAACCTTAACCAATCAGTCCAGTTATTCTAACATTTATGTCAGATCCCAAGAAAGAAATGCACAAAGTAATTGATAAAAAAATCAAAAGATTGGTTAATCTTGAAAGTTTGCTCAATACTGAATTTAATTCAAATGGAGTTAACCTATTTATATCAAGAAAGATTTTTGCTTGTATAGATGGGTTTGTAATATTGAGAACGTTTTCAAAGGAAAGGTATGAACCCTTTAAATTTTCTATTGCCCCAATAAGGCTCAATGTATTTTTAAAAAATGAACTGCCAATTAATACAAGTGATAGAGGAATTGTCAATTTTTATAACCTTTTAAAAAAAACAATAGGATTAGAATTAAGAATAGGCCAAACTATTGACATAGGAAGTAATGGTAGTGGAGTAAGAATTGGAAATACTTCTACATTTATTGATGGATTTCAACTATTAATCAGGGAATACAAAGACATGGAATCGACAGAGGAAATAATTATTGATATGATAAATGCCCATAAAGCATATACTTCAGATCTTGAGATTAAAATATTGGAATCGCAGATTGCTGAACTTCAAAGGTCTTTTGATATTTTAACACAAGAGATAAACAAAAGCACTTTACCAATAATAATAACGGAAGGAAAAACTGATTGGAAATACTTTATAACAGCTCTAAAATATTTTCATTCCAGAAATGAGTTTGTTAATATAGATCCGAATTGGTTTCTTAAGTTCGGAACCAAAGAAGATGTTGAAAGTGGGATTTGTGATACTAAGATTGAATTAACTAATTCGGTTTCTAACTTAAATAAAATTCTTGACTCTTTTGTTGATGCCAGAAAAATTCAAAGCGCGTCTAAATATTCCGTTATAATTGGAATTTTCGATTCTGATGATAATACAGCCAAATCAATAAATGATTTCAACAAGAAAGTGTTCTCTATAATTATTAAACCCAAAGATATTTCATCAGAATTTCTATTTTCCGATACCGAGTTAAAGTCTTCAAAAAACAATAGAAGATTATATATAGGAGAGGAATTTGATAAGAGAACAGGCCAGTTACTTAACGATAGAAGTATTATATTAGGGACAAACAACAATACTAGAAACAAAGCCGGCAAAAGGAAAATAATTGATACAGATGTTTTTAATATTAAAGGTATAAACATAGCAATGTCAAAAGATGAATTTGCTAATGCAGTCTATTTAGGTGAAATAAAGATTAGTGCTGAAAGTTTTTTGAATTTCAGGCATATTTTTGAAAAAATAGAAGAATTTTTAAAGTAACAACACTCTCAGCTACCGAAGTTCTAAAACTATATCCCAACTAAGTAAAACCGTATTGTTTCTAAACCCCTATGTTATTGTATATTTGCAGTATTGGGTTGTTGACAACGGTGAAATATATAACCAAAAACCCCTTGCCAAAAATGGTAAGGGCTTTTTAGTATTAAGTGGGATGTTTTTCAACCAAACACCATATCTTTACCAACCAAAAAGACACCCCCCCCAAATAAATGCTCTTAAAAGAATTGAAACCAAAAAAGGCGCTGAACAAAGCCTTTTTAAAAGTAAAACCTAACAGGATTGAAATTGAAGGTTTCAAGACCCATCTCATTACCCTGCTCGACAGGATGAATGACACCGAAAGCGAAGAGTTTCATAAAAACCTGGTGTCCGACTTTCTGAAAGACACCTACTACAAGCAAAATCATTTCATCAACACCAAAGGTCGAAACGACCTTGTTATTCACAACGGACAACAGGCAAACACTTCCGTTGGCGTAATTGTCGAAGCAAAAAAGCCAACAAACAAATCCGAGATGATGACGACCAAAAAACTGAACACAAAAGCGTTTCAGGAATTGGTACTTTATTATTTGCGGGAGAGAATAACACACAAAAATCTGGAAGTAAAACATTTGGTGGCGACCAACATCAACGAATGGTTTATTTTTGACGCTACCTTGTTCGACAGACTTTTTGCTCAAAACAAAATCCTTGTAAAACAATTCACAGACTTTGAAGGCGGACGGTTGGCAGACACCAAAACAGACTTTTTCTACAAACAAATTGCCGAGCCGTTTATTGACAACATCACCACAGAAATTGAATTTACCTACTTCAATATTCAGGATTTTCAAAAGCCGCTTCGCAATCAAGATAAGGCAGACGATCATTCGTTGATTGCGTTATTCAAATTGTTGTCGCCCGAGCATCTTTTAAAACTTCCGTTTATCAATGACAGCAATAGTCTCGACAAACGTTTTTACAGCGAGTTGTTGCACATCATCGGTTTGACCGAAACCAAAGAAGGAAGCAAAAAACTGATTGAACGAAACAAAGCCGGCGCTCGACATACAGGAACAATTCTTGAAGATGCCATCATTCAGTTGGACAGTTTGGATAAACTCAACCGGATTGAAAAACCAAACCGGTTTGGAAGCAATCCTCAGGAAAGGCTTTTCAATGTTGCCCTCGAATTGTCTATTACATGGATCAACCGCATTTTGTTTTTGAAGTTGTTGGAAGCCCAACTCATCACCTACCACAAAGGTGATAAATCGTTTTTGTTTTTGACCGTCGAAAAAATAAAAGAATTTGACGACCTGAACAGTTTGTTTTTTCAGGTTTTGGCACGCAGGTATGAAGAGCGGAACGAAGATGTAAAAAAGGCTTTTGAGAAAGTACCTTACCTGAACAGTTCGCTTTTTGAACCTACCGAACTCGAACAGGTAACTTTGTTTATCAGCAACCTGAAAGACGATAAAACTATTCCTGTTTTTTCGCAAACCGTGCTGAAAGACCAACAAGGTAAAAAGCGTACAGGCAAACTGAATACTTTGCAATATCTGTTTCAGTTCTTGGATGCTTACGATTTTAGCAGCGAAGGTTCGGAAGAAATTCAGGAAGACAACAAAACGCTGATCAACGCTTCGGTTCTCGGATTGATTTTCGAGAAAATAAACGGCTACAAAGACGGTTCGTTTTTCACTCCGGGTTTCATTACCATGTATATGTGTCGTGAAACCATTCGCAAAGCCGTTGTTCAGAAATTTGATCTGGATTTTCCTGATTTTGGGATAAACAGGATTGAGGATATATATGAATTGATACCGCAAAAGATTTCTAGAAAGAAAGCAAACGAGATGGTCAATTCGTTAAAAATATGCGACCCGGCAGTGGGTTCGGGACATTTTTTGGTTTCGGCATTAAACGAGATGATCGCGGTGAAGAATGATTTAAAAATTCTGGAAGACAGAGAAGGGAAATCGTTGCACCGATATGAGATTGAAGTGGTCAACGACGAACTGATTGTAACGGACGAAGAAGGCGAACTGTTTGAATACAACCCTGCCAATAAAGAGAGTCAACGCATACAGGAAACCCTTTTCCACGAAAAGTAAACCATTATAGAAAACTGCCTTTTTGGTGTGGACATCAATTCCAATTCGGTAAAAATCTGCCGTTTGCGTTTATGGATTGAATTGTTGAAGAGCGC